>CALEPT010000192.1 GCA_937910385.1 uncultured Ruminococcus sp. | reverse complement strand
CACAAATAAAAATTATGGGGATTTGTGAGCCATTTTTGGAAAGGTAAGGATCAGGCCGGGAAACTACAAGAGCAGCCGTATCCAATTTGAATACGGCTGCTAACATTATGGAGGAGAATATACTATGCTTTATTTCAAAATGTCAACAGACATTTTGCAACATAGGCGAGTATGTAACGGGTCGGTCAGGTCAGTGACGTATTTCTGTGGAGGTTCCCTGAAGGAGAAGAGAATGTATCATGCCGTGTACCCCGTTTTTGGGAAGGAAAAAGAGCTGCCGTTTTATCTTTCGGGGATCGGCAGGACTTCACCGGAATTTCATATCAGACGTGACAGGGGACTCACCTCACATCAGTTTCTGTTGACAGTAAAGGGCAGCGGCATACTGATTGTAAAGGACAGACGTTACATCCTGAATAGTGACTCGCTGCTTTATCTGCCGCCGGCGCTGCCGCATGAATATTTCCCTGAAAGCAGCGAATGGGAGACATGCTGGATGGTTTTTCGCGGTGATATGCTGACAGACATCATGCAGAACATGGGGTTCATGCATGAAATGATCGCCGCCGATGCCGATCTGACTGCTTTCAGAAAGCTGCATCGCAGATTGTATTGTCTTGCTGAGGACGATCTTCACAACAGCCGGAAATGTTCTCTGCTGATCTATCAGGCGATACTTCTTGCGAGTGATCTGTTTGATGAGAAAAAAGTCGGCAGCAATACGGGAAATATGCTCGTTGACAGAGCTGTTGCATATATCAACGAGCATTGCTCCTCGGATATATCGCTGAACGATCTTTCTGCACTTTCGGGCGTTTCACCGCAATATTTTGGGCGGATCTTCAGAAAACGCATGAATATGCGCCCTATGGAATATATCTCACGCATAAAGATCGCAAAGGCAAAAAGCATGCTGCTCAACGAGTGTATTTCTATTTCCGAAATCGCGCAGCAGCTGGGGTTTGCAAGCCTGACATATTTTGGGATCGTATTCAAAAAATATGAGGGAATATCTCCCTCCGACTTTAGGAAGCAAAACGGAACGATCATCTGAGTTTCAAAAAGTTAGAATTGCTGAGAATTTAAGATTGACGCAGTACCTGTTTCGGTTTATACTATTGATGGAGCATCTCTAAAAAGATCCTTAGAAAAGGCAGCAATGCACGGCACCTGCTGCACATATCTGTTTTTTCTTGTCTATAATGCTTTTTAGAAATGCCTTTAAGAGATATCAATCGAAAGAAGTGTGGCTATTGAATATATGTAAAAAAATCTCCGCACTGTTGCTCGGGGCGTCGGTCATATGCGGAAGCTCAGGTGCAGTTTATGCGGAAAATTCAGCAGGAGAAAACAGTATGGTGATCAGGATAGACGGCAGTCATGCGAATAAAAACGAAAATTTCCTTTACAGAGGACAGGGAATGATAAGCTGCAACGGCTCGTCAAGACTGCTCCTTGATTATAAGGAAAAAAGTCCGGAAAGCTATCAGCAGATATTGGAATATCTGTACGGCGAAAACGGTCTTAGATTTTCGCATTTCAAGGTGGAAATGGGCGCCGATGTGAATACATCATCCGGTACAGAACCAATGACGATGCGGACAGAAAGCGAGCACGCCGATGTGACCAGAGGCGCAGGCTTTCAGATCGCAGCGGATATCAAAAAGATCGCTCCTGACGTGACGCTGGATATGCTTTGGTGGAGCGAGCCGCGCTGGGTCACAGATTCAGATGACGTGTATGCGGCGCGATACAAATGGTATAAGGAAACGCTCGATGCAGCCTATGAAGTCTATGGGCTTCAGTTTGATTATGTCAGTGCCAATCGAAATGAACGTAAGGTCGACACAGATTGGATAGTATATCTCTCGAATGCGCTGAAAAGTGAGACCGACTGCCCCTATGATTATGCAAAGATCAGGATCGTTGCAGCCGACGAATGCGGCACATGGAACATTGCAAAGGAAATGGTTGAGAATGAAGAGCTGTGCGATGCGGTCGATGTTATCGGCTCACATTATACGAGCTTCGCCGATACGTATACAAAGCGGCTGGCTGAGGAAAAAGGCAAGGAGATCTGGTTCTCCGAGGGCAGCGCACCGATGAGCTATGCACAGTCCGTATACCGCTTTGATGAGGGTAATTCGGGACTTACAGGCATCAACGGAGTTCTCGATATCGCAAACCGCATGATAACAATGGTGAGCGGCGGATATATGACGCTGTATGAGTATCAGCCCGCAGTTGCCGCATATTACGACGGTGTGACCTATTGTCAGAAGCAGCTCATCAGCGCGAACACTCCTTGGAATGGTTACTTTACCCTTGACAGCGGTTATTTTATGAACCTGCATTTCTCGCAGTTCATGGATAAGGGCTGGAGCTTTATCTATGACGCCTGCTATGCAGACGGAAGAGCGGGCGGTGACGGTCACGCTATAGTGGACGCAGCTTACAGTTACATAACGGCGTGCAGCGAGGAAGGCGATTACAGTACTGTTATCACCAACACGACTTCCGAACCCATTACATACAGCTTTGAAGTGTGCGGGCTTGCAAAAGCCGAGAGTCCCGTTTCCGTCTGGGAGACAAGAGGTCCCGAAAGCGGTCAGGCGTTTAATGCAAATTACTTCAAAAAAACCGCTGAGATCACTCCCCAAAAGGGAAAATATGAGGTCACAGTGAAGCCGTATTCCCTGGTGACGGTATCGACAGTAGATATCCCCGAAATGCAGTATATCTCGCCTTCCGAGGAAGAAAACACAGTCCTTTCGCTCCCATATTCCGAGGATTTCCGGTACACTGAAAGCTTTCTCACTGCCAGAGGCGGTGCGCCCATTTACACGACCGATGAGGGCGGTGCATTTGAAGTGACCGGGAAGGACGGAGAAAATGTACTGATGCAGCAGATCACCCGTGAGATCAAGGCAGATGAATGGGGAGGCACCCCCGAGCCTACAACCAATTTCGGCGACGATCGCTGGTATAATTACAGCGTCAGCGCAGATGTACTGACAGACGGCGAAAACAGTTATGCGGGCGTCGGTCTGCGTTATATCCTTGCTGACAGCGGCATGAGCGGTTACAGTATGCTTCTTTATCCAAACGGCTGTTGGAGCTTTTTCGGCGGGAAACAGGAATTACAAAGGGGTGAGATAGCCGAATTTGATGCTGCCTCGTGGCACAATGTCAGGATCGCCGCAGACTATGACGATGTTACGGTTTATGTCGATGGCGAAACAGTGCTGGAATATCACGCGGACGGAGCAGGATATTCCGCAGGCAGAGCTGCGTTTTACAGTTCTTACGACCACTGCTGTTTTCGTCATGTGAATATCGAGGCGACAGATCCGTCTCAGCCCTATGTTATAAAGCTTGATAATTGTGACAGCGCTTTTTCTTACAGTGCCGGCAACTGGAGTCACAGCACAATGGACAGTTTCAAAAATTATAAGCGAACCATTTCCAAGGGTACAGAGGGCGCATTTGCCGAGATCGAATTCGAGGGTACCGGTATTATTCTGACCGGTGCACAAGAAAGCGAGGGCAGCATTTCTGTGATGCTCGATGATATTGTCCTCGAACAAAACTATGCTGTTACAACAGCTTCAAACAGGCAGTCTTTTTTGTCGGTCAACGGACTGGAGCAAGGCAGACATACGTTGAAGATCACGGTCCTGAACGGCGTGTGCGCCGTTGACGCAGCACAGATCCTGTATGACATCGGAGCTGAAGTCTCAGAGAAACAGTTTGTTTCCGGCGATGAAAGCAATAAAAACAGCAGACGCAGAACTATTGCGATTCCTGCTGCTGCCGGTGCAGTCACAGCAGCTGTCGGCGCGGCTGTTTTTATCAAAAGAAAAAAGAGCAGGAAATCAACGAATGACGGAGAGAATGATGTATGAGATCCGAGGCGGGTATCTTCATGAAATCGATCAGTGATAAGTATGGCAAAAGCCGGTTCATTTGAACCGGCTTTGTTATATATATATGTCGGTGTGTAGGATCATAAAACTGAGCTCAAACACACAGAATAGCTCTCAGAATGTAACCACCTGCTAAATGATATTAATAAAAAGCCGATGCCTATAATTAATGTGTCCTCAATAACCGCCGTAAGGCGGTAATTGCACCGAACTTTGTTCGGGGAGCGCAAATTTTTTAAAATAATGGGATTTGCGCATCGCATTTTGAAGCTTTTTGCAGAAGCAGTGCATCATGACTCATAGCAGAAAGTTATCTTGCAATATCATAATATCATAAGAAAACGAAATTGTCTTGACATTTTGAGTAAATTTTTCAGCAGACACACATTGTTTTTCTGAGAGAATGAAACAGGCTGACACATAAGTATCAGCCTGTTTTGCTATAATGAACACATTAATTCAGATGTTCTCGGTTATTATTACCACTGTCCGGGACCGCCGGGCTGAGTCGATGAGCCCTGACCTACAGATGAGCCGCCTGAAAGTGTACCGCCGATCGTAACGGCATAGCTTCCCGCCTGTGAAAGAATTGATGTACCGCCGGAAACCGTTCCGCCTGACTGTACTGTACAGTTATTCAAGGACGATGTTCCGCCGCCGCTTCCCGAGAGGAAAGAGCATATAACATTGTTCGAGCTGTCAAGGAAGCTATATCTTGTTGTAAGGCTTGTATTTCCTGCTGTCATTGTAATAACGCTTCCACCGTTGTAGCTTATGGAATTATTATTATCACCGCAGTCAAGCGGCTCCTGACCGTTTGCGCATACATATCCGCCGTTGAGATAAATATTGGCATTTGAATCAAGTGAATCATGGTCGCCGCTTGCAGAGTTTGCAACTACAAGACCGCCGTTGATATTCAGAGAAAAACCGCTAACGAGAAGTGAAGATGCAACATATCTGCAATCGGGAGTTGTCTCCTCACGAACACCAAATATCTGAGATGCTTTGTTGTTTCCTGCATTATATCCGTCATCGCCTGAAATGATATAAACAGTACCGCAGTTCTGGTTGATCTGTATAGATTCAACGCCTTCATAGCACTTACCGATATATATCTGAACGTCTGTGAATGAACCGCCGCTCTTACCGATATTGATTATCTGATCTGCGTGTATGCCGTCATCGGCAGAATTAAGAGTGAATTCGCCGCCGTTAAGGCTGAGAATAGCCCCGCAGTGAAGAGCATCATCAGAAGAGTCGATGTTGACTGTTCCTGCGTTTACAGTAAGATTTCCGCCGCCGAGATAAGTAGCATTCGGAACACTGTTGGTATCATAGGACCAAAGTCCGCTTACTTTGATACCCTTAGCAGAAATATCGGTCTTGTTGGCATTTCCGTCCTGACCCATGCCGCCTTGGCCGCCGCCCCAGCCGCCGCCGGGGTTGAAGCCTGAACCGGGATCGGATGAAGACGAACCGCTGCCTGTATAGCTGCTTCCCGAATATGTGTAGATAGTGACGTCGCCGCCGTTCATTGTGAACTCCTGCTCAGCCTGGATACCGTCCGAATAAGAATTGATGTTTACAGTACCGCCGTTGATCTCAACATAGCCCTTGCCTGTATCTGTATCGTTTGTAGCCTTGATACCGTCGCCGCCTGTTGAACCGTTGTTGGTCTTTACAGTAACGCTGAGGTTATCGTATGCGCCCTCTGTTCCGAGGTCGTCGGAATCACCTATTCTTACGCTGTCCTTGCCGCGGATACCGTCATCAACAGCATTTACTATAAGTGTACCGTTGTAGATCTTTACATCGTCCTTACCAACAATAGCGTCAGCAGCGTTTCCGTTTACTGTGAGAGTACCCTTACCCTTGAACTTGATATCGTCCTTTGAGTAGATAGCTCCCTGATCGGAATCAGCATTTGTGTAGTTGCTGCCGTCGGTGATAGTATTCTCAGTGCCGTTCTTAGCAACGATCTGTACCTCGTCGCCGATAGAAGCAACGTAGATAGGAGATGTTGATGTATTTGTGAGGCTCATGCCTGCGAGATCAAGTTCAACAACTGCATTGGGATAAGCAGTCTTGTCAACGTTAACAACGATCTGTGTACCGGAGCCTGTTCCTGTTACTGTGAAAACGCCTTCCTTAGTGATAGTCAGAACGCCGTTTGAGATAGAAGCAACGTCCGAGGGAGCATTAGTCTGAATAGATGCTCCTGAAAGAGTGATCGTGTAGCCGTCTGTAACGGGGTCTGTGATAACAACGCTGCTGCCGTCCTTGCCGGCGGGATTAACGGTGTTGAATGTTGTTACAGTACCGGAGGCTGTGAAGGTCTCCATTGTGCCGTTGGTATGTGTAACAGTAGCACCTGTGCTTGTATTTGTGATAGTCTTTGTTCCTGTGAGTGAAGCATCACTTACGAGAACGTACTGATACTTCTTCTCGAATGCTGTTGTGAGGCTGCCGATCTGGAAGGAATTAGCCTTCTTCCATGTTGTGTCAGTAGACTCTGCAATACAGTTGAAGAGCCATGTGCTCTGAGTTGTACCGCTCATGAGTGAGCTGTCTACCTGATTATCAGTAGCTGTAGCAACAACAGTACCGCCTGTGATGTTAAGAGCTGTACCGGGAGTGATACCTCTGTCGCCGCCGACAGTAACATTACCGCCTGAGATGTCGATAGTAGTTCCTGACTGGAGAGCATCTGCGCCTGCCTTTACAGTAACAGTACCGGATTCAATAGCTACGCTGCCGCTGCCTGACTTGATACCGTCGCTTGTAGCATCAACAGTAACAGCAGAAGTTCCCTTGATAGTAACAGAAGATTTACCGTTGATACCGTTGGTCTTGCTGCCGCTTGTTTCGTTGAGAGTAGTTACATCAACGATAGCATTGTTTATCTTGATGTCGTTATTGCAGACGATACCGTCCTGAGTATTTGCAGTAACGATGAGCTTGCCTGTGCCTGCGTCACCGCCCTTGATAGTGAGATCGTCCTTAGCTTCGATAACAGCAGCACCGCTTGTGTAAGCTGTGTCGCCGTCGGAAATATAGTTTTCTGTGCCGTCAACGAGGTTGATCGAGGTGTTCTCAGCGTTTGAAACGAGTATAGCGGAATCAGACTTGCCTGTGATATTAACTCCGTTGAGGAATATCTTTACTGTCTCTGCATCAGCAGTCTCGTCAGGGATATTTACGATGATCTGACCGTCATCAAGAGTACCGTCAACGTAGTATGTTCCTGAGTGGCTGATAGTTACCTTTGTTCCGCTTACGGAAGTATAACCGCTGTTATCGCCTTCAACTGAGATAGATGTGTTATAGAGGTGTATGTAAATAGTCTCTGTTACGGGATCCTCTGTATAGCCTGCCTGATAAGATTCGGGGAGGTCGCAGAGCTTGAGCAGATACTTCTGGATCGAAAGAGCGTCCATAGCAGTAAGGCCGCTGCCTCTTTCATAAACATCGCCGAGATCCTCGCCTGTTGCGCTTATGTGATTTGCGTCCGAGCCGCTTGTACCGAATTTATCGGAATTCGAGAGTGACTGGAGGATAAGAACAGCATCAGCCATTTCAACTGTGCTGTTGCAGTTAGCGTCGCCGTAGATCTTGCTGCTTGAATCAGCTGCCTGAACAGCCGCGCCTGTTACCGGAAGAGCAGATGCAGCCATGCAGACTGCCGAAAGCCCTGCCAGCATTTTTTTCATGCTTGACTTCTTCATAATTATCAATCTCCTTAATAATATTTTTTAGGATAAGATACGTTGTCTATGTTTCTGATTATAAACGGTCATTCTTAAAATAATCTTAAAGTTATCTTAAAAGCCAATTAATTTTTTCGTAATATTTGAATACAAATTGTCTGTTTCTACAATTCATCTGCGAATGATAAGAAAGGATATTTGTGCTGTACGAGTTGTCAGATGCGTAGTTTTGGCGCATTATTTTATCAAATTGGATAAGGTGGACCACTTCTGCTACAGTTAAAACAAAAACTTTTCAAAAAACTCTTGACAAAGCCGGTTTTGTGATGTAAAATTTAATTGAACTCAATCGAAATGAGTTCAACTAAAAACAGGAGGTTATGAAAATGAATATTTATGATTTCAATGTAAAGGATGCACAGGGCAATGAGGTATCACTTGCTGATTATAAGGGAAAGGTGCTCCTTATCGTTAATACTGCCACGGGCTGCGGCTTCACTCCGCAGTATGACGGGCTTCAGGATCTATATGAAAAATATCAGGAAAAGGGACTGGAAATACTCGATTTCCCCTGCAATCAGTTTGCAAATCAGGCTCCGGGAACAGAGGAAGAGATAGTCAGCTTCTGTCAATCACGCTTCGGAATTACATTTAAGCAGTTTGCCAAGACCGATGTGAACGGCGAGAATGAATCACCTCTGTTCGCTTATCTTAAAAAGGAAGCCCCCGAGGAGGAAGTGCAGGGAATGAAGAACAAGCTCGCGATGAAGGCTATTGAAAAAATAAGCAGTACGGCGAAAAATCCCGGCGATGTAAAGTGGAACTTCACAAAATTCCTCGTTGACAGACAGGGCAAGGTCATCGGGCGCTTCGCTCCGACTACGGAACCCGGAAAAATCGACGAAAAAATCAACGAAATAATCTGAGGAGGTCTCATTATGGATTATACGTATGATACACAAATGGTATGCGCTCAGCAGATAAGCTTTCACATAGACGGAAACGTCATCACAAATATCGCTTTTATGGGAGGCTGCAATGGAAATCTTAAGGCTATCTCAAAGCTTATTGATGGCTGGACCGTTGAACAGATCGAAGAAAAGCTAAAAGGAAATACCTGCGGCAGACGTCCTACATCGTGTGCCGATCAGCTTGCTCTTGCCGTCCGCGAGGCTTATGAGGCTCAGAAAAATGCATAAACAGAATGGAAATGACCCTTATGACGCGCTCAGGCTCGAAAATCAGCTTTGCTTTCCGCTGTATGCCTGTTCGAGGGAGATAATAAAGAAATACCGCCCTTTTCTGGAGGAGATCGGTCTCACCTATACCCAGTACATTACAATGATGGTGCTGTGGTCGGATAAAAAGATAAGCGTAAAGGAACTCGGTTCAAAGCTGTTTCTTGATTCCGGAACCCTTACTCCCGTTCTGAAAAGTCTGGAAGGAAAAGGGCTTATCAAGCGCTACAGAAGCTCACAGGATGAGCGCGTCCTCCTTGCCGAGATAACTCCCGAGGGCGAATCGCTGAGGGAAAAGGCTTTGAGCATTCCTCAGAAGATCGGCTGCTGCATAACTCTTGGCTCAGATGAAGCCATGGAGCTTTACAGACTGCTTTACAAGATACTCGGAAGCTGCAGGCAGGAATAAAAAGAGCCGCCCGTAACTGAAATACTCAAGTGGGAAATTTATATATAATTGATGAGGACCCTTTTTCAAAAGGGTCCTCATTGACATATTGGACGGGCTTCGGTCAGGAGAGGACCTTTCTTCAGAGAGGTTTTCCCGGCAGTATGCATGATCCTATATATGGGTATTGCAGTTATGTGTTCCTTTATATCTGTATCATTCAGAGAATGGGAGCTGGCTCTTATAATTTACGATGAACGGGATAGCCTGCTTGTGGTTTACTATCTCGTTGACAGTGCAGTTGCCGCCGTACTCACCGTCGCGGGTCCACGTGAACGGCTCCTCGTCGAGATTTGTTATCACTATCCTGTCGGTACGGAAGAAGATGATGTTCTTATCCGAGTTATCGTTTTTCAGCAGTGACAGCTCCGTTGCGCCGAGCTCCATAACGTTCTTGGGCTTTTGTATCAGCGTGACCTCAAAGACGCCGTCGTCCAGCAGGAAGTCCTTTATCGAAAGCAAACCGGCGACCGAAGCGGTATTGGTTATCATGCCGTAGATGAACTCGCCCTCTATCGTTTCGCCGTCGTGTTCAATTCGCAGATTTTTGGATTTTATGCTGCCGATCTGCATTGCTCCGTTGGCAACATAAGCCGCGTGGCCGAAAAGATTTTTGACTCTCTGAGAAGTCTCATACGAAACGTTGGTGAACGCACCGAACGCTGCTATATACGAAAAGCATTGATCATTCAGTCTGCCAACGTCACAGAGGCATGGTTCACCCTCGATGATATACCTGACAGCTCTCATTGGATCGGTTGGGATACCGAGGCTTTTAGCAAAATCATTGGTAGAACCTGCCGGTATATAGCCGATTGGTATTGGAGATTCGCTTTCCATTATCCCTTGGAGGCATTGACTGAGAGTTCCATCGCCGCCCGCACATACAAGCAGGTCATAGCCGCTGTCACAGGCATACCGTGCACAGTAAGCGGCGTCAGTTCCGCTCTGGGTAGTGTGTATCGTGATATCGTATTCTGCACGTGTAAATTCATCAATTATTGCGCCGAGGTTCTTGCTTATCTCTGCCTTCCCGGCTACAAGATTTACTATAAAATACATTTTTTTCATAGGCATAGCTCCTTTTCACGCTGTATATATTCTATCATAATGCCCTCGCTTTGTCAAGAAAACGGCGTATATAGATACGTAAATCAATTTTTGACTTACGTAGAAGTTAGAGATGAGAAATTAGAAGTTAAAAAGGGTTGCCTTCAGCACTATTTAGTAATCTGCCCACCTTGCGGACATATATTCTGATCTCTGATATAGAGATCCCCTCCTCAGGAAATCCGGGGAGGGGATAGTTTTTATTAACTCTTTGTAATTATTCCTCTGAGGTCGAATATTCGGGGAGCGTTACGAGGTGGAGCTGATACTTCTGAACAGCAAGAGCGTCCTTTGGTGTTACGCCGTCGCCGGGGTCACAGCAGTCTGCGTTTGTCATACCATCTTCTGTAATATGATTTTCATCCGTTCCGTTCACGCCGTACTTATCGGGATTAGCCTGTGACTGGAGGATAAGAACCGCATCTGAGAGGTCAACATTCTCATTGCAGTTAGCATCGCCGTAAAGTATATCGCCCATGCCGTGAGTTGTGAAGCTGTAGTCAACGAGATCGCAGTCATAGTCGGTAGCGGTCTCTGTCTTGCTGTCCCATACATTTGACCACCAGATCTGTACTTCAACGGTTGAGAAGCTCTCGGGTATTTCAGAGATATCGACCGGAACGGAAAGCTTTCCGTCGGAGTCTGCGTTGCCGCTCCATTCGAGGTTCACCCAGTCAGCAGCGCTCGTGCCGTAGCCTATTCCGCCGCCGATAGAAGCTGTGGCAGCACCCTCGATCTCGAGAATGATCGTATCTCTCTGGTCTGCCTCGGGGAGAGTTACCGTGTATGACTTGCTCTTGAATGTGAAGGCAGTTGTTGTGGTAGTTACATTGGGATCCTGTGTTGTAGTTGTAGTAGTTGTTGTGGAGACTGTAGTTCTGTCAACAATGCTCTGACCGTAGAGGTCTTCGGGGAGCTCGTCAAGAGTGATACAGTAATCGCTCTGATACATATTGATAGTATCCTCTTCGGTATTGAATATGGGGTTTGTAAGGAAGTTGATATTATCGCTTCCACCGTCATACCATGTCATGAAGTAGAGCCAGCCGGCCTTTTCTGTTGTTAGGTTCTCTACTGTAGAGAAGCAGTCGTTCTCCATCATAGCGACCATTTTGGCGCTGTTATATTTCTGCATGATACCGTAGAAGGTAGAGCTTATAGCGCTGTCATTGTGAACGAGTCTTCCTGCCCAGTTGTCCTCTTCGAGATATACCGTACAGTTGTATTTATCGTAGCCGATGATATCAACGTAATCATCGCCGGGATACCAATTGGCTGATGTCTCGTAATTATAGCTGTTCCAAGCCCAGATGAGGTTGTGGAGCCCGAATTCCTCGGTCATAGTCTCGTATGTGTATACCCAGAGATCCTTGTAAGCCTGTGAGCCTTCTCTGCCCCACCAGAACCATGATCCTGTCTCACCGCCGCCGCCTTCTGCTTCGTGGAGAGGACGGAAGATAACGGGGATACCCTGATCCTGAAGGGTTTTGAAGCTTGCTGCGAGGGTTTCGAGTGCCTGATGATAGTACTCGTTTTCCTTAGTTCCCTCTACAGAAGCGTTAGCCGGCGAGAAATCGGTGTTCTGAGAGTATGTTGTGTTGTCCCAGCCGATATCCGAGCCGATAGTATAGCTGGCAAAGTCTGTAGGAACGTTTATATGTATCGAGACTTCGGCGATACCGCCTCTGTTTCCTACCCAGTCGATAACACGTGATGTAGGATCATCATCGCTCTGGAAAGCGGGGCAGATGATGTTTCCGAAGTCGAAGCCTCTGAGGGCAGGATAATGACCTGTCAGATCGTTGAGGTACTCAAACTCATACTCGAAATCATGAGGACCGTATTTATAGATCTCCTGCTGACCCGAGATGATGTGACTGCCGTATACCTCTGCGAGATAAGCCATAAGGCTCTGAGTTTCTGCTGTAGCTTCGGTATCGCAGGTATAGGGCTGAGTAGCGATTATATCAGGAAGAACGGCTGACTCAACGGTGAGCTTATCGAACTTCGACCAGCCCCATGAAGGTGTTATTTCAATCGTGTTAGTGCCGGCAGTGAGCTTAACGGACATTTCGATAGCAGAGAAATCTGAGTCGCTTCCCTCAGGGATAGCAAGACTTTCAGAGGCTGCGCCGTTTATGCTTATGTTATTGATCTTTGAACCGCCGACGCCGTAAGCGTAGATAGTGACGGTATACATACCGGTAGATGCAACATCTACTGACATTGTGATAGAACCGCTGCTCTGCATATAGGCAACGCTTCCGCCGCTTGCTCCCGATACGGATTCAACAGTGATGTCGCTCGAAAGCACGGCGTCTTCAAATTCGTAGGTAGTCACTGCCGAATCGGCAGCGTCGGTAACAGCCGCGCCTATAACAGAGCCGTTCAGTACCATAGCGGCTGCCATAGCGGCTGCACCTGCCTTCTTGAAAATTCTGGAAAACATTTTAATACCCTCCCAAATGTAATATTGTACTTTAATTATAAGTCTCTTTCAGCTGAAAATCAATAAAATTCCAAAAAAAGTTCATGGTATCAAAAAACTTTGGTCAATTACACAATCCCAAGGAGATATTTTTGGCAAAACGGGTAATATTCAGCTTAAATCCTACTTAAATTAATATTGTTTAGGCGAAAAGTTAATATAATTTATTGACCGTACTGCGAGAGCCTGTTCCTGTTGACAATGTTCATAAAAAGGTGTATAATTTTAATGTGGTTTGGTTCAATTTGCTTAAAAGGAGCGATGTTAAGTGACGGAATATCTAAAAAAATACATGGCTGATATTATCAGCAGGCTCGAAAAGTGTAATGATGCCGATGAAGCCGATACTATTCTCGCCGAGCATAAGGATAAGATAGCCTTCATGCAGCACGAGCGGATAGTCCACTTTCTCGTGACAATGATGTTTGCACTGATATTGACGGTATTTATGTGTGCGTTTCTGGTCATCGAGAATATAATGCTGCTGGTGCTTATCACGATAATTTTGGTGCTGCTGGCGTTCTACATAAAGCATTACTATTTCCTTGAAAACACGGTGCAGAAGATGTACAGGGTGTACGACGATATTCTGGCAAAACAGAAGCTGATGAAGGGGGAAGGACGTTGAAAAAACAGGAAATTGCCGACCTTGCCTGTGCTGAACTTGAAAAGCTCTATCCTGATGCAGATTGTACCCTTGATTACAACGAGCCGTATCAGCTCATGTTCGCGGCCCGCCTTGCAGCGCAGTGTACCGATGCGAGGGTCAACATAGTCACCAAGACTCTCTTTAAAAAGTACCCCACCCTTGAGGCGTTTGCAAATGCCGATCTTGCCGAGCTTGAACAGGACGTAAAGCCGTGCGGATTTTACCACACAAAAGCCAGAAGTCTCAAGGAAATGGCGAATCAGCTCATCAACGACTTCGGCGGGGAGGTGCCCTCTACTATGGATGAGCTTCTGACCCTTTCGGGTATCGGCAGAAAGACCGCTAACCTCATGCTCGGGGACGTTTTCGGCAAGCCCGCGATAGTTACCGACACTCATTGCATACGGATAACAGGACGGCTTGGGCTGACAAAAAACAAAGAGCCTGCAAAGGTGGAAAAAGACCTTGTGAAGCTGATACCGCCGGAGGTTTCCTCAGATTTCTGCCACAGGACGGTTGAGTTCGGGAGGGGCATATGCCGCGCAAGGAACCCGAAATGCGGAGAATGTCCGCTGAATTATTTCTGCCGCTATTATGCCCAGAATAAATAGATGAAATTCCCACATAACCTGACATATATTAAGGAGAAAAATTATGCTTTTCAATTTCAGTCTGAGCACCCCTGCGGAGGGGCTCGTCAACATAACCAATGAAGTAAGCGAGGCGGTTGCCGAGAGCGGAGTCAACGAGGGTATCTGCGTGGTATTCTGTCCGCACACCACCGCCGCGATAACCATAAACGAAAACGCCGACCCTGATGTGAAGTCCGATTTTATCCTCGGAATGGACAAATTTTTCCCGAATCTCAGCGCGTTCCGTCACGCTGAGGGCAATTCCGACGCTCATCTGAAATCCTCGGCAGTCGGCGCGAGCGAGACCGTCATAATAAAGGGCGGAAGACTTCTTCTCGGAACATGGCAGGACGTGTATTTCTGCGAATTCGACGGTCCGCGCACGAGGAAATTCTACGTTAAGATAATGGGAGACTGAATATGAACGAAACAGAAAAGCTCCGCGAGATCATCGAAGGTTCGCACAGGATAGTATTTTTCGGGGGCGCAGGTGTTTCCACCGAGAGCGGCATTCCCGACTTCCGCAGCGTTGACGGACTGTACAGCCAGCAGTGGGATTATCCGCCGGAGACCATTCTCAGCCACACATTTTTTATGGAAAAGACCGAGGAATTCTACCGCTTCTACCGCGCAAAAATGCTCTGTCCCGACGCAAAGCCGAATCCCGCGCACATAAAGCTCGCACAGCTCGAAAAGGCGGGGAAGCTCACGGCTGTCGTGACGCAGAATATCGACGGTCTGCATCAGGCTGCGGGAAGCAGGAGCGTCTATGAGCTCCACGGGAGCGTCCTGCGGAATTACTGCATGAAATGCGGAAAATTCCATGATCTTGACTTTATAATGAGTACGCAGGGAGTTCCGCGGTGCGAATGCGGCGGTATCGTGAAGCCTGACGTTGTGCTTTATGAGGAGGGGCTTGACAGCGAGGTCATCAACGGCTCGGTCAGGGCTATCTCTGAGGCGGATACGCTCATCATCGGCGGCACGTCCCTGAACGTTTACCCCGCCGCGGGACTGATACGGTATTTCAGCGGCAGCTCGCTCGTCATCATCAATATGTCGCCTACGGGCATGGACAGCTCTGCCGATCTTCTGATATGCGGCAGGATAGGTGAGGTGCTCAGCGAGGCGGTGACGGATCAGCTTAAATGATCCGACAATTCTCTTTAATTTAAGCTGATCGTAAAAGGGCGGACTAAGGGGAGCCCCCTTTGGCGGAATCGTGGCATAAAATTACCGAGCCCATAATTTCAGGCTCGGTAACCCACTTTTTCCGTTAAGGGAAGCTGACTAAGTTCGTCCTTTTTTGCCGTCAAATTAGCTAATGTAGTCTTGCTATCATTGTGCATATCGCAGAAAATTAGACAGAGAGTTTATTTTAAGTGAAAAATTATATTGATTTTTTGTGTATAAATAATGTATAATTGTACCATAATGTTGGGCTTGCAAGGAGTTGCCCGATAATGGCATTATAGAAGGGATGTAATTATGCTTACAAAAACAAAAAACAAGCTTGCGGCTGCTTTCCTCAGTGCAGCTGTAATGGCGTCTTCGCTGACGGCTCCCGTCGGTATGAGCAGCTATGATCCTGTTCTCACCGTTCCGGCTGTTACAGCTAATGCTGCCGACACTACTATCACTATCGACGATATGCCGTCGGATTATCAGTATGCCGCAGACTGGATATGGAACAACCGTATCATGAACGAGGATTCCTGCGGAGTTACCTCAAAGCGGTATAACCTCATTTTCGATCAGATATACCGCAACGGCGGCGAGCTCAACTATGTTGTGCGCTGGCAGTCTACACAGACTATTACCTATGAACAGCGCAAACAGTTTGAAACATTCGTTGAGACGGGCGTAAATAAGTGGACAGATTATCTCGTGGGATTTGAGAACTGGCCATACGATCATATAAAGGTAAATGTCATCGGCTGGGCGTGCATAGATTCGAGCAGTCTGCTCGACCTGCATGACGACGAGACCGTATGGACTGATACGGAATACGACTCGCTTTCCGAGTCTCAGGCGGGCGTTCCTTCACAGCTTCCCGTTGCTCCCTCGTCAATGTGGACCTTTGAGCATTTCCAGGATAAGAACTATGTCTATCCCGAGGTAACATTTGACGAATACCTCTGGTGTACGCAGAATTACGGCGATTACGGCGGCTGCGGCGGCGACTGGGGACAGAGACTTTCCGATAATTATTATAAGGCGGCTGCCTCGGGAACAGGTTATCCGCATATCTACTGGCATGAGCTCGGCCACGGCTTCGGTCAGACCGACTTCTACGGCGGAGAGGGTGAATCCGACGGATATCCGCCCGGAGGATTCCCAGGCAACGGCACATCTATTATGATGGCTGGCTCTGCTTCAGACATAACAGACTTTGACGCATGGATGTTCCGATATATCTGGGATAAGATAGGCAGCAACACCCAAAGATTCGACTTTTCATCTATAGTTACAACGACTGCCACCACCACAACAACTACCACCACGACTACCACTACTACAACGACTACCACCACTCAGCCTACGGAAACTACAACTACAACGACAGCTTCCGAGGTCACTTACGGAAGCAAGACAGTTGACGTTGCAGGAGCAGAGTCTATCAGCTACACTCTCACAGGTACTGCATGGGCAGGCATAAACGGCGTTGTAGGCTACTGGGATAACGCAGCAGGCGAGTGGAAGACCGACGGCTGGGAGGGAACTCTTGACGCCGACGGAGAACTTACCCTGGATTATGTTATTCCCGACGGAGTAAACGAAGTACAGATACAGATATACTGGAGCGGTGTCTGGGATAACGCTTCTCAGAGCATGGTGAATGTTTCCGCTGACGTTGGAGATGTTGTTGTGAATAAGAAGGCATCAGAAACAACGACCACAACAACAACCACCACTACTACAACGACCACTACAACAACCACCACAACTGCTGCTTCTGAGACTACGACAACTACAGTTCAGGGCGTAAGCGTAACGCTCTACGGCGACGCTAACTGCAACGGCACTATAGAAATGGCAGATGCCGTTCTTATCCTCCAGTCACAGGCAAATCCCGATAAGTACGGAGAAAATGGTACTGACAGCGAGCATATTACCGAGCAGGGAAAAGCGAATGCAGACTGCTCCGGCAGCGGAGACGGTCTTACCGCAAAAGATGCGCTTGCGATACAGAAGTATCTGCTCAAGCTCATTCAGTTACCGGAAGAATAAGATAATGCAAGACTGTCGGTAAGGCAGCCTTGTGACATACTATCTATGCCGCACAGGAGTTAATGCGGTGTGGAAATATATCAGCTATGAAAGGATGTAATTATGCTTAAAATAAGCAAGATCGCGGCAGCTTTCCTCAGCGCTGCCGTGCTGACCTCTTCGCTGGCAGTCCCTACAGATCTTAGCGGATTTGACTGCGCTGTCACTGCTCCGGCTGTTACAGCTAATGCTGCGGATACAACTATCACCTATGACGATATCCCGAGCGAGTATATCACAGCCTGCGACTGGGTGTGGAACAACCGCATCTATGACGATGAGAACGAAGACTGGATGAAGGACTATGCTACGATTTACGATCAGCTCATCGCGGGAAGCGGTACTATAAACTACATAATAAGGTGGGATTCCTATCAGACTATCACGCTTGCTCAGCGTCAGCAGCTTCAGGCAGTTCTGGAGGAAGCCCTCAACAATTGGAACAACTGCCTTGTTGGTTATGAGGACTGGCCTATCGACCATGTTACGGTAAATATCGTAGGCTGGTGCGTGCTGGATAAGAGCAGTCTTCAGGATCTTCAGTCTGATGAGACCGTATATACCGGTACGATGAACTCTACCATGCGCGATTATATCATAGAATGCGGAATGGCATCAGATGCTTCGGCTATACCTACCCTCGAACCTACTGAGCCTACCGCTCTTTCGCGCTATGTGCATTGGTCCGATAAAAGCTGGACCTATAACGGCAGCTATGATAACCGTTATGATATGTTCCTTGAGGGCATAAACGGTATGATCGACATGGGCGGCTTCGGCTGGCATTACGGACAGTATCTTTCCTCAAACGCTATTTTAGGTCTTATAGACGGAACTGCAAGTCAGCATATACTGCTTCATGAAATGGGACATGGCTTCGGCTTCCCGGATTACTATGGAGGTATAGGCGAATCCGATGGTATACCTCCCGGAGATTTCCCTGGCGGAGAGGGCTCTATAATGGAGGCAGGCAGAGCATTCAAAATAACTGTTTTTGATACATGGTTTGCAAGATATGCATGGACCAAGCTCAAGTCTCAGTCCGGAAGATTTGATCTTTCCGCGGTGACAACAACCACGACCACTACAACAACTACCACCACTACTACAACGACCACCACCACTCAGCCTACGGAAACTACAACTACAACGACAGCTTCCGAGGTCACTTACGGAAGCAAGACAGTTGACGTTGCAGGAGCAGAGTCTATCAGCTACACTCTCACAGGTACTGCATGGGCAGGCATAAACGGCGTTGTAGGCTACTGGGATAACGCAGCAGGCGAGTGGAAGACCGACGGCTGGGAGGGAACTCTTGACGCCGACGGAGAACTTACCCTGGATTATGTTATTCCCGACGGAGTAAACGAAGTACAGATACAGATATACTGGAGCGGTGTCTGGGATAACGCTTCTCAGAGCATGGTGAATGTTTCCGCTGACGTTGGAGATGTTGTTGTGAATAAGAAGGCATCAGAAACAACGACCACAACAACAACCACCACTACTACAACGACCACTACAACAACCACCACAACTGCTGCTTCTGAGACTACGACAACTACAGTTCAGGGCGTAAGCGTAACGCTCTACGGCGACGCTAACTGCAACGGCACTATAGAAATGGCAGATGCCGTTCTTATCCTCCAGTCACAGGCAAATCCCGATAAGTACGGAGAAAATGGTACTGACAGCGAGCATATTACCGAGCAGGGAAAAGCGAATGCAGACTGCTCCGGCAGCGGAGACGGTCTTACCGCAAAAGATGCGCTTGCGATACAGAAGTATCTGCTCAAGCTCATTCAGCTCCCCGAAGAATAATATCACTAAAGGACATAAAAGGCAGACGCTTATAGCGTCTGCCTTTCTGCAACATTGCACAAGCAAAAGGGATATGTCCTCTGTAATGGAAGGCATAGCCCTTTGTCATTTCTCAAGAAACTCTACTTAATTAGTGATATTCTTCTTTTAACCTTTTTAGAAACAATTCCGCTATCGGAGAAAATACCTGATACTTCTTCCAGATGATATACATATTTGTTTCAAGAGTAGGCTTGATCGGTCGGAAGCAAAGTCCACTCTCCGCGCTTGTGTCTACGAGGTGCTCAAAGGTAAGCATATATCCCAGCCCCTCTTTCACGAAAACAGAGCCGTTATATGCAAGGTTTACCGTTCCTGTGAAATTCAGCTTCTCCATGTTATCGCCGCACCAGCGGGGGAAATCCACACGGATAGACTGCTCCGAACAGAAAAGCGGCAGCCCGTAGAGGTCATCAAGGGTCACATATTCTTTCTCTGCGAGAGGAGTATTACGGAGCATAACAAGCCCCCATTTGTCGCTTTCGGGGATTGAGAGATAGTTGTATTTGGAGAGATTTGGTGGCTCTACGATGACGGCGAGGTCGAGAATACCCCTGTCAAGTCGCTCGGCAACAGGCTCGGTATCGCCGCTGAATATGTGAAAGACGAAATTCGGGTACTGTTCCTTGAATGACTTGATACTCCGCGCAAGATATTTTATCAGATAACTTTCCGCACACCCGATTCGTATCTCTCCGCCGATGATGTTGTCGAGCTGGCTGAACTCCTCGGCGGTCTTGTCCACCATTGCGAGAATATCCTCAGCCCTCTTACGAAGCAGCATACCCTCGTCATTCAGGAGCATATTTTTATTCGTGCGGATAAACAGCTCGTGCCCCAATTCTTCCTCCAGCTTCTTGATCTCCTTTGAGAGTGACGGCTGTGAAATATGCAGGCGTTCGGCAGCCCTTGTCATATTTTCCTCTCTTGCAATGGCAAGAAAATAGCGTAATACCCGTATTTCCATAGCACACCTCCGATAGTTGCTATCTTCATTATAACTGATTTTGTTATTCCTGTCAAGAATGACAAGCGATTCTAAATAGATATTTTACATTTCTGCTGATCCGTGTTATACTAAAGATACCGAAAGACATGGAGGTGAGGATATGGCAAACGCAGCCGACACAAAAGCGGTCATGACCGAAAATCTGCGTGATATGGGCTTGGACGATGAAACGACAGCTAAGTGCTTGATGTTGATCGAGAAAAAGCGATTTGCAGAGCTTGAAAAGCTACTGAAAGCCTATCGTCAAACGCTGCTTGACAGCGTTCACAAGTTGAGTGACCGTATCGACTGCCTTGACTATTTCACCTATACTTTACGAAAAAACGGAGGTATCTGAAATGAAAGATGAAATGCTGACTTTAACACAAGAATGGGACAAGACTTTCCCAGAGTCCGACAAGGTTGACCATAAAAAGGTAACTTTTCACAACCGCTACGGTATCACCCTTGCCGCCGATATGTATACCCCGAAAAATGCAGGCGGAAAGCTCCCTGCCATCGCTGTGTGCGGACCGTTCGGTGCGGTCAAGGAGCAGTGCAGCGGTCTGTATGCCCAGACACTTGCGGAGCGTGGTTTCCTGACAATTGCCTTTGATCCGTCCTTTACGGGCGAAAGCGGCGGTATTCCTCGCTATGTAGCTTCTCCCGACATCAACACGGAGGACTTTTCCGCAGCCGTTGATTTTCTCTCCGTTCAGGAGAATGTTGATCCTGAGCGTATTGGTATCCTCGGTATCTGCGGCTGGGGAGGACTTGCGATCAATGCGGCAGCTATGGATACCCGTATCAAGGCAACAGTCGCTTCTACAATGTACGATATGACGAGAGTGAACGCAAAGGGTTATTTCGATGAAGCCGACAACGCCGATGCACGTTATGCCATGAAGCAGACTCTCAATGCCCAGCGTATCAAGGACTATCAGTCGGGTGAGTATGAGCTTGGCGGCGGTGTGGTTGATCCTCTGCCGGAGGACGCTCCTTATTTCGTCAAGGACTACCACGCATACTACAAGACCAAACGTGGTTATCACCCTCGTTCCCTCAACTCCAACGGCGGCTGGAATAAGACTTCTTCTCTGTCATTCATCAATATGCCTATCCTGAAATACAGCAACGAAATTCGCTCCGCTGTGATGATAATGCACGGAGATAAGGCACACTCCTTCTACTTTGGAAAAGATGCTTATGAAGCGATGATAAAAGATAACCCTTATGCGGAAAACAAGCAGTTGCTTGTCATCGAGGGTGCTTCGCATACCGACCTTTATGACGGCGGTGAGAATAACGCTATACCGTTTGATAAGCTCGAAGCGTTCTATAATGAGTATCTAAAATAAGCCCACATGGAGGAAACAGCGATGACAACAGAGGAATTTCTTGCGTATATGAACAGCGGTAAGCAGGTCACGGCAGAGTGCGGTGTGCATAAGGTCATGCACAAGCTGAGTCAGGAGGCTATCCGTATCACAATGGAAATCAACAACTGCTATCATACCCCCGACGAGATAAACGCTCTTATGTCGGAGCTTGTCGGTGAGCCTGTTGAAGTCGGGCTGTTTCCGCCCTTTTATACTGACTGCGGTAAGAACATTCATCTCGGCAAGGGTGTGTTCATCAATGCAGGCTGTAAATTTCAGGATCAAGGCGGTATCTATATAGGTGACAAGGCGCTGATAGGACATAACACGTTGCTTGCAACGCTGAATCACGGACTTCTGCCCGAAGAGCGCCATGACCTGATACCGAAGCCCATTCACATCGGCAAAAATGTTTGGATAGGCTCTAACTCGACGATCCTTTCGGGTGTGACGATCGGTGATAATGCGATCATCGGCGCAGGCTCGGTGGTCACAAAGGATATTCCCGAAAATATGATAGCGATTGGCAGCCCTGCAAGGGTGGTGAGGAGCATTTATGATTAAAACAAGATTTTTAGCGGTAATTACTTCTTTTTCGATGCTTACTGCCTGCGGCAGCTACTCCGAGGACAGTTTGGCTGTGACGGTTCAAAGTGATAGCTCGTCTGTCATTATCCAAAGTGATAGCAGCAATTTTTTCGTCCCGTCTGTTCAGCCGGAGGCAGCAACTGCCGAACAACAATGGGAAAAGAAGGCTGACGGTATGCAGATAGTTGTAGGAGACAGGCAATTCTCGATCACTTTGGAAAGCAATGATACTGTCACGGCTCTGACAGGAATGCTGCCCTTAACACTTGATATGTCCGAGCTGAACGGCAACGAGAAGTATTATTATCTCGATACAGCTCTGCCTTCTGCTCCCGAAAAGGTCGGGCATATTAACGAGGGCGATATTATGCTCTACGGTGATAGCTGTCTTGTGGTGTTCTATGAGAGCTTTGATACTTCATACACATATACGAAGATCGGGCATATTGATGATACATCAGGGCTTGCTGATACTCTTGGAACAGGGAGTATATCCGTCAGTTTTCAGATAGAAGGCATATCAAAAACAGCGTACACCGTTCAAGATGTGCAGAATTTACAGGATTTTCTGCTTGCAAAGCCGACAGTGGAGGATCTTACAGGAAAGCTCTATGATCTGAACGGAGATGCCCGTTGGGACGTTTTTGACCTATGTATGATGAGACGTGAAGTATTGAAAAACATCTCTGAAAGCAGTGCTATGCAAATTTAAAATAACGGGAGGACTATCATGAAAAAAGTGCTTGTTATTTCGTCAAGTTTGCGAAAAAACGCAAATTCCGAACAGCTTGCAGTTTCTTTTGCAGACGGAGCAAAGTCGGCAGGTCATGAGGTAGAGATCGTATCTCTGCGTGACAAGGAGATCAAATTCTGTATAGGCTGTTTTGTCTGTCAAAAGACAAAGCGATGTTTCATGCGCGATGATGCCGATACTGTCCGTGAGAAGATGCTCCATGCCGATGTGCTTGTGTTTGCAACTCCGATCTATTACTATGAAATGAGTGGTGCGCTGAAAACAATGCTTGACAGAGCAAATCCGCTGTTTGTGTCTGATTATCGTTTCCGTGAGGTGTATGCACTTGCAACGGCAGCAGAAGATGAGGACTATGTTCCACAAAGAGCGTTCTCAGGCATAGAGGGCTGGGTGGACTGCTTTGAAAAGGCGAAGCTGGTCGGTACTCTGTTCTGCGGCGGTGTTACGGATATTGGTGAGATCAGCGGAAATGCTAAACTGCAAGAAGCCTATGTGGTCGGAACTAAGGTGTGAACAGATAAGAGCTGTTGCTTTCGGGCAATGCTGATATAGAAGTATTAAGCCATAGTATTTCTGATATACCTGTCACAAATACTACTTGTAATGTCAATAGGGAACAAACTCTAATCGAAGTGAACCTCACCGATGCCGATGAAGAAAATGCGGATTTTACGCACTTTTTTGCGGAATTTTCTCTCTCCCGTGTATTCACCGACTTCGATATGTTCAATAAAATCTCTGAGAACCTCAGAAGTGACCTCTGAAATTGTGTCGTACTTGTTAACGTTTGTTCCTAACACTGCACCCTTGCTTGTCTTTTTCTTGATGTTCTGTAATGTCAGGAACAATTTTTCAAGCTCAGTGTTGAGTTCGGACTTCTCGGTACGATACTTTTCGGAGAACGTACAGAACATATCACCGTCTATCTCACCTCTGATCTTCGACTCAAACAATCCCTGGACATACACATCAATTTCCGAAAGGCGTGCTTTGATCTGCTCAATCCTCGCTTCCGTAGTTTCCGACTCCGCAAGGATACTGCCGTCACACTTGTCTTTCATCATCTTTTCAAAGCCGTTCCTGTCGGTCTTGGCAAATACCAGGAGCTTGTTGATCTGCTCCATAACATAGTCGTTCAAAACGACTTCGGCTATGTTGTGCAGATCACAGGCTCCTCTTTTTTTATGTGCCAAAGTACAGAAATAGGATTTTTGGTCAGCGTTCGCTGCACGGTTTCTAATGCGCATCGTATGTTTGCATTCTTCGCAATAAAGATAATCATAGTACAATGCACGTTCACCCGTTTTTGGAACTTTTCTCGGTTCACCGAGCATTTCCTGCGCACGTTCGTAGACTTCCCTTGAAATGATAGCTTCATGTGTATTTTCAAATATTCTGAGCTTCTCCTTGGGATTCCAGACGATTTTGTGTGACTTATAGGATAACCTTGTTGTGCGGAAATTCACTGTATCACCGCAGTATTCCTGTCTCCTGAGAATGTTTCTCACGGACGAAGGATGCCAGAAGTATTCTTCAAAGTCATCACACCTGACACCTGTTTTGTATTTCATATGTGCTGTTGGTCTTGGGATTTTCTCTGCTGTAAGCACTCGGGATATTTCAAGAATGCCTGTGCCATTTACATACATATCAAAAATGCGTTTCACGATAATGGCTGCTGTCTCATCGACCAGCCATTTTGTCTTATCATTCGGGTCTTTTCGATAGCCGTAAACAGCCAAATTGGTTGTACGTCCGCCGTTGTTGCCTCGGTTCTGAATGACAGCCCTCTCTTTTCGTGAAATATCCCTTGCATACCACTCGTTCATGATATTGCTGAAAGGTATCATATCGCTCATACCCTCGGCAGAGTCCACATTGTCGCTTATCGCAATAAAGCGTACTCCGTATTCGGGAAATACAAGTTCAAGATACTGTCCGACCATTAGATAATTTCTGCCGAATCTCGACATATCCTTAACTATGACCGTCCCGACAATACCGTTCTCTATATCCCTGAGCATCGCCTTGAAGCCGTCACGCTCGAAGGTAGTTCCGCTTACACCATCGTCCTACTGCTACCATATTTTGATACAATCCGAAACTTCTCTTTGTACTCCTCGAAACTTCTCTCAGGTGGGTTCAAAAACAGGAGAAAACACGTAGAATCGGGATTTTTGGAGAGGGGGATTTTCGCTTAAAAACTGTACATTTTCAAATGTAGTACCGCTAATGGCGTTTTTGGGAAATGGCGAGTTATTATGAAGAAGGGGGATAATGAAAGCGGCTGCAGCAGAGACTCTGTGATTATCTTCACAGTGTCTTGCCGCAGCCTGTATTTCAAATCAAGATCACGCCCACAGGTGTGGCTTCATCTGATTTGTCTCCATTGATTTTATTGATTTTCAAGATAGAATTCAAATGAGCTTTTATCTGCATAATACCCATTCTCGATCAGTAATGTGACAAGCGATTGAACATCTGCATCATCAAGCCAACCGCATTCACCACCGAACTTGCATAACAGGATTCGACCTAAAACATCATGACCGTTTCTGTAAGTTGAATAAGGCAGATAAAGATAATCCTCTCCATAATCAGCGATGCCAAAATTCCAGTCAACCATTTGCGTGGCTTCAAGTTCATCTGTTTTAGAAAGCAATTTTTCAATCAGACTCACTATATCGGGATTGTCCTTTATTTGTGCATACTCAATTAAATGGCCATACTCTGTACTGTACCAGCCTTTTTCAGCGGACGCTCCGATTCTTTCTCCCTCACATCGTAATACTATCGAACTGTGGTTATCATTTTGTTCAAGCAAAGCTTTCTTCATCAGACACAGGTCAAAGACATTCAGCTTATTGTCATTGCAGAAATCAGCCGCTTTCCAGTTTGCAAGATGCGTGTCGGGAACGGCAAGCAGCCACTTTTGTAGCAGAACCACATCGGCAACATTGAATTCGCCGTCATCGTTGACATCACCTGTGGGGGTGAATTTCAGCTTGAATACAAGATCCATCGAGCCGTTATCATAATATGTGATTTCAGGCTGCTCTTCTGTAGTGATATTAAATGTATCAGCTTTCTTGTACGCCATCGCAAGTGAGGATAATTCCGGACAGAGATAGCATTCATCCAGAATGGATTCATTCGTGGTAACAGCATAGTCTGCTATTCCATAGGAACCGACAGTTGAAAACAGATTCGGCGTATATACAATGTCTGCATGGAACTTGAAAGGGTTAGCTTCCAACAATTCATTCGGAATCAGCTCACCAGTATCTTTGTCGAACAGCGTAACTCTTGTTGCACCTGCGGGAAGATCATCCAACACATTCACCGTGAACGAATCCTTCGCATCGCCATACATCACATAGATAGGGTATGTTCCGGCTTTCGTATTGTCAAACTCAGAGGCATCGACTGTGATCGGTACGTTTCGATAGTCTTCGTCCATGATGCAAGCAACAAGGTCACCTTCGGTATAACTGCCGTTCAGCCGCAAGCCAGTCAGATCGAGTTCTTCTCCGATGTGATAGACAGTCTTATCCGGTAACTGGCTCACACCGATTCCATAGCTGCCAGATGTGGTTGTGGTTGTTGTATCATGATTCCACACTGCTGTTGTGGATGTGGATGGCACTTCAGATACAACAACTTTTATAGATGCTGTTCTTCCGTCCGGAGTTTTTGCATTGAGCATTGTTTCGCCTGTAGAAACGCCCATAACATTTACTATTAATCCCTGTACGCTAACAATTTTTGCAATCTGCTCATTGTCAATGGCAAATTCAATAGGAGAATCACCAATCTCGTAGAATTTATCGTCATTGTATCCAGCAATTTCTATTCCAGCATTTAAACCAATATTAACCGGGAGATACTCCTCCAAAGTGTTGAAGTACAGTTCGCTTGCTGTAGAGTTACTTTTGCAAAGCGGCACAGCATTATAGTCGTTATACATTGCAAAGGTGTAAACATCATGTCTCTCACAATCAAGCGGATTTACAAACAGATTAGAACCGAATGTGCTTAAACCATAGGAATAGCTTACACCATCAGTATCGACATAGCTTACAGTCCAGTGGGATGAACCATCATAGGTTTTGTTTGTCACTGTTAAATCCTTCGTCTCCATAAGATCTGCACAGTTACCAGCCTTATTCAATACCGAACCGTCATCAAGCGTATAGAAATATACGTGTGCGTTGGCAAAATCCTCTGGCACAGGATATACTTGCGTCAACGAAACATCGCCTTCAGCAACGTAGACATCTCCATAGGAGAGGTCAGTCGGCGCATCTTCCCACAGCACCTTATCCGCTGTGTATGAGCCATCCGATTTCGGATAGATATAGCGAAATTGTGGAATGTTCCCACCGTAAGTGCCGACATAAACGAAGAACCGATCCTCATTATCAAACTTAATGGCGGAATCTGCTGTTTCGGCAGCAATAGCAGTATTGTTGTAGCTGACAGTTGCACCGTTTGAAAGCACAGGCAAAACCATGCACGCACTCAAAAACACTGCACTTAGCTTAGATGTAAAATGTTTCATGACTATACCTCCTTATTGATAAAATCAGCATTATTAATGTTCACGTTCCATATCAGGGTACAACAACCCTATTCTAATGTCAGTATATCACGATATCGCCGTAAAGTCAATATGTGCGAGATAAAAAATAAGGGGCTGCAACTATCAAAGTGAATCACAGTGAATCACTCTGGTAGCCGCAGCCCCTTACTAATCTTTCTTACACCCTCACTTCCGTCCCGTCCTTGAAAACGAATACCAGCCCCTCTCTCCCATCTCTCTCAACCCTCACGTTCTCAACCGTATTCAGCCAAAGCTCCTCCGAAAACTCGGTAACAGGCTCGTCCCTCTCCCGCAGTTCCTTCAGAAAACGCTCGACCGCGTTCTTCCGTGCCAATACCTCAATCAGCGCTGCATTGACCTTGTCAAGATTCGCCTTCACCTTATCATACCGCTCAACCATGCTTTCTCTCTTCCGATTGTACTCATCCTGATCCTGCACTTTCCGAGCGTTCTCGGCGATCATTCGTTCGACAGCGTTGTTGATTTTATCAAGCTCGGACTTCAGGGCTTCCTGCTGTGCAGTTAAAGCTGTCGCATCATACATTTCGTCCTTGACCTGCTCGACCGTTCTGAACACTTCCTCACGCTCTGTGAAAATGATATTGAAAGCGATTAAGAAAGCTGTGATTATCTCATTCTCCGTAAGATGCGGCGATTCACATCTGCAACTATTAGTATACTTCCTATTGCACCGCCAGATCACTCTCCTATATTTATCCCGGCTGTGCCACACTTTCGAGCCGTAAAAGCCGCCGCAGTCGCCGCACACTATCTTCCCTGAGAAGATACTCACAGAGCTTGTCTGCCCCAGATTTTGCTTTCTGACCTCCATCATCAGCTGCACCTGATCGAAAATTTCAGGCTCGATGATCGCAGGGTGATCTCCGGCTACATAATATTGCGGCACCTGCCCCTCGTTCTTCCGCTTTTTCTTGGTGAGAAAATCTGTGGTGAACACCTTTTGCAATAACGCATCACCCTTGTACTTCTCATTTGTAAGGATACTCTCAACAACCCTCGACCCCCACTTCTCTTTGCCGCCCGGTGTGGGAATATGAGAGTCAGTCAGAATTTTTGCAATCGCATAAGGTGTCTTGCCCTGTAAGAACAGCGCGTAGATTCGGCGAACAATAATCGCCTGTTCTTCATTGACTACCAACTCTCCGTTCTCTCCTCTGTCATATCCCAAGAACCGCTTGAACGGCACTGTGACCTTGCCGTCTGCAAAACGCTTCCGCTGCCCCCATGTGCAGTTCTCTGAAATGGAGCGCGCTTCTTCTTGCGCAATGGATGACATCAAACTTATTAACAATTCTCCGCGTGAATCGAACGTCCAGATGTTCTCTTTTTCAAAGAACACCTCCACGCCGTGCTCCTTCAGTGTTCTGATCGTTTGCAGGCTGTCCACAGTGTTGCGGGCAAAACGGGAAACCGACTTCGTGATGATAAGACCAATCTTGCCTGCTAATGCGTCAGCGACCATAGACTTAAAGCCCTGACGCTTCGCCGTATTGCACCCTGTAATACCGGAATCGGCATATATCCCTGCGAACTCCCAGTCGGGATGCGTTTTGATGTAGTTTGTGTAATAATCGACCTGTGCTTCATAAGACGACTGCTGTTCCTCGTGGTCGGTGGAAACACGAGCATATGCGGCGACTTTTCGCTTGGAAGCGGAGATCAGGGGCATATCGGTAAATCTGCTGACCGTCGGCATGATGACCGTTACATTTTCCTTGGATGGCGTGATTATATTCTGTGCCATGTTTTTGACCCTCCGTTCTTGTAATGGTAGATTAGGTTGCCATTATCAACCTCTATGTGGTCAATGAGAGTGTTGAATTGGGTTTCGTCAAAAGTATCTGTTCCGAGAACATAAGCGGTAATGGTGCGGAGGTGGTAGTCAGAATAATTCTGATTACCACAGTGAACACCTTTTTTCTTTTTGCCGTAGCAATACCAGTAGCACCACTTGTTAT
>CALEPT010000191.1 GCA_937910385.1 uncultured Ruminococcus sp. | reverse complement strand
CTTTGCAGCCTGCAAAATGTACAATGTACATTTTGCAATAGAGGCAAGTATATATCATTTTGCATTTCATCTAAAGCTGTGCTCAGACAGATCCGCTGCATCAGATTCAGTCCGCAATAAATGCGGCAAAAGCCTTATATGCCATATAGGTATCAAGCTTTGAAACGATCTCATAAGGAGCGTGCATAGAGATAACAGGAACTCCCATGTCAATAGTATCAACATCGAGATTCGCAATATATGCCGCGACCGTTCCGCCGCCGCCCTCATCGACCTTTCCGAGCTCGCCTGTCTGCCATATCACATTCTGCGCGTCCATAAGACGTCTTATGCGGCCTGTAAACTCTGCAGAAGCGTCTGATGTGCCTGATTTGCCTCTTGCTCCGGTATACTTTGTAATGCAAACGCCCTTATTGATATATGCGCAGTTGTTTTTCTCGTTTACCTCTGGGAATGTGGGGTCAAATGCCGCATTTACATCTGCGGAAAGGCACTCTGAAGCGGAAAGCACAGCTCTTCCGTTTGATCCCAGAGCCTCTGCGAGGTCATGTATGAAATACTCAAGATAAGCCGAGCAAAGTCCTGTATTGCCGTCGCTGCCTATTTCCTCCTTATCGGTAAGTACAGTGACTACGGTATGCTTCGGAGCCTCACACTCTACAGTAGCCCTGAGAGCTGTGTATGCGCAAACTTTGTCGTCATGACCGTAAGCGCCTATCATGCTCCTGTCGAAGCCGATATCTCTTGCTTTGAATGCAGGCACAGCTTCAAGCTCGGCAGAGATGAAGTCCGCCTCTGTAATGCCGTACTTTTCAAAAAGTATATTCAGGATATTCAGCTTCACCGCACCGCTCTCTTCATCGTCCTTAAACGGGCGTGAACCAATAATTATGTTGAGCTGCTCACCCGTTATTCCTTTTGCGAGCGGCTTGGACATCTGTGCATTTGCAAGATGAGGAAGCAGATCAGAAACACAGAATACCGGATCGCTTTCGTCTTCTCCCACGCAAACTGGTACTCTCTCACCGTCTGCCTTCACTACAACACCGTGAAGAGAGAGGGGTATCGCTGTCCACTGATATTTCTTGATACCGCCGTAATAATGGGTCTTGAAGTACGCCATCTCGGTGTCTTCGTAGATCGGATTCTGCTTCATATCGAGTCTTGGTGAATCAATATGAGCTGCGCAGAGCCTTACTCCGGCTTCAATTGGCTCGCTGCCTATTACCGCCATGATAACAGCCTTATCACGATTATTTAAATATACCTTGTCGCCTGCCTTGAGCTGCATTCCGCACTTGAATTCGGTATATCCGCTTTTTTTCAGCAGATCGAGGGTATAGACGACCACCTCGCGCTCTATCTTCGAGCGATCCATAAACTCTTTGTAATCCTCGCAGAAGCTGTAGCAAGCTTCGGCTTCTTCATCACTGAGTCTGTAGAATCCATTCTTACGCTGCATGAAAAGCTTCTCACGAAGCTCCTTAGCGGCACTTTTTGTTTCTGACATATCTATCTCTCCTTTTTAATATTTTATCTTATTGTTATATTCTGCTTTCTTATGCAATAGTCCTTTATCTTATCTGAGACCTCCTTTGAGATCTCATTGACTGTATCCAGTCTGCCGTTATTATGTATTATATAATCGGAATGTGTGACAAAAAAATCCTCATCAAGCTGGGAATTCATGCGCCTGCGAGCCTGTTCGCGTGTCAGAGCATCCCTTTCTATTATTCTCTTTTCCCTTATATCTTCATCAGCGAGCACCGAAATGATTATCTCACAGAAGTCGTCTGCCCGGCTCTCAAAAAGCGTCGGGGCATCAAGGAGTATGAGCTTTTCCCCGTTTGCAGAATGCTTTCTTATCTGCCTGAGTATCTCTCCCGTGATGTAAGGATATACAATAGTATCGAGCATTTCAAGTTTTGACTTATCCGAGAAAACTATAGCGGCAAGAGCCTTTCTGTCCAGAGTGCCGTCCTGCGAAATTATATCCTCGCCGAAAAAATCCGACACCTCATCAAGGCATTTAGACCCCTTTTCAACGACCTTACGAGAGACTTCATCAGCATTTATTACTGCAAAGCCATTCTCGGAAAACACCTTTGACACAGTGCTTTTACCGGCACCTGTCTGTCCCGTAAGTCCGATGACCATAACTCCGCTCAAGCTGTTCATATCCTTATCACCTCGAATCCCGCCGCCCTTATCAGGCGGTTATATACTGCAAGACCGACTCCCTCCGGTGAAGGTGCTCGAACGAACACCTTGTCAGCACCTACATCGTCGAGCTCTCTGAGCCGCTGAAAAAGAAGCCTTGCCTGCGCAGCACTGTCCGCGCCGTATGTAAGATATCTGTACGGAAAGCCTTGCGCATCTCCGTCAAATATCAGTGAATATGTGTTATCCGTGAGATTTTCGCCAACATAGTCTGTAAATGCTCTGAGTTCGCCTTCGACCATTACGATATCCGCCCTCGGGGAGTAATGCTTGTACTTCATTCCCGGAGACGCTGCCGTTTCACCACTTTCAAGCTCATTTAGTATAGCGCGGTCTACAATGACTTTACTGCAAACCTCAAGCAGCATTTCCCGGGTAACATATCCCGGTCGGAGTATTCTTGCCGTATTTTCATTCTCTATGGCTATGACCGTGGACTCGAGTCCGATCTCGGACTGTCCTCCGTCTACTACAGCGGCTATTTTTCCGCCCATATCACGCATAACATGCTGCGCAGATGTTGGACTGGGATATCCCGAGATATTTGCCGAAGGCGCTGCAATAGGTCTGCCTGAAAGCTCAATGAGCCTATGCATTACGGGATGCGACGGTACTCTGATGCCGACCGTATCAAGCCCTCCCGAGGTTATTTTCGGTATCCTTTCATTTTTGGGAAGCACCATCGTGAGCGGTCCGGGACAAAAACGTTCAGCAAGAGCATACGCAAGCTGTGGGATATCATGGGTGTAATCGGCTGCCTGCGAAAAATCCGCAAGGTGAACAATAAGCGGATTATCAGCAGGTCTGCCCTTTGCCTCAAATATCTTCGCGACAGCCGCCTCGTTTGAAGCATCCGCTCCGAGACCGTAGACAGTTTCTGTCGGAATGCCGACAAGTCTTCCGCTTCTTATTATCTCAGCTGCAATTTCAAGCTGCTTTTCACTACTGTCAAGAAATAAAGTTTCCATAAAATTACGCTTCCTGATTTGCGAGCTTAGCAGCCTGATCGGCAGTAGCAAGCGCATCAAATACTTCATCAAGATTTCCGTTTAGGATATCCTCCAGACGGTATATAGTGAGTCCTATCCTGTGATCTGTAAGACGTCCCTGCGGATAATTGTAAGTTCTGATACGTTCGGAGCGGTCGCCTGTTCCGACCTGCATTTTTCTCTCCGAAGCGATCTTTGCGTCTTGCTCCTCCTGCATAGCCTCGTAAATTCTCGAGCGCAGAATTTTCATTGCTTTATCTTTGTTCTTGTGCTGGCTTCTTTCGTCCTGACACTCCACCACGACATTTGTAGGGAGGTAGGTTATCCTTACGGCGGACTCCGTTTTATTTATATGCTGTCCGCCTGCACCGCTTGCGCGGAAATAGTCTATCTTTAAATCAGTGGGATTTATCTCGAGCTCCACCTCATCTGCCTCGGCAAGCACCGCAACGGTTACGGTAGAGGTGTGTATGCGTCCCTGCGATTCGGTCTCCGGCACACGCTGCACACGGTGTACACCGCTTTCGTACTTCATACGGGAATATGCTCCCTCTCCCGTTATGGAGAAGCTTATTTCTTTAAAGCCTCCGAGTTCGGTAGGATTTGCGCTGAGAATCTCCTGCTTCCAGCCTCTTGCCTCGGCATACATTGTATACATACGGTAGAGCGAATTTGCAAACAGCGAGGCTTCCTCTCCGCCTGCACCGCCTCTTATTTCAATAATGACATTTTTATCATCGTTGGGATCCTTGGGCAGAAGCAAAACCTTCAACTCCTGCGTAAAGGTCTCCATATCCGACTTCGCTTCATCAAACTCTGACTGAGCCATTTCACGAAAATCCTTGTCTATCCCGCCCTCGTCGAGCAATTCCTTTGCCTCGTTGTATGAGGACTCGGCACTCTTATACTGGCGGTACTTTTCGATTATAGGTGTCATGCTCTTGTATTCACGCATGAGCTTTGTATAAAGCTTGTTATCGCTGACGATATCGGGGGCGGAGAGCCGCGCGGATATCTCTTCGTACTTCTGCTCCATTAATGCAAGCTTTTCAAACATTTACATTTCTCCTTGAAAAAATATTCCTGAATGCCGCAAAAAGCTAACCCTCATCAGCGCGCTTTACCTGCCGTATGCTTTTTTCTATCTTATTTCTGGGAACCATAAATTCGCGGGAGCATTTTACACATCGAAGCCTGAAATCCATTCCCGAACGAATGACATACATTTCATTTGCACCGCATGGGTGATTTTTTTTCATCGTCAACACATCTCCGGGACGTATATCCAAGACATCTCCCCCCCTTTTTTCTGTCATCACAAATATGATATGCCGAAAGCACTAATAATACTCTTGTTAAGAAAGACCGTGAATTTCCAAAAATCGTACATTTTTCATTATACCCCAAATTTGCTCTTAAATCAATATTTAGCGAGTATATTTTTTTGTTTTTGTGGAAAAATAATAAAAACCACAAGCTAATCCTATGTAACTCGAACAAAAAAGGAAAGGATGATGAAAATGATCTCAAGAGTTACCGCAGAATTTGAAACGCCGGAGCTTGCTGAGCTTGCGCTCAAAAGGGCAAGAGAAAGTATAGATTACGTCTATTCAGCTAAAATAATGTACAATAAGCAGTCGGACAATGCACTTAAACTCCGCGGCGGAACATCTTATACCGTGCTTCCCGCAGCACCTACAGCGCAGAATTACGTCACCGCAGTTATGGAGTCTCCCACCACTGAAGATATTATCCCCGAACCTGCCCGCCGCAGAACAGCTCGCGCCTGTGTTATTTGTGGAATCGGTGCTGTCGAAAATGTAACTGCTTTGCTGAATGCAATGGGAGGACTTAATATACATTCCGCAAATTAATTGCATATATGCTGCCGCCCGGGCATAGAATTGACTATCCGGATATAACAACAACGGAGGTAAAAATCATGAATTACAGACCCGAAGGCTGCTTATACAAAACTGATATCAACCAGCAGCACATTTCATCTTCAGAAGGACTTACAGAAGCTATGAACAATGGTACTATACTCGAAGCCAGAGTATCTGTCTGCGACAGTTCCCACGACCTTATTATCGACCTGCCATGCGCAAAAGGCATTATAGCGCGTGAAGAAGGCGCTGTAGGCATATCTGAGGGAAAAACCCGTGATATCGCTCTGATATCACGGGTAAACAAAATCGTCTGCTTTAAGGTCACAGAGCTTACAATGAACGATAACGGAGACCTTATCGCTATACTTTCGCGGAAAGCAGCTCAGGAGGAATGCCTTAAAAACTACATACAAAAGCTTATCCCTGGAGATGTCATCGAAGCGCGGGTAACTCATCTTGAGCAATTCGGAAGCTTCGTTGACATCGGCTGCGGTATTCCCTCCCTTATACCGATAGACGCGATTTCCGTATCAAGGATATCACATCCTTCTGACAGATTCACTACAGGTCAGATGATAAAAGCAATTGTAAGATCAAATGAGGATTCCAGAATATGCCTTACACATAAAGAGCTTCTCGGAAGCTGGCTGGAAAATGCTTCGGGCTTTGAAGCCGGTGAGACAGTCTCCGGAATTGTCCGTTCTGTAGAAAGCTATGGCATATTCGTAGAGCTCGCTCCAAATCTTGCAGGTCTTGCCGAATCGCGCGAAAATATCTCTCCCGGAATGCACGTAAGCGTATACATCAAGGCTATAATACCTGAAAAAATGAAAGTAAAGCTTGTTATAGTTGATATATGCGATGAACATGATGGACCATACAGCTTAAATTACAGATTTAACGGAAAACACATTGACAAATGGATCTATTCCTCCGATCTCGCAGAAAAAACTATAGAGACCGTATTCGGATAAATCTATCTGCATAGCTTCCGCAGCATAAATAAAAAGCTGCTGTACAATAATGAAATGCTCCCCTTTTGTTAGACAATGTGGTATAATAGAGATATACCGAATTGA
>CALEPT010000190.1 GCA_937910385.1 uncultured Ruminococcus sp. | reverse complement strand
CTGTTATGGGCAAATCTATGTCCATCTTTGCTTAGGGGTTCTGAATAGTTACGAAGATTTTAAACTTGAATAGCGAGATATATTCATCACGAAGCCTGTCTAAAGCTCGTCGGCGAAGATCCTGCACTGCTCGGACAGTTGTACCCATTCTTTCCGCAATTTCATATGTATCAAGATCACTCTTGAATGAACAATACAGCACACTGTACTGTTTCTTTGTGAGAACTTCCACAGCCTCTTTGAGAACCGGATCGTCGAACAAGTCATCGAATCCGTTAGTGAGCTTTTGCTCAGCATGAAGAACAACAGTTGAAGGTTTCTCAAAACGTTGCTTTCTTGCTTCTGCGTTTTCCCACTCGCTATACTCATCAAGACTGCAAGCCTTTCTGTTCTCGTAGTATCGTCTGTCTGAATTAAGATGATCGCGCTTGACCTTCTTCCATTCATCAGACTTATAAAACTCAGCTGCCTGTGCGTATGCTTCCTGACCAAGTTCCTCCTTATAGTTCTGTAACGGCGTTTCCAATTCAAGAACGCTCATATCGTCATGCGTGTGATATTTGTTCACTCTCATAACATTTTCCTTTCGGCAGAAGGTTTAAGTGTATGTATAGAATGAACGTTCTTGTTTGGTTAATGCTATTTTAGCACACATTTGTTCGATTGTCAATATAAAATCGAAAATTTGTTCTTTTATCAAAAATAAAAAAGATGCCTCCAGATATAACTAAAGGCATCGTTCACTATTGTGTTTATAATTTTTCTGATGAAGATTGCTTAAATATGATACTGCGGTTACTTCCATCAGTACGTTTAATCAATTCATCTTCTCCGATTACCTTTACTAAATTGGCAATCTGACTACCCATTGATTTTTTACTATGATAGAAAATCGTAGTTATTGTGTTGTCTAATATTATAAGTCTTCTAAATATATCAGCGTCAGTTACATCCAACGAATGACCGTAAATGTATACATTATTGATAGGTGGACTTGCTTTGGCAAATCTTTTATTGTTATCATTTATTAAACTAACCCAATCGGTATATAGGCAACCTGTTCCTTTATAAATTCTTTGGAAGAACTTTTTAAATTGTATGAACTCATTGTCCTTGTCTTTTGCTTCTCCTGACAAATACTCGTCAATTCCCAACACTAGATTGCAGCTATTTACGTCATTGGCTATATCCGCTTTACCATGTATGAAATCATATTTAATACTACCTGCGGATTTATCGTATATCTGTTTATAAGTATCAGTATAATTAAATGATAAAACGCGGTGTATTTCCAAGTTTGCAATATCCTGCAATTGCGAGCAAGTATCAATTGATATGTAATCAGACAGGTATATTTCCAAGCAACGTGTAAGGTTATTCAGGTCGTTTATTGCTTGCTTTTTTTCATTGAAAACTATAGTCTTGTCAAATTTATTCTCATGAATATTTTTAAAAAAGATAGCGTGAAGAATCTTAGCTTGCCATGTCTCCATATGACCATAGGATTTCCCTATACGGAATTGCTCGTTTAGTGTTTTTAGCGCAGCATCGAATATCTGGATAACAGAAGATATTTCACTTTCAAAATCTATCCATCTTTCCTTCCCATCCGCCTTTCTCTCTTCATAAATATCAATAAAATATTTTAGCCAGATGTTATCAGTTATGAGTTCATTAAGTTCAGCATAAAGAGTCTGTTTTGACGTTGTTAAGGCTTGAAAATACTTGTAATATTGGCTGCTGGTATTATCAGGTGAATATTTAAACCGTTTGAACGCCTTGACGAATTCAAGAAAGTTACCATATTTTGTTGGCAAACCATGAGCAATGTCAAAACCATTTCCTATAACTAAAATATTCATAGTATTTGCTCCTTTACACAAAATAATCTTTCGCTATATAATCCAACTGGGAAGTAATCTCACTAAACTCCTGATTCAAATCTAACGTTCTTGCTCCAATACTATTACCGCCGATAACAAATGGCTCCCCGTCGGGGAATACTTCTTTCTCAATCTTGGCATATAAACCATAATCTTTTTAGTCTTTCGCTAACTCTTGTTCCTCTAGATCATGCAACGTCTTACCGTCCTTAGTTTTCCACGACACCCAACCGTTACAGCTTTTCCCCGTAACAAATTCAGCAGCACTGGAAGGGCTGGTGAACAGCACATCTTCCTGCAAGATATTGTCTATGATCTTGCACTCCTCACGCTTCTTTCGGTTGCCAGGGGATATGGTATCATCTGCGCCGCTGCTTGGAGCAATCTTGCTCCCTTTCAGAACAACAAAACCCTCAGCAGTTTGCTTGGCAGATGCTTCGACGGTGAAACTGAGCTTCTTGATAGTGCGAGTGAAGAAAAGCTCTATCTCCTCAGATGCAGTATCTGAGGTATCTTCGATAACAGGGACACTCTTATTCAGTGGAACGAATATCTTGTGACCGAGCGTACCCATAATGAGCTTCGCATAGTCCACGAACTCCTCCAGCTCGCTATCTTTCTCCTCCGTGATATGTCCTGGAGACGGATCATTTCCGTTCTTGACGATGTACCTGTTGGCTTCGATTGCCAGGTTGCAGAACTTATTTTCAAGATAGCTTATCTCTGTCGGACCGAAGGAGTTGTTGGAGGTGGTGAACACTACAGCTTCCGTCCAGTAGTCCTTATCAGGATTACGCTTATGCTCCATAAGGCGGTAGAGTATACCCTCACCATTCTTCCTTATGCCAGCCTGTCCTATGTAAGCGATGTTCTCCCCGGTGTCATCGGAAACGCCAAAAAGGAAATACACACCGCTCCATTTCAGATCTTCACGGTTCTTGCATTTTTCTATTTCAGTGCGAGGTATCTTATACGCAACGCCTGTCCAGTTGGCAAGTGTACACTTGATACGTCCGCTTGCATCTCCGTCCATAAGGAAGAGATTTATGTTTTTTCCTCGGGGCATAACTATTCTCCTTTGTCTTTTTGCAATTCTTCTATAGATTTCCCAAAAGCATATCCAAGCCTGAGATGTTCAATATCTCCACCAATTGCAATATCCTCAATTGAACCTATATAAATATTATGACGTTCAGTATCCTCTGTGGGAGTAAGTATCACTCTGTACTCTTTTTGCCAAGCATAAGTATCTCTTTTTTGATACATTTTTATTTGTGGAAAACCTGCTTTTTCATTCTCTTCAAACTCTTTTTTATCCTCTAAACATAGTTCGCCGTATATAATACTTTTTCCGTAACATGAATGATCTTTCCCTATTCGATTTAAAAATACATCAGGACGCAAAATCAATACAAACGAATCATGACCAAATTCTTGCTTTATCCTATCTACTATATCACCAAGAGAAATAATCAGTAAACCATCACGTTCAGTTATTTCGTCTGTGGTAACCTTTCTGAAACAGCAGAAGGGCGTATGCTTATTTATTTCGTTTATTTCTCTAAGTGTTGCTTTATCTGCAAGTTTGATTCCGCTACCGTATTTAATACCATTTTCGTTATCCTCTATTACAGGATAGCAATATATATTTTCGGCAGGAAAGAAATGGTGTGAATCCCAAGTGTCAATTTGTGCTGCGTTAAGATTTGTAATGTTATTGGCAAATGTTTCAGGATAACTAAAGCAGATTTCTCCCTTAGTTAATACATCTGATAGGTGCTTCTTCTTCATAGTTTTAATCAAAAATACTATATCAGATTCTATATTCCACTTTATTAGCATAATTATCACCTTCAAAATCAAACAGAATTACTTTCTTAATTCAAGGAACGTATCTCTTTTATAATGCTTATCAACGGAATACTTCGAACTTACCTTCATAAGTTATCAGCCCTCAGTTGTAACTTCTCCATCAATGCTTTGTGAACGCAAATTCGCATAATCAAAACTTCCAAATCTACTGAATTCTATATCTATTCCGTTTTCAGTGATATGATCTTTCATCGGTTCATTTGGATTAGTAAGAATAATACGAAATTCCTTTTGATAGCTGAATTTAGTAGGCTTAGTAAAGAGAATTGATCCTCCTTCTCCCTTCTGGTATCTCTCTATCTTCATAGCGTCGTCTATATCTTCGTACCTAACTATCCCATAAGTGATTTTATACCCTCTATCACTCATGCTTTTGAAGAATATATTACAAAATGTAACTGCATCATAGATGCTGACATAAAAATCATGGTTGGGAGCATCTTCAAGATACTTATTAAGAAATAACGTTATATCTTTTCTCTCTTGATCTGAAGTAATTGATAAGGTATTAGAAGTAAAAGAAATTGCTTTTTTCGAGAGAAGATAAAAACAACACAAATACCCCTCAAATCTAAGTGAACAGTCAGCAGTTTCAGCAATAACTTCTCCTGCATTTTCTTCATTCAAGTACTTTAACACGTCATCAAGCGAAGTAGATTTTGCCAGTATCTTCGGAAAGTCTGGATTAGTTTTAAGAAGAAACCCTTTCCCTTCTTGCTCGAATATCCCACCTTCTTTATCTTGTTGAAAGGAATTCTCCAATTTCCAGAAGTTGGAAGTGCTACTAAGATAAACATCTCCCTTATTAAATTGATCTCTGCGTTCTGCCGATTTGAACACCTTTAAAAGTAAATAATCATTTAGATTCATCATTTTCTGATTCTCTCCTAACAACAACTCCACAATAACCGCCCAAAAGCCATGCCATCCACCACCGACCTGACAGCAGCATCAAGCATCGTATCCCTATCAAAACGGCTCCAATGCAGCGGAAATCAGTAGTGTAGCGCCATACACCGTATCAGTTCAGAGATGCATCTGCCTCCTTTGTGAGTTTCTGATACATCTTCATCAGTTGAGAAACGATCTCACTTTCGGTCATATCCTTATCGAAACCGTAAGCCTGCATAACAGCTTTATCGTTTGCCTGATGAGCCTTGCGGAGTTCGATAGGCATGGTCAGCTCATCGTAGAGGTCGGCGAGAGAACTATCAGGATAGAGTGCTCTTGCATCGAGAATATCCTGTGCGGTTTCCTCTATCTTTGCTTTCTGCTCAGCGGTTGGAGTGCACCATGGGAAGGTATTGTAAACAATATCACTGGCATATCTGTAATCTCCCTTGATTCGACCACAGACTACGCTCATCCACGCCATATGTACACTTGAACATAGAATACCAAAATGATACATAGTTGCATTAGGTACAATAGAAACGCTGTTGCCAGGAATACAGCCGCTTTCTGCAAATCCCATAGGTATATATTTTCTGCTCTCTCCTGTATGAAGGGGAAGAACGATAAACGGACCTTCAACGAATTTACTGCAGGGACGCATTAAATGTGGTATATCTTTCAGTTTATAAGCATCGCCTGTTTTTGTCTGGCTTGAACGCCACTCCTTGCAAGCAGCAACACGTTTTTTTATTTGACTAAAATGATTAATCTCATTTGGAGAGATACCTTCAAGCCATAGACACCAACGGTTGATACCGTGAATAAATTCTCTTGCGGTAATAAAAGGTCTTATCCATTTTGCTGTGCCTGGTTCTTTAGATATCATTTCAGACTTTTCATCATCATCTAATATCAGGTATCCCTTGTCGGTTGGTTGAAAACCTTTAATAACTATCGGAACCGATGATAAAGGTGTCTTTCTTTTCTCAACGAAAACATTAGGTGCATCAAGTAAATAACCATTTATATTATCAACTATACTTAAGGTGCCATTATCAAATATTTTTCGTTTTCCAGTTCCTGTTCGCGAGAAACCTATAATAACACAATAAACACTTGCGGATTCTTTTGATTCACTGTTCCAAATGAAAGTTCTGTGGGCAAAATCAATCCTTACTCCAGAATTTATAATATCATTCCACAGAGGATATACCTGCTGACCTTGACAGATAGAATTCGTTGATACAAATGCACACTTTATATCTCGACAGCCTATAAAGTCAACGGCTTTCTTATACCAACAAGCTACATAGTCAAGCTCTCCACCTTTACCTTCAAAAATGAAATCTCTATCATCTTTCTGCTCATCAGATAACCTTGCACTACCAATAAATGGAGGGTTGCCCATGATATAAGACAGTGTATCCTTCGGCACAATGCTCTCCCAGTCAACACGCAGAGCATTTCCTTCACGAATGTGCTCATAATCATTGAGAGGAAGAGTCTTCAGAGTTTTTCCTATTATCTCTTCTGTCTCCTTCTTCTTCTGTATTTCAGCTATCCACAAAGCAGTTTTGGCAACAGCAACGGCGAAGTCATTTATCTCGATCCCGTAGAACTGGTCAAGGCTGACATCTATCATATCCCCAAGGAAGGACTGTCCCTCCTCCACGAGATTGGATATGGCTCTGTTTTCAAGATCACGGAGAGCACAATATGACTCCGTAAGGAAATTTCCGCTTCCACACGCGGGATCAAGGAACTTGAGCGAAGCAAGTTTAGCCTGAAATGCAAACAGCTTTTCGTCTCTTGTTTTCTTATATGCTGTTTTTAAAATATCGTTTAGCTCATTTGTTAGTTCATCAAGGAAAAGCGGATCTATGACCTTGTGAATGTTTTCTATCGATGTATAATGCAGACCTCCTGCACGTCTTGTTTCAGGATTCATCGTTGACTCGAACACAGCTCCGAAAATAGTCGGGCTTATTTCGCTCCAATCGAACTCGCAAGCAGAGTTGAGAATAATGTCAGCGATCTCTTCTGTGAAATTCGGAATAATAATATCATTACCGCCAAAAAGTCCTCCGTTTACATATGGAAAGTCGTTCAGCTTTGCGTCATCATACGGATCACGCTCGTCAGGAGATGTATTCAGCACACGGAACAGGTCTTTCAACTCCCTATGCCACTTGTTCACAGGAATATCTTTTAGATAGTCACGGAACTGTCTGCGTTTGAAAACCTCTGCGTCTTCTGCATAGAAACAGAACACAAGGCGGACGCATAATTTGTTAAGGTTCACATCTCCCTCGTCATCAACGTACTGTTTCTTCAATGCATCACGCATTTTACCGACGATCTGACCAGCATCATAAGACAACTGTTCCTCTTTCTTTATACGCTCAGACTTACTGCCGACAAGGAACTTCATGAGGTGAAACTCTTTCGGTAGATCGCTTAGCATGATTTGAACAGGTGCTGCGTTCTTGTCGTTCATATCGTATATATTAAACTCTGAAAAATTACAGGTGATAATGTAATCAGCCTGCTCTTTTTTGTTGAGATTATCATCATAACGCTTAGCCTGCTCATATGGAGTTAGCATTATATCACCTGACTGGTGCAGCTTTTCTGTAAGATCTTTCCCAAGGGATTTCTGCTCGACGATTATAGTAACATTATCGTGACGGATATATACATCAATGTACTTTTGATTGCCGTCCACAATGACAGGCTTTTCATATTTCACAAGACCAGTGAGTTTCTCAGCACCGAACACATCAGTCAAGAGCTGATTCCAATAAGTCTGAGTATCACTTTTCTCCGAACCTTTGTCTTTCCAATACGCTGCGAACTCTTTTGCAGCCTTTTTCTGTTCCTTATCGGTCATGTTGGTACCTCCGATGCTAGATTCTTTAAGTACATTTTACCATATTCATATGAATAAATCAACGGATTTATATAAAAATAAGCTGATACCTGCATTATTGTAAGTATCAGCTTGTGTCCTATTAGATTTGGTTTGTCATTTGTTCCGCTAAGAGCAGCGCGCATTATGGCGCCTTTTCTTTTATCTCAAATTGGGATTCTGGAACGGGTCGTTCGGATCGTAGCCATTCTGCTGTTGCTGCTGATATTGCTGCGGCTGCTGATACTGCGGCGGGATATTGGGGCGGGGAGGATTTCTGTTTTCTTTCGCGTGCTTTGCCGCGAGCACCTTACCTATGATGACGATCACTATTACGCCGCCCAAAACAAGGTATACCCACCATGGCAGACCGAGTACGACCTTATGCAGGAAATCTGATCTTTCAAGCGTGTACTCATTGTTGTCGTGAAAAACAGTTATGGAATCTTCATCTTCGTCATATTCAAGCACTGCAACGCTCTCAATGCCGTAGCTGCCATTTAAGGTGAGATAGATAGTGTCGTCGTCGCGGTCAACACTAACGACCTTGAATTCGGTCAGGTTTTCAGAATACTTTACGTCATCATCTTCTATCTCGACCATGCACAGCATACTTACACCGCCGTTCTGCTCGATAGTATTATATACGCCGTTGAGTGCTCCGCCGTATGTATCTACCTCTGCTTCAACACATTCCCACTTGCCGTCGAAGTCCTTTGCGCCGCATGATGTGAAACACATCAGCATAGCGCCGAGGATAAAGACTATGCCTAATATCCTTTTCATTCTGCCGCTCCTTTCTTAGTTCTGGAAGGGATTCTGATACTGATCCTGCTGCTGTTGCTGCTGATATTGCTGCTGTTGCTGCTGATACTGCTGCTGTTGCTGCTGATATTGCTGAACATTTATGCCATGCAGTGCAGCAAGGCTCTGGTAGCCCTTTTCCTGATTCTTTTTTTCGCGTCTTCTGGCGGAAATGCTGTTTACCGCATTATCAACGCCGTCATTAATGAGCTTCCTGATAAAAGCTGCGAAAAAAACCAGAGCAAGTCCTATCAATACAATTATAAAAGTTCCCATAAAAGGCTCCTCCTTACATTAAAAAAGACTGTTTTTAGCTTTGAAGTTAATAGCCTGAAAGTATACCAGAGTGTTGATGTCGAACTGAAGGAATACTTTCTCTATAGCTGTCAGCAGAAGATTGATGTCATAAGGATTGAAATACTGAGTACGTCCGCCGCTGTAATGGATATTGGTAACGCCGAACGAATACATCGTCGAACCGTCATCTGACTGAAGCCTTACCAGCTGAGCCGACCAGTTCTTTCCGCTGAAATTGACCGCGCTGCCATAATTTCCCGAATATGAACATACTCCCGCGGTATTTATCGCCTCTGTAAGGGCATTGTAAAACGACTGCTGGTCTCCGATAAAGGCTCTGAATATCTCCTTGTCCTCATAGAAATTCGCTGACCTCTTGAGTACTTTTCCGCACTGAAGAGACTCCTTGAATTTTTTTGTGTTCTGGACTCCGATATAAACGCCTATTGCCACTGCCACGACAATTATAATGACTAAAATTACCATATGTACTTCCTTCCCTGCACCATTGTGCATCATGATTTACACTGGTATTATAACACATATTTCCCGAGAATGTAACTACACAACCAGGTAGTTTTTCACTCCGTATGGACATGAACTCCCCTCGCCGCCAAAAAAATAAAAAGTGCGGAAAAGATCCGAGAAAAAATGCGCTGACGCAATGCATACTGCGGGAAGCGTTTCGCCGGATATACGGATCGGTAATATCGAAAGCGGCGTGAAAGGCAAAAGGAGCTCGCCCGTATCGAAACGGAGTCTGTCCGCAGCGTCAGCAGCTCTGTTCCGCCCGACGCTCCTCCCGTGAGGTTCAATATAGTGGAGAGTATCATTATGGTCAACACCGATGATGTGATAGATTAGCGCAGGGACTCTGTCCCTGCACCCTGCACGGGGCTGACTGCCCCGTGACCCCGTCGAGCTGAATCAGCTCGACCATGACTACGCTTCCGCTCGTAAACTCGCGCACTCTGTACGAGTCGGGCAGTCGCCCGAATAAGAGACAGGATCCTGTTTGAGCATGAGGGCGTGCCGCCATACCTGATAACTGACATCTGATTATTAATAACTAAAAGGACTGCTTGCGCAGTCCTTTTTCTTACTTTTTGATTTTTTCGTTTGTCTTTTTGTCCTGCTTGTTCTTCCACCACGACCATGTTACAGGTGCAACAAAGAGCGATGAATATGTTCCCGAAATGAGACCGAACATAAGCGGTACCGAGAAGCTGAGGAGCGAATCATAGCCCGTTACCAGTACGACTATTGTAACTACGAGCATGGTTCCGATAGTTGTTATAGATGTTCTTATCGAACGTGTGAGAGACTGCGAACAAGCCGTATTGATGAGCTCGTTGAGTGAAGCCTTAGGCATGAGCTTGCGATCCTCTCTTATTCTGTCATAGATAACAATAGTGTTGTTGATAGAGTAACCGAGTATCGTAAGGATAACAGCTACGATATTTGAATTGAACTCAAATCCGAATACGATAGTCGCTGCAATAGCAACGAGGATATCGTGGCAGAGTGCAAATATTGAGCACACACCTGCCGACCAGCCGCCGATATTCCTGAATCTTATCGCAATATAGATAATAACTATTATTGCTGCAAAGAGAACTGCAACAAGACACTTGACAAGGAACTCGCGGCCTGTTGAAGGAGCAACATCATTGGAATCGTATATCTCAAGCTGATTATCCGCAAAATTATTTCGCAGCGCCTCGGTGAGTTCTGTCTGCCTGTCGGCTGTAAGGCCCTCATCAGAGGTAAACGAAATAGTTATCTGCTTTCCGCCCGAATCAAGACTTTCACCGGTTCTTACGGTAACAGTAGAGCCTATGACCTCCTTAACGGTATCAGCAACGGAATTGGTGTCGATATCTCCCTGATAGGTATAGGTGATAATCGTTCCGCCCTTGAACTCAATAGCGAAGTTTACGCCCCTGATGATAGCTCCGAGCAGAATAACGACAACTACGCCGATAACTATGCCGAGTATCATTTTCTTCTTGGAGCAGAAGTCATATACGTTTCCCGTAACGGCAGGTGCTGATGTCTGAGTATTTTTCTTGCTCATTTCTCATCACCTCCGTAAAGCTTTCTGTTTCTGAAGCATTTGAACTTTGAAAGCGACGTTACCATGAGTCTCGAAGCGAATACGCCGAAGATAAAGTTGCAGATAACGCCGACGAGCAGCGTGTAGCCGAACGAATATACAACGCCCTCGGCAGTCGCACCGAACGCGATAAATATCGTGTTGTTGAGTATCTTCGAGAAGAAGCTCGAAGGAACGCCGAATGCACCCATAAGGATTATCGCGATGATAACGTTTGTGATGTTACCGTCAAGGATAGCGGAGAACGCTCTCTTATATGCTATCTTGATAGCGGAGTCGAGCGACTTTCCCGTTCTGAGCTCTTCCTTTATTCTCTCGCCCGTGATGATGTTCGCGTCAACGCCCATACCTACGGCGAGAATGATGCCCGCGATACCGGGGATAGTCAGTGTGGAGCCGCTGCGGAAGCCGAACCAGCCGCTTATAGCTGCGATACTGCCCGCTACCTGTCCGATCAGCGCGATGACTGCTACAAAGCCGGGCAGGCGGTAAAGTACTACCATATATATAGCGATGAGTACAAACGAGATAGCTGCTGCAAGCAGGATAGCGTCGAGTGAGCCCTCGCCCATCGTAGGCGATATTGTCTTGAAGCTTGATGTCTCCATTTTGAACGGGAGCGCACCGGAATTTATCTGGTCGGCGAGCTTCTTTGATGATTCCGCGTCAAAATTACCCGTAATAACTGCGCTGCCGTCTGTGATAGCACTGTTTACGGTAGGAGCGGAGATCATAGTGTTGTCCATCCATATCGAGATAGGCGTGCTTGTACCTGCAAGTCTTGAGGTTGCCTCAGAGAACTTAGTCGCACCGTCGGAGTTGAGCTCAAGCGCTACAACGTATTCATAGTCGCCGTCGTCATTCTGACGGTACTGAGGCTCAGCGGACTTGATATCCGAGCCCTGAAGAACTATCTCGCCTGTAGGGATCATATTTTCATCTTCGTCTGTATCATATTCGTCGCCTTCTCTGAATGTGAGCTCTGCCATTTCGCCGAGCTCCTTAACAGCAGCCTCGGGGTCGAAATCCGACTCGCCTACCTGCCATGGGAAACGAACGATGATTCTGTCGCTTTTTTCGTCGCTATAGACCTCATTATCCGTGATACCAAGGGAAGAAAGTCTTGTCTTGATGACCTCGGTAGCCGAATCGAGCTGCGCTTCATTAGCGTCGTAGCCGTCGGACGGAGA
>CALEPT010000189.1 GCA_937910385.1 uncultured Ruminococcus sp. | reverse complement strand
GCTGTCCCCGCACCCCTGCCAAAGGGACGTATTTCCCTTTGGAATACCATTCTACGCTCTCGCTCGTAAACTCGCTCAATTTGTACGAGGCGGGAAGCTGCTCTCCGCTGAGAAGCTTAAATTTATCTTACTTCGAGGTCGCAGAGGTCGATAATGGGGTAATTCTGAGTGTTGTTTTCATTGATTATCATCCAGCTCTGCTGATCCATGCAAAGATACAGGTTTCCGAGATAACTGTCGGGAACTAAATAAGCCACCTTTACCTCTGTGGACCCGCCGACCGGGATATCGACCGAGTTCTTCGCGGACTTGTTCGGCGACCAGAACGAGAAGTGTCCGCCTCCAAAATAATCGCGAAGTTCAAAGAGTGAATTTACGGCTCGCAGTCCGTCCTCGGAGGTGTAGACATCAGTCGGAGTGTCGTTTACCAGAGTGAAAAGGGAGTTGCTTATGCAGCCTGCAATGCTGTTGTCGTAGGTGATATCGGTGTCGCTGATATTGGTGTAAGTGAAGTCCACAACGACCACGTTCATGTGCTGTGTTTCGGTGCGCACGACCTCGTTAATAGTGCTTACAGTATCGCCAATTCTTGTCCATTCGCACACATCGTATATCTGCCCGTCTTCGCTCAAATATTCGCTAAAATCGCGATTCTGCCCGATAGAGTCCGTCGTTATGCCGTCGAAGTTCTCCTGCACCCATGCGTCGTTTACTGTTATTCGGAGACTGTCGTCGATGTAGGAATTTGTGAACGAATCGCCGATAGTGTAGAGGGTCAGACCCTCTCTGCCGACTGCCGACGGCTCAGGTGTGGTATATACCGTATCGTCCTGCACAGTCCTGTCCTCCCATTCCCAAGCGAGTTCATTCGTATCGGTCGGCACGAGCTTTATTCCATCGACGATAGTTCTTAATTCGTCCTCGCTGATATCATCAGTCAGGTAAATGTTTGAAGCGAACCTTGTGCCGTTGTAAAAAACGTATGCCATTCTGCCGAAATTATTGCTGTCGGGCGTTTCAAAGTCGAGCGTCGCCCTGTTTAATATGATAATTTTCTTGTCGTCTACAGTGTACTCCTCAACTGAGGTGATGTTGTTCTGATACTCTACAAGGTCAGTACCGCTGGGAATGTGCATAAGCGTTATCATAATACTTCCTCCGGCGGGAGTATCATAATTGTGTTTTGGGTCATTTGATTTTACGTATCCATCGGGGATATTGTCAAGCTGTAGGGTGTAATACTGCTGGTCGTCGGTATCGGGGGAGAATCTCACACAATACCGATATGCGTCTGTCTGTATTAAGTTTTCCGAGAGCACCTTTCCCTCTGGCTCTGCTGACTCCTTGGGTGAAGTATCGTTCTCTGTCGTATTAATAACTGAGGTCTGCTCGTCTCCTTCCTCTATGGCGGACTTCCTTTGCTGCATTGACAGCGTTACGGGAACGGCGATGATTATTGCAGCGGCAACCGCAGTCATTCCAACCGTACTCCATTTAGAAATATAATTCCTGTTTTTCATAAAAACACCTCTTAGAATTGCTTCCTTTTTTATATCATAATTTGCGGAGAACCGGTGAGTTATATCTGAAGAAAAGGCTTCCTCAATTATTTTGTTCCATTCCTTTGTGCTTGGTAGTTTTCTATTTTTCACCTTTAATTTCTCCTTTCATTCTTATCAGGCGTTTTTTAATACGTTCAAAACGCTTACGGACATTAGCTTCGGTAAGTGATAACGACGCAGCGACCTCTCGCCATGACATCTCCTCATTGCATCGCAAATTAACTATCCTGCGATCGGTCTCGCTGAGATCACAAAGCATATTCTTTATTATACTGCTGTTCTCTTGTTTGATGATGATTTCTTCGATATTCTGCTTGCTGTCAGGAATTTGGATAATATTCTCGTCGATAGGCATTTCTCTTTGCAATAATCGGCTGTTCCTTCGGTAACAGTTAATGGAGGTATTCTTGATAGTGCTTACCATATATCGCTTGGTTTTTTCGCTTTCAGGAATTTTAATTCTTCCGAGCTTGGAGATAATGCACATGAATGCCTCTGAAACTGCGTCTTCTGCCATTTCATTATTCTTTAAGATCGCAAACGCTATCCGAAACATAGGCTGCTCATAAATTTCATAGAGCTTTTTTAATTTATCGGAATCATCATTTGTCATGTTATCACTTCCTTTAAGACGTCTCATATAATATAACAATTCTGATGTTTGCTTTGTGACAAGAGTGAAGAAAAATTATCAATCAGAAAGATTTTCTAAACGTAGTCGTTGAAAAGATATGGCAAAAAATTACCGAACCCATATTTTCAGGTTCGGCAGCAAACAATTCTATTAAGAAAGGCACATTAAGCAGAATATTACAGTCCTGAGATGTCAAATTCCGGAACATATTCCTCTGAAGCAGAGGATCTTTGCTGTGTAAATCCATTAAGACCGAGTTCACAGGCATAATTTACAACGCTGTTGTATTCCATTTTTGTTACTCTGCGTTTGAGTTCGGGAAATTTGTCGTCAATAAAGTCAAACGGAGTGTATTGATTCATAATACTGACCAGAACTTTGTCGGGAGATGTATTTTCAGCAATCCAGCCTATTATCTTCAGCGAGTCGCGGCGATGAGAGGGGAGAACAAGATGACGTATTATCGTGCCTTTTACAAGACCGCCATCATCATTATATTTAATAGTTCCCACCTGATCTGTCATGGCGACAACGGCTTTAGAAGTATATTCAAAATAATCGGGTGCATTGGAGTAGCGCGCTGAGATCTCAGGAGAAAAATACTTTATATCCGGGAGATAAACGTCGATGTAACCGTTTAGTGCAGCAATAGTTTCTGCACGCTCATAACCTCCGGTATTGTAGACTATCGGAACTATCAGGCGATGTTTTACGAGGTCGAGAGCGGTTATAATATCCGGAAGAAAGTGGGTAGGAGTCACAAGCTCTATATTGTCTGCGCCTTTGTCCTGCAAATCGAGAAATACGTCTGCGAGCCTTCGGGTAGTAAGTTCAACTCCGAAATGCTTGCTGCTGATAGTGTTGTTCTGACAATAAACGCAGTGTAGGCTACAACCCGAGAAAAAGACCGTACCTGCGCCATTTTTGTAAGAAATACAAGGCTCCTCCCATTTGTGGAGAGAAGCCTTTGCGGCGTATAATGAAGCTCCGTATCCGCAATATCCAGGCTTAACTGATCTGTTTATCCTGCAAAGTCTCGGACATAACGTACAGGAGTTATATATATCGGAATTCATATCAATAGCCAAGTTCCTCGCCGACTATAATGACTTTTATTCGGTCCTTATGTCGCTGATGTGCGGAAATAAGGTAGTTGCAGCATATTCTTGAATCGCCTGAGCAGCCATCATAGATCTGCCTGTCCGCCTTGTTGAATGAAACACATTCGCCCTTTTCTGCACAATAGGTCTTACAGTCGAGACGCACACAGTTAGGCGGAGCAGCCTCGCGCTTCACGCGAATCTCTGCTTCATCGAGGTCTCTTACTATCTTATTATATCCTGCTATAATGATAACAGAATCAGGACCATAGGCGATAGCGGCTATTCGGTTACTGTTTCCGTCCACATTATAGAGAACCCCGTCTTCTGTTATAGCATTTGAGCTTGATATATATACATCGGCAGAGAAAGCCGACCTGTATATTTTCTTTACATCTTCGGGAGTTTCTGCCTTTGAGCGGTCAAGATAATTGTATTTAGGTGATGTTATAAGCTCTGTGAGACCACATTCATTGAGCGACATAGTTCCTCCGTTAGTGATAACATCGCCTTCCTTGATGATATCTTTTACAATAGAACAGACGTCAGCACAGGTGGGTGCGTAGTAAAATCTCATATTATTTTTTTTAATGGCTTCACCGGTTTTCATAATCCTTTTTTCAATTATAGCTTTTTTATTGTTATCCATATATTTACACTCCTTAAAAGGGACGCCGAAGCGTCCCCATTTATTTATATTTTATTCGATATCCGGCTCGAGAACAGCATATTTACCGTCATCACGAAGATAAACAACATTTATCTGACCGGTCTGAGCATTGATGAACATGAAGAATTCATGGCTGAGAAGATTCATCTGAAGGATAGCTTCTTCAATGTCCATAGGACGCATCTTGAATTTTTTATGCTTGATTATCTCATAATCGGGAGCTTCATCAACGGGTTCTGCAAAGGAATCCTTGAAAGCAGTATCCTTGAGTTTCTTTTCGATCTTAGTTTTGTTTTTGCGTATCTGTCTTATGATCTTATCAATAGCGTCATCAAGAGCTACGTGTTTATCCTCCGCTGAACGCTCCGCACGGTAGATCATGCTGTTATATTTTACCGTAAGCTCGAGAATAATATTATTCTTTACCTCGGACATAACGATTTTTGCATCTGCTTCATCACCAAAAAATTTGCTGAGCTTTGAGTTGATCTTTGATTCGGCGTATTCTGTGAAGTTCTGAGGTATCTGCATTTTCTTAGCTGTGATTGTAATTTTCATAGTAGTCCTCCTTTAAGCTTTGAGAAAGCAAAGCATTAAATTTATAGTTATATTATACCATATAGTTGTATAATTTACAAGTTGTTTTTGTGAAATTCGTACATAATGCACAAATTATGTCTTTTGATTTAGCTATTGTGCTGATTCAAGCTCACTGATATAATGAATCCAGCATTATCTTGGTGATCTGCTCTGTAGTTACCAAACTGCTGCTTTTATCTTCAATAAGAATGCAGAACGCAATAGGGAAGTTCTGGTCATCTACAAATCCGACAAGGAGTGAATTTTCCGTATTGTTATCGTCTACCTGAGCTGTGCCGCTTTTTACGCCTACAGTATATCCGCTTATAGAATACGTGTACTGATCGGCACCGTTGGTAAGAAGTATCTGCTTTATTGCAGAAGCTGAGTCTTGCGAAAATAGCTGTTTACTGTAGGTGGTCTCATCAGTCTGAACTACCTTACCGTTGACGTCAGTAATATAGTTTATAAGGTGAGGCATAGTCATTTTTCCGTTTTCGTTCGCTATAGCACTCTGCCACATCATAAGCTGGATAGGGCTGACTAAAGTATCTCCCTGACCAATGCAGCCCCATTGTGTCTGGAATTCATACGGGTCATTAAGAGTTGTAGAAGCGGTCTCGCACTGTATTCCGTCGATATCTATGTACGTAGGATCAGCTCCATTGAGCGAGTAGCCAAGCTTTTCGTAGACATTCTTTACCTTATTAAGCGGCATATCGCTGTCTTCTATGAGCTGGGCAAAGAAAGGGTTGCAGCTATTTTCTACGGCTTGCTGGATATTTTGCGTTCCATGTCCATAGACGTTATGGCAGTCAATGATATCACCGGTCTTATTAGTATATTTTCCGCTGCAGGTAAAGGCTTTTGAGTATAGTTTGTCGGCACCCATTATCTCAAGAGCTGCAATGACCGTAGAGACCTTCTGAGTAGAGCCCGGGACTGTTCCGTATAGTGTCTTTGATATGAGCGTGCCGGATTCAAAGCTGTCGATGTTCGCGTAGCCATTTGTTACATCAATTGAGGGAAGGCTTGTGCAAATAAGTATCTCTCCCGTTTTATAGTTATATGCAACAGCGCATCCTTTCTGGGAACCATATGCATTATAAACTGCGCGATTTGCTTCGTGGTCGAGTGTAGTATATATCGCGGCTTTTCCGCCTTCGCTTATAAGTCCTGATGAAAAACTGTAGTTATTGAGCTTGTCGATGTTCTGTGCAACGAGGGTATTGGTCATCTGTCCTTTATCGTCTCCGATGAGGTTGCCAACATCTATGAAGTAATTGTCGGGGTATGCATTGGTGTCTGAGCCGTCAAAGAGGACATCACCGTTTCTATCATACACGATACCAAGCTCATGATTATCAGAATTCATCATATAAAAAGCCGATTCGCGCTGGATCTTGAATACAAGCACTGCCATACCGATAATGAATAAGACTGCAAAAAGGCTTATAATATGCTGACAGCGTCTGATACTTTTCATATTGAGGCCCTCCTTGCAGAAGCGGTATTTTGATTCCTTGGCTTTTCAGAGATAGGAAATGCGGGGGACTGTCCGGCAATTATCATACCGGCCATAAAACCGCTTACCATAAGTGAACTTCCTCCTGCTGAGATAAAAGGTATCGTAACTCCGGTAAAGGGTATGAGATTGCACGAACCGAATATATTCAGCGCCATTTGTACCGTAAAAGCAGCACAAACACCTGCCGAGAGAGTACCATGAAAATACGAACGCGGAGGATTGATAAGCGGAAGAGCTACAAGAATCAGTATAACGAATATCATCATGAGAGCGTATAGAAGCCCCCATTCCTCGCATATTGTTGCAAAAACGATATCACTTTCATAGGCAAAAACGTTGCATAGCTCACCTTTACCCGGACCGACGCCAAACCATCCTCCGTTGGCAATAGCAATAAGCGCCTGAGATTGCTGATATCCTTCGCCGTTCTGGTCGCTCCATATATCTGCATGTAGTCTCTGTTGAACATATTCCGGAGCAAATTTGATCCCTATGAGAGCGATTATTATTAGGAGTATACCTGCTGCAATGAGTTTCTTCTTGGAGAATTTTGCTTTTGGATAGCAAATTCTCAGCATAAATCCGCAAGAGTATATTCCAATGAAGGTTGGCAGACTTCCGAGATCGCGGCACCACCATTGAAGCAGGCAGATAGCTGCAGTAAGTCCGAAGAGAGCGAGGTTCTCGTAGACTACATTAAAAATAAGTACCTTTTGTTTTTTCTGTTGTTGAATTACTGAGGTAGCACAAGCTATGACAAACAATGGCTTGATAAATTCTGAAGGCTGTATAGTGATCGAACCAAGCTCTATCCACATACTCCGCGAGCCTGTAAGTGTGAGAATGACGAGCATAAGTATGCATATGCCGACGTATGCGTACAGCTTTTTATCTTGCAGCCATTTGTAATTGCGGCAGATGAGATATCCTGCCTTACAGGCAGCAAGAGCAGTTATGCAAGTTATGTAGTGCTTTACGGAAAGACTGACGCCGCCGAAGCACGATTGAAAAATTACGCTCATGTTAAGTATCAGTATCAGAAGAAGATCGACTGTATATGATTTCTGTCTGAAAAAGAGTGAAATTATAAAGTATATCAGATCCAGTGAGATCACAGCTGCTGCAAGAAAAGCGACGTCGCTTACATCACTGTAATTGCCGTTAATATACACATTTAACAGCATTGCACCGTGAGCAATGAGTACAAAGAAGCAGGAAAATGCATATGCAAGCGGATTAGCGCACATTTTTATCCCTCCTTCTTCGGAATATAAGACGGCGATTGCCAAGCTTTATAATATCATTTTCGCGTAGTACAGCTTGCTTTACAAGGTTACCATTCACGAAAATACCGGATTTCGAGCCAATATCGGTTATAGTCCAGACTGCGCCTGTGATAGTCAGCATCGCATGATAGCGCGATACCGAAAGATCGGGGAGTCTTATGTCTGCGGAAGCGTGGCGCCCGATAAGTATCTCGTCGCAATCGAGGGGATAGACGGTATCCTGCTCTGCAAGCTCCATGCAGCCGACAAAAGAACTCCACCGTTTTTGCGAGGAGCTTTTTTCACGATAAGCCATAATTATCAGAATGAGAATGGAAATATCAAGAGCGGCAGCAGCTGTTGCACAAAGTATAAGATCAAGGGAAGACAAACCTACACCTCCAATTTTAATAATACGGTAATATTATATCATAACATAAAGTATATTACAATATGTTTAAAACAATCTTAACTAATTGTAATAAAATGTTAAGAAAAATCCCGAAGAGGATATCTTCGGGATATAATATTATCATGAGTTTTCAGATCCTTCTGTGCTTTCAGCCGAAGTTTCGGGATCGTTATCGGTTTTATCAGCAAGAACAGCTTCTGTTATCTCGCCGCGCATAAGCTTTTCAAAATCATCTCCGTCTATCTTTTCAAATTTCAGAAGATATTTTGCAAGCAAATGCATTTTATCTGAATTTGCTTTCAATATTTCGGTACAGTCGGCGTAAGCCTTTTCGATGATAGACTTGACCTCCTCATCGATTTCTGCAGCAACAGCCTCGCTGTAATTCCTTGTATGACCGTAGTCCTTGCCGAGGAAAACCTCATCGTTGTCCGAGCCGTAAACGACCGTTCCGAGTTTCTTTGAGAAGCCGTACTTCGTGACCATGCTCCTTGCGGTATTGGTAGCACGCTCAATATCGTTGGAAGCACCGGTACAGATATCGTCAACGAAAAGCTCTTCCGCAACACGTCCGCCGAGCAGCATAATAATGCTCTCACGCATCTGATTGCGTGAAACATGCCTGTCGTCATTTTCGGGGCGGGTTACAGTAAGTCCCGCAGCCATTCCACGCTGGATTATGGTGACCTGATGCACCTTATCTTGAGTTTTAAGATTATATGCTGCAACAGCATGACCTGATTCATGGTATGCAGTAACGAGCTTGTCGTGCTCGGTGACAATTCTGGACTTCTTCTCGGGACCTGCAATTACCTTCATCGTAGCCTCCTCAATGTCAGCTTCGGTGATAGCCATGCGCTCATTCCTTGCAGCAAGGAGAGCTGCTTCATTCAGAAGATTTTCGAGGTCTGCGCCAGTGAAGCCCTGAGTTGTCTGAGCTATGACCTTGAGGTCAACGTCGGGACCGAGCGGCTTGTTCTTTGCGTGTACCTTGAGTATCTCTTCACGTCCCTTTACATCGGGATATCCGACAACTATCTGCCTGTCAAAGCGTCCGGGTCTGAGTAGTGCGGGATCAAGTATATCGCGCCTGTTAGTAGCAGCTATGACAATAACGCTCTCATTGCCGGTAAATCCGTCCATTTCGACGAGGAGCTGATTTAGGGTCTGTTCTCTTTCATCATGTCCGCCGCCGAGACCTGCGCCTCTGTGACGACCTACAGCATCTATCTCGTCTATGAAGATGATAGCCGGAGCATGCTTTTTCGCCTGCTCAAAAAGGTCTCTGACACGCGAAGCGCCGACTCCTACAAACATCTCAACAAAGTCAGAACCCGAAATCGGGAAAAATGGACAGCCTGCCTCGCCTGCAACTGCTCTTGCAAGGAGGGTCTTACCTGTGCCGGGAGGTCCGAGGAGCAGGACGCCTTTGGGGACTTTAGCACCGATATCCTTATATTTATTTGGCTTTTTGAGGAAATCTACTATCTCCTCGAGCTCCTGTTTTTCTTCATCTGCTCCTGCAACGTCCTTGAATGTAGCTTTTCGGGCGCTTGCACCGTTTTTGAGGTTAGCTTTTCCGAAGGAAGAATATTTACCCCCTCCTCCGCTCTGCTTCATCATAAAGTAGAGGATAGCGATACCGAGAAGGACTGTAAGCACGACCGGTATCAGTGAATAAAGCCATGATCTGTCGGTTATCTTGATGTAGTCCTGTTCTAAAGGTTCGTCAGGGTACTTATTATTGTACTCCTTGCGGTAGTCCTCGGTGTCATCGAGGAAAATGCTGACATTAGGAACGTTGTATTTCTTCTTAGTGTCCTCACCGCGGAGCTGATACACAAGCTCTCCCGTACCGAGATCAAGCTCATAGTATGATACCTCATAGTTATCGAAATAACCGATAACAGTTGTGTATTCGGTCTTATCTCCGCTTTCAGAAAGACGCGAGCTGACAAAATAAATGCAGAAAATAGCAAGAAGTATTATCAGCACATAGGTCAGAACTCCTTTATTCTTTTTTGGCGTCAAATTATCCACTCCGATCTGAATTAATTCATTGATTCAACATAGATGCGCAGAATTCTTTTAGTACTCTCATCAGGAGCAACTCTCTGTGAGATGCCTATATTTTCCGCAAATATGGTACTCTCATCGTCCTCAATGAAGTGAAGAGTATCTCTTTGAGCTGGGGGAATATTTTCGTTTATAAGCTTTTTTACGGATGAGGTGAAGCTCCTGCCTTTTAGCATTATTTTATCCCCGAAAACACGGTTTCTTACAACAGCTCTTCCTATTATTTTATCATAATCTAACATATAAAATGTTAACTTTTTGTTAACAGATTCGATTTTCGTCAAATCATCACATTCTAATATTTCACATACAAGGGACTTTCCCGGAAAAATTGAGTTTTTACCTATCTGTAAAAGCTTTTTTACCGTTTGGTGTTCTTTGTCAGATATCGAGATGAGCTCAATGCTATGACCGTCTGACACAAGATAAAGTTTTCCGGAGATATTAATCTTACCTCCTTTGAGAAGAATATCATCTGCCTGCTGAAGTCTTTTATAAGAATAGGGGAGAGCATTATCTGAAAGAAGCCGTGCGATACAGCGTTTGCGTATAACTTCCGCGCAGCCTGAAATTCCGCTGAGCTTATTTCCTTTCCTGCATTCCTTAAGAGTTGCGGCAACCTCATCCTCAATAAAACGCTCTTCATCACGGACTGCACTCAGTGAGCGGACAGATGTTTCGACCACCGATGGATTTATCTCCTCAAGCAGTGGGATAATCCCATGCCGTATCTTATTGCGCGTATAATCATCGCAGAGATTTGTAGAATCCGTGACCCATTCCTGACCGAGTGAAGACAGATATTGCTCTATCTCAGCTCTTGTGCATACCAGCAGAGGACGGATGATATTGTCCCTGACAGGAGGTATTCCAGCAAGTCCTTTTAACGCAGTACCTCTTGTAAGGTTGAGTATAACGGTTTCAATGTTATCGTTGGCATTGTGAGCAGTTGCAAGCTTTTTGCCCTTTGAATAGGCTGCGAACTCCGCATAGCGAAGCTTTCTTGCAGCTTCCTCAGTTGAAAGACCGTTTTTATCCGCAAAATCCCTTACATTGCATGAGACCGCTGTAAACGACACACCAAGCCTTGTACAGAGCTCACGGCAGAAATGCTCATCGCGGTCACTTTCATCGCCTCTCAGACAATGATTTATATGCAGAGCCTCAACGGATATATTCAGCTTTTCTGAAATAGAAAGGAGGGAAAGGAGCAGACAAACGCTGTCTGCTCCGCCTGAAAGACCGCATACAACCATGTCTCCGGCTGCGAGCATATTAGTTTTTTCTATAAAATCGTATATTTTATTTATCATACAACATCAATTTTCGGGAGGAGCATTGTACTCAGGATTGGAAAAACGGGTATACTGACCATCCCAGATAAGCTCCACGCTGCCTGTCTCGCCATGACGATTTTTTGCGACGATGCATTCCGATATATTCTGCCGCTGACTTTCTTTGTTGTAGTAGGCTTCTCTATAGAGGAAAAGCACTATATCAGCGTCCTGCTCAATAGAACCGGATTCACGCAGATCCGAAAGCATAGGTCTCTTGTCAGTTCTGCTTTCAACAGCACGCGACAGCTGGGAAAGCAAAACGACCGGAACATTCAGTTCTTTTGCCATGACCTTGAGCTGCCTTGTTATTTCTGAAATTACGAGAACACGGTTATCGGAGCGCGTCGTAGCGGATTCCATTAGCTGAAGATAGTCAATAATAACGAGACCAAGATTTTTGGTTCTTCTTAGCTTCGCCTTCATCTGCTGGACAGTCATGCTTGCGGTATCATCAATATATACCGGCAAGGTACTCAGATAACCTGCGCTTGTGGCGAGCTTTACCCAGTCATCGCCGGTTATTCTGCCGTTACGGAGGGTATTAGAGTCCACAAGAGCCTCTGTGGAGAGTATTCTTGTAGCAAGCTGCTCCTTCGACATTTCAAGATTGAAAACAACGACCTCTTTGCTGGTCGTTCGGCGGGCAACGTTTACGGCTATATTCATGGCGAATGAGGTCTTGCCCATACCCGGACGAGCTGCTATGATTATGAGATCGGATTTATTGAGACCGGAGGTTATGCTGTCAAGAAGAGTAAATCCGGTACGTGCGCCGACATATTTTTCTTTATCGGGACCGGATATTTTTCCGAGTCTGTCGTATGCTTCGGCGATGGCTTCTGAAATCGGAGTAAGTCCGCGTACGTCCTTACCTTGTCTTATATCATATATTTTCTGTTCGGCAGAATCAAGAAGGAGCTGTGCATCATGTTCACCGGACTGTATGTCCTCAAGTATAGTCCTCGCCGTATATCCGAGGCTGCGGATAAAATACTTATCCGAGACTATCCTGCAATAGCTTTCGATATTTGAGGTGGAAGGGAGTGTTTCTCCTATATCGGCAAGATATCGTCTGCCCTCAGCCTGAGTATCGAAGATATGAAGCTTTTCTGCCTCGTTGAGTACAGTGACGATATCTACCGGAGTGCCGGTTGAAAACATTCTTACAATTATAGAGAAAATAGCCTTGTGTTGATCACTGTAAAAATATTCCGGTTTTATTAGGTTGACAACTTCCGGAAGTATAGAAGGGTCGGCAATGACAGCGCCTATAACTGACTGCTCCGCCTCGATGCTGTGGGGCAGCTCTCGGGCGGAGAGGATATAATTATTTTCGTCCATAGTTATACCTGTTATGCCTCATCAACGTCTATGTCAATGGTTTCGGAAATACCGTTGTAAAACTTTACAACAGCGGTATACGAACCGAAATTCTTGATGTCGGCGCTGAGAGATATCTTCTTTTTATCCACCTTTACGCCAATCTGTTCGCTGAGAGCGTCAGCAACGTTTCCGGCAGTTACCGAACCGAAAAGCTTGCCGTTTGATCCTGCTTTTGCAGCTATTTTCACCTTTTTACCCTTTATCTTTGCAGCAACCTCATTGGCAGCCTGTATCTCGAGATCTACCTTGTGCTGAGCTGAAGCCTTCTGCCCCTCAAGCATGTTGAGGTTTTGAGGATTAGCTTCTACCGCGTAGCCCTTAGGGAGGAGCATATTTCTTGCATATCCATCGGCAACTGTCTTTATTTCGCCTTTCTTTCCTGATCCCTTTACGTCCTGTAAAAATATTACCTTCATTGTTATGATCCGCCTTTCATATATGTAATCTTGTGATTTATTTTTTATAATCGTCGATAACTGAAATAAGAGCCTTTACAGCCTCCTGCACAGTAGTGTTTTCAAGCTGCGCAGCAGCCATAGTCTGGTGACCTCCGCCGCCGAGCTGCTCCATTATGACCTGAACATTGATAGCTCCGAGTGAACGTCCGGAGATGTTGACAGTGTTTCCGGTCTTATATATAACGAACGATGCATCAACACCGCTTATACCAAGGAGTTCGTCAGCAGCTTGCGGAGCAACTATCCGGATATCATCTGACCTGAAATCCGCCAAGGCGATAGCGCATTCACCGTGTACTCTTGCAGAGGCAACGATCTGAGCCTTTCTTCTGTAGGCATCGATCGAATTTGAGAAAAGAAGCTTTACAGCAACGGTATCCGCTCCGATCTTTTTAAGATAAGCAGCTGCTTCAAAAGTCCTGACGCCTGTTCTCATAACGAAATTCTTGGTATCGAGCATGATTCCGGAGAGAAGTGCTTCAGCAAAGCAGCTGTCGATCTTTTCTTCCGTGTCGTATTTGAAATATTGTATGATCTCGGTAACCATTTCTGAAGCTGACGAGGCATACGGCTCATGATGAAAAATAACTGCATCGTCGATGAAATTGACTGTTTTGCGGTGATGATCTATTACCACTGTGGATCTTGACTTATCATAAAGCGCACGGCTTTCAACATAATCCTTATTATGAGTATCAACGATAATAAGCAGATCATTTGAACCTATCATAGTTTCTGCTTCGCCGGGAGTTATAAACAGACGCTGAGTTGACTGGTCGTCAACGTAATCTATCAGATTTGAGGCAAGGTTTTTGACGCGGTCAACTGCGATATAAACTTCCTTTCCGAGCAGCTGCAGTGCTCCTGCCAGACCGCAGGAAGCTCCAACAGAATCGAGGTCGCCAAAACGGTGGCCCATAAGAAAGATCTTGTCCGAATTCATTATAAGATCCTGCAAAGCGTTTGCGATAATTCTTGTTTTTGCGCGTGAACGCTTTTCAACGCCTTTTGAAACACCTCCGAAGAAGCGATAGCCATTCTCTGTTTTGAGTACTGCCTGATCTCCGCCGCGCCCGAGAGCCATATCAAGGCATTGGCGGGCAATAGCTTCGCTTTCCGCAAGGGATTCAGCACCTTGTCCAACACCGATGGAAAAAGTGAGGGGATATTTTCCGGATATTTTTATATTCCTTGCGGCATCGAGTATCTTGAATTTTTCGGAAATGATATTCTCAAGATATTTATTTTCGATAATTGCGTAAAAAGTATTGGAGGAGGTCTTCTTGATAAAGCCCTTTGTATCATTCATAAAATTTTCGATAAGCTTTTCGGTTTCTACAGAAGTCTGGGCTTTTTCACTTTCCTTTGCGTTCTGCATAATATCATCATAGTTATCGATAGTTATTATGATGACGTTCTGCTGAGATTCATCGGACTGTTTTTTGAGAATATAATAATTCGTTTCGTCGTGGAAATAGAGCACGAGGAAAGAAGTTTCGTTTTTTTCAAATTTTTCCGCAGTTACACTGTAAATACAGCCGTTTACCGAACATATTGAATTGCCTCCTGTTGTAAGAGGCGTGATATCCATATTTACAAATCCTTCAAAATCGTGACCGTAAGCGTCCTGACCGAGACTTATTTTTTCCTCGAATATCTGATTATACCACACGAATCTGCGAGCTTCATCAATAACAGCTACAGGTGCCGGCAGCGAGTTCATATACTCTGCCGCAGCACTTTCAAGATTTTTGTTCATTTTTGATATGCGTCGCAGTGAGTTTTTCGAGTAAAATACAGCATAAGCGGCACAAGTAAGAACTATGGCAGCGGCAGGGATCAGCAGCAGTTCAGACTTGCTGAAGCCCTTATATCTCAGAAACAAGACTGCCGCAATATTGAGAAAAAGCAGGAAGTGAAGTGAAAGAAAAACTATCGGAAATTTATTTTTCACTTTTACAGCTCCTTTCGGAAACTATCAAGTCTCCATAATAATAGGAAGTATCATAGGACTGCGTTTTGTTTTCTGGTAAATATAGTCTGATAAAGCATCGCGCAGCTTACCCTTAAGAGTGTTCCACTCTCTTAGCTCAGCAGCGGAGCAATTGTCCAGAGTCTCGGCGAGGAGCTGTTTTGCCTCTACCATGAGCTCTTCTGATTCTCTTACATACACAAATCCTCTTGAGATGATATCCGGACCTGCGACAACTTCATTAGAGCTTCGCTCGATACCGATGACAATGATGATAAGACCGTCCTGAGCGAGGTGCTTTCTGTCTCTGAGAACGATCGAGCCTACATCGCCGACCCCGAGACCGTCAACGAGGACACGTCCCGCAGGCACCTGAGAGGTAACACTCATCTTTGTGCCGTCAGTCTCGATCACATTGCCAATAGCAGCGATCATAACATTTTCCTTTGGTATTCCCATTTGCAGGGCAAGTCCGGCGTGCTTTTTGAGATGCTTATACTCCCCGTGCACAGGGATAAAGAACTTCGGCTTAGTAAGCGCGAGCATGAGTTTGAGCTCCTCCTGACAGGCGTGTCCCGAAACGTGAACCTCGTACATAGCCTCATAGACCACCTCTGCGCCCGATTTCATTAGCTCGTTAACAACACGGGTAACGTATTTTTCATTTCCCGGAATAGGGGTTGCTGATATGATAATGAAGTCCATAGGCGTTATATTGACCTTTTTGTGGTCGTTCATCGCCATTCTCGTGAGCGCAGACATAGGCTCGCCCTGACTTCCGGTAGTTATAAGAACAATGCGTTCGCTTTCATAGCGGTTCATCATTTCGATATCTATGATAATACCGTCGGGAACGTCGAGATATCCGAGCTCGATAGCAGTATTTATAACGTTTATCATGCTCCTTCCGAATACAGCGACTTTTCTGCCATATCTGACAGCGCAGTTGATTATCTGCTGGACACGGTGAATATTCGACGAAAAGGTAGCAATGATTATACGCTTTCCCTCGCCCTTCTGGAAGAGTTTGTCGAAGGACTCTCCGACGGTGCGCTCCGAATGCGTATATCCCGGTCTTTCGGCATTGGTGGAGTCCGCCATGAGTGCGAGAACGCCGCGGCTGCCGAGCTCACCGAAGCGTGCAAGGTCTATTATTTTTCCGTCGATAGGTGAGTAATCCACTTTAAAGTCGCCAGTGTGCACGATTATACCAGCAGGTGTATGGATAGCCATTCCGACAGAATCGGGTATAGAGTGGTTGACCTTGATAAATTCAACAGCCATACAGCCCATTTTTACGGTCTTTTTAGGTTCTACAACATTCAGCTGTACCTTCCCGTACAGCCCCTGCTCGCGGAGCTTGCCCTCAATGAGACCGATAGTCAGTCTCGTAGCATAAACCGGAACATTGATCTTTTTAAGGAGATATGCAAGACCTCCGATATGATCCTCATGACCATGAGTTATAACAACTCCGCGTATTTTATCTCTGTTGCGTTCAACATAAGTAAAATCGGGGATAACAATATCAACGCCGGGCATATCAGCGTCAGGAAAGGCAAGTCCGCAATCGAGGATAAACATATCATTAGAGCACTCGAAAACCGTCATATTCTTGCCTATTTCGTTAAGACCTCCCAGAGGAATGATTCTTACAGGAGCTTTTTTAACCTCTTTAACAGCTTTAGAGCGCCTTTTAGCCGGAGTTTCAGGAATGTTATCATTCTTTGGGGGATTTTTACGCGCTGACTGTTTTCTGACAGCGGGCTTTTTTGCGGGCGTTGCAGAAGCGCTCTGTCTTGTCTTTTTTGTTTTTTCTTTTTCGTTCACTATGTGACCTCACTTTCAGATTTGACGGCACTGCAATAACGGTATTGCCGCACCGGAAAACAGACATATTATGTAAGAAGTTTGCAGCAGTTCAACATTATTCTTAGTTATAATTAATGTCTGCTAAACAACTAAAAATTGGCTTAATATAGCTTTTAAAGCCAATTTTTAGTTGCCAAAGTGCAAGAAAAAAACAAAGATATTGATAGTTTTTCTTGCGCTTTGTTTTGCCCTTTTGGGCAAAATGAGCTTGACATCAAGAAATGCGACGCGCAAATTCCCTATGTTATAAAGAATTTGCGCTCCCGAACGAAGTTCGGGGCAAAAACCGCCGTAAGGCGGTTATTGAGGACGCATTAATTATAAAAACGTACTATGTCTATTTTCAAAATAAAAATAAAATTTTACATAGTATGAACGTAACACTTGCGGAATCAGCTGCACCGCTAAAGGGCATCGGCTGTAAACATTGTATTACAATGGTGTATAGCGTAGATGCGATATGTCTGAATATTTGCTTGAAACAATGGAGAATAGCGGTTCTCCGAAAAGAGAGCAAGCCGGGTCTTCATATAAATCGAGTCCGGCTCCATATATCTTCATGGCTGACTGTAGCCAAAAAAGTCTTAAAGAGCACAATAATACACAATATTATTATACAAAAACTTCGGGCTTGTGTCAATAGAAAAAAGAGAATGTTTTCATCATTATGCATAGTTGATAAAAATTTTTAAACCCAGGTGAGAGGTTATGCTAAATTATAGGTTCTTTCCTGTAATATCTCCGCATATATTTATTTTTCTCAGTTTCTCTGTCCATAACGAGCAGAGTTCTGCAGCAGTTTCTGAAGAATATGCCTGAGCAGTTAGAGTCACGCGATTTTTTCCGCTTCTTGTGATTTTTATTCTTCCGCCGTGTTCGGATATCTGCCTGTTGGCTTTAAAATCGGTATTTGTAAAATTGAAAATGATATCACGCTTTGCAGAAGCGAGTTGAGGCAGCTTTTTTATCAGGCTGATGAAAAGCTTTTTGTTTTCAGCAAGGTGAGTACACATAAAAAGCGGATCAAAGAGGAAGCGCTGTTCAGAGACATCGTGAGGAATCTCTTTTTCCCATGAAAATCTGGTTATATATTTGCTTTCACCGTCGTTAAGATAGTCAGCAGCATAGTGAAAGTCCTCAGGTAGAAAAGCAGTCTTGCCGCTCTGAGCAAGTTTTACTGCATAAGCGAGGGTTAGCTTTTCGTGAGAAATGAATCCAACTTCAGAGGAATATGCATTAACACGTTGTCCGTCATCTGATATCTGAAAGACCAAGCTGTCGTCTTCACCGGTAAAAAAAGTGTTCCAAAGGGAGCGGACAGAGGTGCTTCCGCAGCTTATCCCTGCCGGTATGCGCTCTTCGCGGGTATCAAGTGTGTCGGCGATGTTATTAATGTAAAGGTTTCTGAACGAAGATACAGAGGAGATCCTTCCGTTTTTAGGCGATGGGGTGCACGCAGCATCTTTCATAACCGCTTCAAGCAGTCTGTCACTCAGAGGAAAGCGGTTTTCGTCGAATAACGATATTTTAACACTGCCGTTTCCGCTTATATATATGCCACAGTCGGCAGAAAGAAGAGGGAATCCGAATTTGAACGACGGCAGTTCAGTGTTTTCACATAAAAAAACATCTTTGCCGCATTCTGAAATACCGCTGCATATAGCGTAAAGAATGTGGCTGTGAGAAAAGCTTTCACATCCTGCTGCGAATCGTTTGAAGTGATGCGCCAAAGTAGCTCCGAATTCCGCTGTACCGGACGAATTGGATACTGTTCCCGAAAGGGGCTCACAATAGCCGTCACGAAACGAAAAAAGCTTATTTTCCCCTAAATAACTCATAAACACACTCCTCAAAAATTATTATGCAAATATATTTATTGACTGAAAAGGAGTGTGTTATTCTTTTTCTACCTTTTTTATTAGCAAAAGCAGAGCAACAAGATTCGGAAAAGCCATAAGTCCGTTGAAAATGTCTGAAACAGTCCATATCGTTTCAGCTCTGAAAACAGTTCCAAGAGAAGCAGTCAATGAGTATATAATGCAAAATATCCCTGTCTTGGCAGATGGAGCTATATGTATGAAAGCACTTTCTCCGCAGTAGTACCAGCCTATAATGGTGCAGAAAGCGAATATCATAAGTTCCACAGAAATAAACGGTTTGCAAACGCCTCCGGGGAGGCTGCAAAAAGCGCCCGATACAGACAGATCAGGTGAAGCACACAAAATTGTAACAGCGGTAAGAGTGCAGCAGACTATCGTGTCAAGAAAAACTTCAAACATACTCCACATTCCCTGAAGCTGGAAAGAATCGCTTTCAGCAGCACTATGCAGCAGCGGTGAGCTTCCCAGCCCTGCTTCATTTGAGAATATCCCTCTTCGCATACCTACTGAGACTGATCTTGAAATCAAAGCTCCGGATATCCCGCCTGCTGCTTGTTTTATGCCGAATGCTTCTGTGAAAATCCGGGCTACAGATCCGGAGAGATTTGAATAGTGATGTGATATTACCCAGATGCAGGCTGCCGCATAGATCAAAGATGCTGCCGGCAGCAGGCACTGTGCTGCTGTTCCTATGCGTTTGGCTCCTCCGCTTATGATCAGTAAGAGGACTAAGAATATGCCAATAAAAAGAAGCTTGTCATTTATTCTTACAAAGTCTCTGAGACTTTCCGAGAATGAGCTTACCTGAACCATGCCGCCCATACCAAGAGATGCGAGTATACAGAAAAATGCAAAACACAATGATAGAGTTTTACTGCCAAGCCCTTTTGATATATAAGCCATTGGGCCTCTGCATTCGTTGTCGCTGTATTTTACAGAGAGGACATTTTCTGCATAAACCAGTGCCATTCCGAAAAACGCGGAGATCCACATCCAGAATACAGCTCCTGCACCTCCTATTGCGATAGCGGCGGCAACCCCTGTAATATTGCCTGTACCCATAGCTGTGCCGAGAGACATACAAACAGTTTTCCACTGGCTTAGTCCTTTGTTAGTATCTTGACTTTTTCCAAAAACAGACCTCAATATATATGGTATTGCCCTGAATTGTATAAAGCCCAGCTTTATAGTGTATAAACCGCCTGTGAACAGCAGAAGAAATACCAGACCTTCTCCCCAGATAAATGCGTTAACTCTTTCAAGCATATTTCTCTCTGACCTTTCTTATGTAAATTTTAATGAAATTTGAATTTTACTCAAAAGCCTTGTACAATAAAGAATATTTGTGGTATAATAAAAATATACGTATTTGTGAAGGAGGGGAGACATGAAGCAGTATTTTCCCGATAAGAATTGTCTTACTACTCTGAGGATAATTATTCTGTTTATAGTAGTTATCATATTAGGTGCTGCAAGATATTTTATACCCGTAAAACTCGTGGATCTTATAATAACCATAGTTGTTGCAGCCTCTGCTTTTTTTGTAATGTTCATTTACCTGCCTCTGTATTTTTCTTCGATAAAATATACCGCTAACGATACCGAAATAATGAAGTCGAGCGGTGTTTTCATAAAAGTCCATCAATCAGTCAGGTATTCATCTGTTCAATACACCTCCGTGATAAGTTCACCTTTTTCACAGTATACGGGGCTTAACTTCATAATCTTCTTTGTATATGGAGGACAGTTCAGGCTTCTCTTCCTAAAACAGTCCGACGCTCAGGAAATACTCCGCCTTTCCGGCAGCATAAGCGGGGAGGAAACATAAATGTATCATGAACATCCTCTGCGCATTCTGAAATATTCGATGAAGAATATATGGCTCCTGATCTTTCCGATAATCAGAGCAGTATACCAGTACAGAGTGCATATTGATAAGAACTGGTTCTATACATGGATAAAGGGGGCTTGGCTGGATATCGCCATAATCGGCGCCATCATAATTTTCGGCTTTATACGATGGTATTTTTCTGTTATCGACTTTACCGGGGACGAGATAGTTCATCGTGACGGAGTATTTATAAGAGTCAATACTTTTATCCCTTTTTCAAATATCAGCTCCGCTACCCTTGAACGCCCGTTTTATCTGACTCCGTTTGGTGCAACAAGATTCTGCTGTGATACAAGAGCAGGTATCCTGAAAACAAATGATCTTAAGCTTCTTGTAAATAAAAAGACCTGTGCTGAAATACTTAAAACAATGCCTCAGATAGATAAAAACGATATGATCAAAGGCATACCCAGACCCAGCCTGATGTCGGTACTGATGTTTTCGGTGTTCTTTTCGAGCGGATTTTCAGGTACGGTTTATATCGCTACTTTTTTCTGGAAAGCAGGAGATATATCATACGATATCATTACAAGGTACTTAAATCGCTTTACCGAAGAGACCGAAAAACTTACCAACAGGCTTCTTCTCAAAATACCGACGGCAGCCGCCGCAGTCGGGTTGTTTTTTATCGGTTCGTGGCTGATATCGTTTATTGTGAACCTCTTCAGATATTCAGGATTTGACATTGAAAGTGACAAAAGATGCGTGAAAATAACTTATGGGCTCCTTGACAGAAAAGAGTACCGAATAAAGGCTTCTCACATAAATTATACTGATTTGCGTCAGAATCTCATAATGAAGCTTTTCAGGGCGGTTTCAGTAAATATAAGCTGTCCCGGATATGGAGCTACTAAAAACAGACTTCCTGTTCTTCTTCCTGTAAAAAAGGAAAAGAATATAGGTAAGGAATTAGAAGTTATTGGAGTTTTCGGAGGCATAAAGAATGATTTCCGCCCAAAAGCATCGGGAGTCGGATCTTACCTTCTGATACCGCTTGTTGCGGCAGCGGAGATATATCCTGCTCACGATCTTATAGCGAGGCTTTTTCCAAAGTTTTCTGAGCTTTCAAAGTTTATCGCTATAATGCTTGAAATACCAGCGATATGGCTCATTGCCGTAAAATTTGCAGCGCTTCTCACAAGCGGTATAGCTTTCTGCGGCAGTAAGGTTATAGTTCGCAGCTGTATATGGACCAATTTTCATACTGTTGCTGCGGAAAGGAATAAGGTCGCGAAAATAGAGCTTCAACAGAATTTTCTCCAGAAATTGGGAAAAAAATGCAATATAAGCATATGGTTTGAGGGTGAGGAGCGAAAACGCTACAGAGTTCGGGCGATGAGTGTAGAAGATGCTAAAAGAATAACTCAGCTTCTTGAATACGATATCGGAATAAAGATGGACGCTCCACTTGACAAATTTGCAAAAAAATGATATCATTTCTATTGAGCAGACTATGCGGCAGCGGAAACGCTTTAGTTTACGAGGAAAGTCCGGGCATCACAGAGCAGGGTAGCTGCTAACGGCAGCCGAGGGCGACCTTAGGGCAAGTGCAACAGAAATATACTGCCGCCTCACGGCGGTGATGGTGGAAAGGCGAGGTAAGAGCTCACCGGAGCGCAGGAGACTGCGCTGCCATGTAAACCCTATCCGATGCAACGTCTATTGGTGCTTCATATCTTAACGTCTGCTCGGCGGATATGAAGTAATGACGGCTTGAGCTTGCCGGCGACGGTAAGCGTAGATAAATTGCCGCACACGACAGAACCCGGCTTATCGGTCTGGTCAATAAAAAAGGAGAGCTTTGGCTCTCCTTTGTTTTTCGTATGCTAATAAGACCCCGTTCCTTTAAAAGAACGGGGGTCTTATTAGTCTCGCCACATCTTTCTGTAGGAAAAGCAGGTCAGATTTTCCGCTTTTTTGAACTGTCTTGCAAAGTAGCTCTGGTCATTGAAACCGCAAAGGTGAGCTATCTCCTCTACAGATTTGTCTGAGAAGCGCAGAAGCTTCTTTCCGTAGTTTATGCGTGCTGTAATGATGTGCTGAAAAATAGTTTTACCGTAAATTTTCTTATATTCTCGTGTGAGATAGAATTTGCTTATGTAAAACTCTGAAGCGAGTTTTTCAAGCGACAAGTCTTCATTGAAATGATCGTCGATATAGTTGTGTACGGCTGCAAGCTTTTGCTTGAGTGCAGAGTCAAACTGATTATCCGAGCTGTTGAATGTAAGTGCAAGGGTGAGCAGATCAACTATGAGTTTTGATGTTAGTATCTCTGCATTAGGATCTTTTACCTCATTGATATTGATTATTTCAGTTATTGATGAGACAACTCTGTCAAAGAATGGCGGTCTGAAAACATTTTTAGACTGTGATATGAAATAGTCATAATATTGCTGTGAGGTACTGCCGTTGAAATGCACCCACAGGAGCTCCCACGGGTCATTTTGGGAACTGACATAGTAATGAGGCTGACGGCAATCTATAAAAAAGCAATCTCCTTTGACAAGCGGAAGCGTCTCGCTGCCGACAGTAAGCTCTCCGCGTCCGCTGACCACCGCAACAATGAGAAAAGATTCCAGATTTTGTCTGTGCGTGATAGCAGCATCTTCCGTCTTCAGGCATCCGGTCTCCTGCATATAGAAAAAGGTATTTTTGGCGGCAGGCCCCGGCGTGCTTATGATACGCTTCGAGAGCTTATTATTAAATACTTTTGCTTCCTGTTGCGGCATAGAGAACAACTCCTTGTATTACTCCAAGGTGGAGGTATATTTTCTATATTAATTATATCACCAAAAAAGCCGTTTGTCTACACTTTTTGAAAAATATTGCTAAAAAAGGGAACAATATTGCTATTTAATGAGGAGAAAAAATATAACTCCCACAATCGCCGCGAGTATAAGCAGTGTTATGATGAGCCTGCCGATGCGCAGCCTGTATCTCGGTTTTGTATATTCGTTATCCAGTGCCGCCATGAAGCGGTTCATCTCTGAGCGTGAGACTGCTTCAGGAAGCGTTACTACGTTTGGCTTTAGATAGAATACCGCACGTTCAAAGTAGATGCTGTCGGGATTGTTTATTTCGATTATCTTTTTATTTACTCCTTTGATCATAATTCCTCCATAGATTTTATTCATGGAAAGAATTGACGATAAACCTGTATTTTATTCAATGTCGGGAAGATTTCTCATGTAGTGGAACAGATACTGTTGAGCTATTCCTGCGCTTTTACCGGCAAATTCGGGAAATCCGTTTGGATAATATTTAGTGAGCACTCTTTTTATCCATACGTCTATAGGAAAAGCTTCGGTGCGGTGCATGCCGTAAAGAAGAACACACTCTGCTACCTTGGGACCCACTCCGAGTATTTGTTTCAGTGCATTTCTTGCTTCGTCTATAGGCATTTGCGCAATAGCTGAGAGATCAGTCTGTCCTGCGTTCACTCGATGTGCTGCATCGGCGAGATACTTTGCCCGGAAGCCGCTGCGAAGATATGAAAGCGTATCCGGAGTTTCGGCGGAAAGCTGCTGCGGAGCGGGAAAGTCTCCTCCATAATGTTCACATAGGCGATCGATAATGCCCTTGATCCGGGGAATGTTATTGTTCTGGGAAATAATAAAGGAGATCAGACACTCCCAGCTATCCTGCCGAAGCAGCCGTATGCCGCCTGCGAAGCCGCATGCCTTAGAGAGCGTTTCGTCCTCGGAAAACTGCCTTTTGAGCTCGGAATAGTCAGTATTTAGGTCAAAGTAGTCCACCCATTTTCCGAGAAAGTCATCTTCGGTCGTGTCATGGAAGATGAACTGTCCCTTTTTGACCTGTGATATACGCAGGAAATCATTCAGGAAATAGCCTGTGTATGTACATTCGTAGTTGCTTTCTGTTTTTTTCCAACGGAAAGCCTGTCCGCAATCGAGTGTTTCATCGAGGTCGAGATCCGGTTCAGCAACAACAATATCACCGTTTTTTAGACAGTAATCCATTAAAATTCTCCTTTGTAAAATGATAAACTAAAATAAATTGCTCGTATATACTTGATTTTTCTATTAAATTATACTAAAATATAATGTATATTACAAGTGTTAGGATTGATTTTTTTTGAAAAATTTTTTTGCTGCCTCCGCTGCATTATTATGTATTGGTGTGCTTTATAGCTGCTCTGATAACAGCAGGAGCAGTTTCGATGATGCTCCTCAGATGTCATCTGTCGAAGAAGTAATTACCGAGGAAATCGTCACAGAGCCTGAAACTCAGCCGATTACCGAGATAAAGCTTGCGACCGCTGATGGTACGTATATTTACGATAATGCAGGGGTACTTACCGGTGAGGCATTCACAAATTGTAATGATTATGCAGGCTGGCTATACAAAGAGCGGCTGATAAATGCAGCCGTTGTTACGACAAACGACCTCGGCGGAAAAACTCCGTATGAGTTTGCCGAGGCGGCTTATGAGGAGATATATGCGGGAAAAGGCAGCGGTTTTCTTCTGCTGATAAACAATGATACCAATAACGACTATATCTACAAGACAGGAAGCTGCTCTGTATATGTGAGCAGCGAATCCGAAAAACAGGAGTTTTATTGGGCAACTCGCGAGCTTGTAAATGAGGATTATGAGGGGGCGGTCCTTAGACTTATGAAACTTGCTGTGAATTGTCCCTCTCATCTTTTTGATAATGCAGGCGTTTTCACTGCCGAAAAAGGTGCAGAGCTTGACAGCATCATATCCGCCTGCGATACGCAGTTGTCCGTCCTTGTGACCGAAAACAGCACCGGCTCCACAAATGAGGAATTGCTGCAAATGTACTTTGACCGCAGATACGGCAGTGAAAGCGGCATAATGCTGCTTGTCGATACGGCGTCAAAGACCGTTACCGCTGCCTCGAACGGCGAGCTCCCTCAGGAGCTTTCCTCAGTACTCGACAAGGCGAACGAATACGCTGCAAAAAGCGACTACGAAGCAGCTATAATCACCATAACAGACGCTATGGGCGCGGCTGTAGCGGAATCTGCAACAACTTCCGCAAATTGACGATGTGACTTGGAGTGAATATAAATGATAAATAAGATCGACCTTTCAGGAGAATGGGGTTTTCGTGCCGATGAAGAAATGCGCGGTATAGATGAGCGTTATTTTAACATTTTGCCCGATGATTCTATCGTCCTTCCGACCGTAACCTCTCTTGCACGAAAGGGCAGGCTGAACAAAAAATGGGAAAAAGGATTCCTGACTGACCTGTACAAATATGAAGGATATGCTTGGTTCTACCGTACCATTGATATTTCGGGAATTCCTTCAGATTCAAGGGCGGAACTCTTTCTCGAACGTACAAGGATAACAAAACTCTGGATAAATGGCACAACGGTTGGTGAATATGACAGTCTTTGCACTCCGCACGTATACGATATCACAGACTTCTTGAACTTTGATGCGCTTGACATCTGTATTATGGTCAGTAATGTCGATTACCCAACAAAAGGCGGACATATGACCTCTGAGGACACTCAGACAAACTGGAATGGGATAACAGGTGAGATATCTCTGCGAATTTCAGATAAAAATGGCATTCATGCCATACAGGCATATCCTGATATTGCTGCGGGTTCTGTCACCCTGCGATTTGACATTTGCGGACTCGGTGAAACGGACGTGAATATATGGGGAGTCTCATCGGACGGTAAGACTGTCGATACAGCTGTGTATCACATAACAGCTGACCACCCTGAAGCTATTGTTCCTCTCGGAGACGATTTTTCACTTTGGAGCGAGCATTCTCCTGTTACATACACGCTGAAAGCCGCAATATGCGGCAGCTCGGACATCCTTACCGTCACATTCGGAATGAGGGAATTTACCGTAGACGGAATGAACTTCCTGATAAACGGTGAACGTGTTTATCTTAGAGGTAAACACGATGGAATGATTTTTCCGCGTACCGTTGCTGCTCCGACAACTGTTGAGGAGTGGCATGATGTGCTGAGTATCGCGAAGTCATGGGGCATAAATCACTATCGCTTTCATACATGCTGTCCGCCAGACGCAGCATTTACCGCAGCGGATATGCTCGGCATATATATGCAGCCGGAACTGCCATTCTGGGGTACTGTTCACGCTCCGGACGATCCTGATTTAAACGAATCGGAACAGAGCTATCTCATAGAAGAGGGCAGACGCATACTCAGGATATTCGGAAATCACCCTTCTTTCTTGATGATGTCGCTCGGAAACGAGCTTTGGGGCAGTTCTAAGCGTCTTAACGATATTATTGGAGAGTACAAGTCGCTTGACCGCAGACATCTTTACACTCAGGGAAGCAATAATTTCCAGTTTTATCCCAATATACAACCCAATGACGACTTCTTTTCCGGCGTACGTCTCAGCAAAGGCAGGCTTATACGCGGTTCTTATGCCGCTTGTGACGCTCCGTTCGGCTTTGTTCAGACCAACGAGCCAAACACCGCACACTCCTATGACAAGGTGATTTTTCCCGATAGCACGTCCGAGTGCGACGATAGCTCAGTAGGTTACATAGAGATACAGTACGGAACGGGCGTGAAAAGGGTAAGAGTAGACTCCGCTTCGGAGGGACTTATACCCTCAAAGCCGATAGTTACACATGAAGTGGGTCAGTATTTTATCTATCCTGATTTTAATGAAATTGTCAAGTATACCGATCCGCTCAGGCCATATAATCTCGAGTTGTTCCGCAATAGGCTGTTTGACCGAGATATGCTTTCATATGCCGAGGATATTCACGAAGCCTCAGGAATGCTCGCTTACAATTGCTATAAGCTTGAGATAGAAGCAGCAATGCGCTCGGAATACATCTCGGGATTTCAACTGCTTGATTTGCAGGATTTTACGGGGCAGGGTACGGCGCTTGTCGGAATGCTTGATGCATTCATGGACGAAAAACGCTTTGTAAAGGAGCATGACCTTCGCAGAAAATGGAGAGGCTTCTGCTCAAAAATAGTTATCCTTGCTGAAATAGAAAGCTTCATTGTTACTGTTGATGAGACCGTTACTATACCAATTATGATTCGCAATATGAGCGAAGATCCTCTTGTCGGCAGAAGTCTTTTATGGGCAGTCGACTGTCAAGCAGGTGCTCTTGATATTCCCGACGGTGCGAAAGGACTTGTCCACGTAGGAGAAATAAGCTTCACCGCCTCTCATACGGGAAAAACAGAGCTTACGCTGCGTATTTGCGATGATACTTCGTTTCTCACGCAGAACAGCTATGAGTTTTGGGTTTTCCCGCGTCCTGATGAGAACTTTGAGATGCAGAAAAGCTACGTAAAGGGTGATACTACAGTCCATATAACGGAGGACCATGCTGAGGCGGAAAAGCTCCTTTCCAAAGGTGAAAGAGTGATCTATCTGCCGAATGAGCTAAGAGACAGTATTAAAGGATTTTACTGCACAGATTTCTGGAATTATCCTATGTTCAAGACAATATCAGAGAGTATGGGTAGAGAGCTTCCTGTGGGCACTCTCGGACTGCTTATTGACCATCAGCACCCTGCACTTGCAAAGTTCTCATGTGAGAAGTGGACTACTCCGCAATGGTATCATATCGTGAGCCATGCGGACTGCGCAGTGCTTGACGGCACGCCCGAGGAGCTCCGCCCGATAGTTCAGATGATAGACAACTGCGAAAGAAATCACAAGCTCGGCCTGCTCTACGAGGCAATGGTCGGAGAAGGAAGACTTCTCGTCTGCACGAGCCGCCTTTCCGAGATAAAGGATCGGGCGGAGGTACAGGCTTTGATAGAAAGTCTTATAGATTATGCTCTTTCAGAAAGCTTTGCTCCGCAATTTGAAGCAAATCTCGAAAAACTTCGTTTGAAATAAGGAGTACAGTATGGCTTCGACAAAGGGATATCTTGATTTTATACTGGGACAGCTCGCGGACTGCGGTGGTATTACCTGTCGCGCCATGATGGGGGAGTATATACTGTACTGCAAGGGAAGGGTGTTCGGCGGAATTTACGACAATCGCTTCCTTGTTAAGCCTGTGAAATCGGCGATCAGCTATGTGAAGAATGTGCAGTATGAGCTGCCGTATGAGGGGGCAAGGCCAATGCTCCTTGTTGACGATGTTGACGATAGAGAATACCTTAGAGGTCTTGTGAATGCTATGTATGATGAGCTTCCTGAACCTAAGACAAAAAAATAGCAGAATTAGGAGGTGGTGATATGCCGCCAGTGGGAGGTCCGGGAGGCCCGGGCGGACGATTCCTTTCGGAGGACGAAAGGAACAACCGTCCAAAGGTGACAAAAGCCCTCTTAAAGAGAATATTTTCATATTTAAAGCCCTATTGGAAGCAGATGCTCGTTGTGCTTGTTGCAATAATAGTATCCTCGATCATGAACCTGCTTCCGTCGGTGCTAACAGGTAAGATAATCGACGAGGGACTCATCAACAGGAGTCTTAAAAAGCTGATATTCTTCATTCTGATGTCGCTTGCGGTGACTCTTGGTGCAAATCTTATCGGTGTCCTCGAAAGCTACATGAATACATGGATAGCTCAGCACATAACCTATGATATGCGCAACAAGATGTATCTTCATTTGCAGAAGATGTCTCAACGCTTTTTCACCTCAAACAATCAGGGCGATATCATTACTCGAATGACGAGCGATATCTCAGGAGTTCAGCAGATAATCACCAATACTCTGACAAGCATACTTTCCAACTCGATAACGCTTATCGTTGCTATGATAGTGATGTTCCGCAGTAACTGGATACTCGCGATAGTGGGTATACTTGTCGTACCGCTGTTTGTCATTCCGACCCGCAGCGCAGGCAAGACGAGATGGTCGATAACTAATGCGTCTCAGGCTTGCAGCGACGAGATAAACGGCATTCTCAACGAGACAATGTCCGTCAGCGGACAGCTCCTCGTGAAGCTTTTCGGCATGGAAAATACCGAGTATGAAAAATACGAGAGCGTAAACAGCAGAATGGTAAAGCTCAATATCCGCGAGAGCATGGCAGGACGCTGGTTCAGAGTTGCTTTGAGCACATTTTCGAGCATAGGACCTATGCTTATCTATCTGGCAGGCGGCATACTCATGATGAAGTACGACTCATCACTTACTGTCGGCGATATCACAGTTCTGGTAGCGCTTCTCGGAAAAATGTACGGTCCCGTGAATCAGCTTCTGAACATTCAGGTGGACTGGATACGCTCGATGGCGCTGTTTACGAGAATTTTCGATTACTTTGATATGCCCGTTGAGATAGAAAACGCTCCCGACGCAGTGACTCCGCAGACTCCGCCTGAGGGCAGGGTCGAATTCAGTAAGGTCGGCTTCTATTACGATGAGGAGCGGCAGATACTCAATGATATAAATTTTAAGCTCGACGGCGGCAAATGCATTGCAGTCGTAGGACCTTCGGGCTCGGGCAAGAGTACTCTTGTCAACCTCATACCTCGACTTTATGACGTAACTGCAGGCAGAGTTACGTTCGACGGCATAGATGTGCGCAAGATAGACCTTTCCTACCTTCGCAGACATATCGGCATAGTAAGTCAGGAGACATATCTTTTCAACGGCACTATACGTGAAAACCTGCTCTATGCAAAGCCGGATGCTACCGAGGATGAGCTCATAAATGCCTGTAAGCAGGCAAATATCTACGATTTCATTCAGTGTCAGGATACAGGACTCGATACAGTTGTCGGAAATCGTGGTCTGAAGCTTTCAGGCGGTGAAAAGCAAAGGATATCAATTGCGCGAGTGCTTCTAAAGGATCCCGCACTGATGATATTCGATGAGGCGACTTCCGCCCTTGATTCTATCTCAGAGCAGAAGATACAGGATGCCATTGAACCTCTCATCGCATCACGAACGAGTATACTCATCGCCCACAGGCTTTCGACCATACTTGCGGCGGACGAGATACTTGTTATAAAAGACGGAACTATTGCCGAGCGAGGTAATCACAGTGAGCTTGTCGGCGCTGGCGGAGTTTATACGCAGCTTTACGAGACACAGTTCAGCAAGGCAATAAACAGCGTTGAAAAATTTGATTACACTGAGGGCGAGGATTGAATGTTCATAGCGCCTTCAGGTCTTGTAAATATTTAATTGATCTGAAAGGAAGTGAATGTCCGTGACTGAAATTGATTTCTATATGGAGGCGATAGACAATCTTCCGGCTATCGTGGACGATAAGGAAACTGTGAAGGAGAAATTTGCTCACGTATTCAACGACTTTTTACAGCTGTCGCATCTTTATGATTCTGCTATCGAGGTGGTGAGAACATATCTGAATATTCTTGATAATGAATTCAGCGTAAAATTTCAGCGTAATCCGATACATAATATAGAAAGCAGACTTAAATCGCCGCAATCCATTATTGGAAAGCTGCAAAAAAAAGGACTTCCTCTTACTCCCGATTCCGCTCAAAAAAATTTGCTTGACATTGCAGGAATAAGAGTTACGTGCTATTATATAAGCGACATATATGCACTTGTTGAAATGTTGGGCAGGCGTGACGATTTTACGGTCATCAAGCGCAAGGACTACATAAAAAATCCCAAGCCGAGCGGTTACAGAAGTTATCATATGATAGTGAATGTACCCGTGTATCTCTCCACTCAGAAGCTTTATGCTCCCGTGGAGATACAGATAAGAACTATCGCTATGGACTTCTGGGCAAGCCTTGAGCATCAGCTCAAATATAAGCCCTCAGCCGTGATAACTCCCGAGATATCCGAGCAGCTTCGCGAGTGTGCCGAGCGCATAGCCGAGACGGATATACAGATGCAGTCGATATATATGCAGATAAACGATCTTGAATGATAAAAAGGCGATTATCAGCTGGATTTGCCGATAATCGCCTTTTTCGTCAAATTATTCCCTAATGACATAAAAGCTCCAAAAAATTACCCGTTCACATATATGCAAGCATATGATATAATTGATAAAAACAAAAGAAGGGAGTCTTGAATATGTTCGGAATAATGCGGAAAGTAAGGCGTGAGGTAACAGACAGAACGGTGTATATGGAGGTTTTCGGTGACAACAAAGTCTCTTACAGAGTAATAACAGGAAGACTTGATCTCTTTGGAGATGATGTTGTCACATATGGGATAGAAGCAGAAGACTTTCAGTCCGGAGAAAAAGAGGTGATACCTGACTTTTCTCGGAATATTGAGGATGCTGTGGATTTTGCAGAGATACTTATAAGCGGTCGCGTCCGTCCTAAACAGATATATGGCAAAGCGCTGAATTATCTTTGCATATCTATATAAGCGCGTTTTTTTAGCACTTTTATCGATTCATCGGTAAAAAGCTGCCCGAATAAGGGCAGCTTTTTTATTGATCAATCCTGAGCGATGATCTCTTTGTAGAATTCCGAGTAGTCCTTGCGATTTTCCTGTGTAAACTGGATAGCCGTTCTTGGATGCTGATTGAAGAGACCTGTGAGCAGATACTGAACGTCATATCCCCAAACGGTACCCTCTTCACGGAGCTTGTTCATATGCTCCTCGATGAAGCGGATAACGGGGTAAACGTTGTACTTCGGATTTTTTAGGAAGCCGAGAAGGAGTTCCATTGCGCAGTTTCCGGCGCCTCTTCCCATAGAGGCATATGTAGCATCAAGCCAATCCACACCGTCTCCGACCGCTTCAATAGTGTTTGCGAAGGCAAGCTGTTGATTGTTATGAGCGTGAATGCCGACTTTTTTGTTGTATTTTGCGGCAAAATCAAGGTAAATATCAGCTATTCTGGCTATCTGCTCTGGGTAGAGCGAGCCGAAGCTGTCAACGATGTAGAATACATCAACAGGGGACTGTCCGAGAATGTCGAGAGCGACCTTAACATCGGATTCCTGACCATTCGATATAGCCATAATGTTACAGCTTACTTCGTATCCTTTGGATTTTGCGTCTTCTATCATATCTACAGCAGTAGGTATCTGATGAAGATAGGTAGCGACCCGTATCAGATCTACAGGGCTTTCAGAGCGGTCGTGGATATCGTTTTTATAGTCGCAGCGTCCGACATCTGCCATAACGGCGATCTTGAGATCGGTGTTATTCTCCCCAACAATAGATTGAATGAATTCGTCGTCGCAGAATTTACATGGACCAAATTTGCTTTCATCAAACATCTCTCTGTCTGCTTTATAGCCAAACTCCATATAATCAACGCCAGCTTTTATATTAGCGAGATAAAGATCCCTGATAAACTTCTCCGTGAAGAAGAAGTTGTTTACAAGTCCCCCATCTCGAAGAGTAGCATCAATTACTCTTACATCTGATCTGTAATTCATAAGCTTAGATATTTCTTTCATAGTGACCCTTCCTTAGAATTTACTGTACCGCTTTAAGCTGTAGTGCTTTAAAGCGATTTGTTATGTATAGTATATCACATTTTTTGCGGTTTGTCAAACGTTTTTCTGAAATTTCATATTGTTCTTTATATCTAAGAAATTTTATCTGTTTTTTTGTGCAAAATGCATTACAGCAATGCGAGGAGCATAATAAGATCAACTGTTATAATAATATATATCAAAAATAACGATATAAACTTCTATGTATAAAAACTCTGAAATATCACTCTACACAATTGCTTTTTTGACGAATACGTGTTATAAGTGCGGTGTCCCAACAGGACCCGCGACCCTCTGTCCTGCAGGGAGTCACCGCGCCGAAGATAAAAAAACTGCAAATATCACTCCGCGCAGGTTGATTTTTTTGTGATAATATGTTATAATGATAATAGACAGTGATATCTAAAAAATGATATAAGAATCATGGAGGTGTATTAATAATGAACAAAAAAGCTTGTTCAGCGATTATTGCTGCTACGGCATTCATTTCAACCGCATTTACTTCGTTGCCTTTTCACGTGAATGATAACGTCCGCGCTGATAGCACTGTAAAAATAATGTGCATTGGAGATTCTATAACTGATGGTTATGGTATAAACGGATCTTATCGGAAATTTTTGTATAATAATCTTACTGAAATGGGATATACAATAGATATGGTAGGCGCAAAGGGCGGAGGCTGGACGCCCACATATACCGATGAGGATACAGGAGTTACTTTTTCATATGATGACGAAAATACAGGCTACAGCGGTTACGCAATAAAGGAATACTCAGGCAGGAGCGGTATACTTGAAACGCTCCAATCTACTGATTGTCTTGCTCAGACAACTCCTGATATCGTTATACTTCAGATAGGTACGAATGATGTTATTGATAATCATGAGCTTGATTCGGCGGGGGATAGACTTAGCGATTTGATTACATATATCATAGGTGAGATACCTTCCGGTTCCGCACTGTTCGTAACATCGATTCCGGATCTTGATCCTAACAGAAGTGATGTTTATTCTTGGTTTGGCAATTACAGACATTCTTCAGATTGGCAGACTCAGTATAGCGATGATGAAGTTGAAGTTAATGTTCAGGCAGCCGTAGATACGTATAACTCAACTGTCCGTCACACTGTATCAAATCTTCAGGGAACATATTCTAACCTCTACATAGGAGATGTTCACAGCGCCATTACAGATGTGACTACACAGCTCAATGATGGTGTTCACCCTAACAATGTGGGATATAAGCTCATGGGGGCTTACTGGACCACTGTCATTGATAATTATTTAAGCGGAAGCGCACCCTTTATTTCAACAACAACAACTACTACCTCGACTACAACGACTGTTACAGAAACGACCACAACTACGTCCGAGGAAACAACAACTACTACCACTACATCTTTGACAACAACATCAACTTCTGAAACTACAACTACCACATCTTCCTCTACTACAACAAATACAACGACCTCTACAACTGTTACCTCTTCTGAAACTATAACGACTACAACTGCTGATCCTGATATTTCAGAAAACGGATATAAAATATCAGACCTTGTAAAACTTCAGCAGCATATCTTACGTACTGTAGACAGCAATACAGGCGCATTACTGATTCAGCTCACTGCTGAAGATGCGCAGCGCTATGACATGAATAGTGACGGAAAGCTAAATTCATTTGACTCGGTTCTTCTCAGGAAAGAGCTGCTTACTGTTTGCTCATGATGCAGCAAGGTCATAACTAAACCTATATGTCAGATCCCTTTGCTTTTTGCGAAGGGATCTGTACTTGTTTATAACGTAAATACTAATTATAAGCGATAAATTATGTGAATTCTTGACATTGCTTCAAAAACGGGGTATAATATAATAAGATAATTATAGCAATTGGAGGCAATACAATAATGAAAAAAATTGTTATAAATTTAGCAGCAATTATTACTGCTCTTATGGGAATGATTTTTGTTACTGCTGCTGTAAGTGCAGCAACCGTCGATGAAGTCGCTGAGGTAGCCCGCTCCTATGGCTATTCAGAAGAGCAGATACAGGAAGGATATAACGAATATTATCTTAATCAGGACGAATATCCGCCTGAAAGGCTTGATAAAGTAATTGAGAAGCTCCACGAAGCAGGAAGCCAGATAATTACTACCGGTTCGCAGATAATCGATGCTTATACGACAACAACAACAACTAACATCACCACTACTATTACTTATACAAGCGGGACATCTTCTGTTGATCAGGTTGCTGTAACAACAATTTCTTCCGACAATTCGTCAAATTCTTCTATAACTCTTACGACGGCAAACGGAGATACATTTGAGAGAATGAGCAGAAAGGACTTCATTGCTCTTTCTTATGAAGATAAAATGGCGTATATCAGCACATTTACTCCGGAACAGCAGCAGGTTATCATTGATGACCTTTCGCCTGAGGAATACAGAAGCATGCTCAAGCAGATGCCATCAGATCAGAAGCTACAGGTCGTAGGCACTCTGTCTCAGGCAGCAGAAGAGATGGGGTTGAATATTACAGTAGAAGAAATAAGCGATGATTCTCTGACTATTGCCATGCGAAACAGCAGCGGAGAACTTGTCAGCAGATCAACAGCAGGAACAAATGTAGAGGATACAGGTTATGACAGAAAGATTATCTACTTTTCTTCTGCCACTTTATTTACTGTCGCTTTTTGTGTACTATATTTTATGATCCGCAACTCATTCATAAATTCCGAAAGAATTGAGGAAGAATATGAAGAATAAAGAAAAAAATTATACTCAGCTCCATATATTAACTCCATTTGTAGTTTTGGTACTTTGCTTGGGGATATTTATGATTGCAATGATAAAGCCGGCGGACAAGCTCAAAGTATATCTGAATCTTGCTTTTATGGACGATCTTAAAACGGTTCCTGACAGTGCAGATTCAGGATTGGTAATACGAGACAATGAGATAGTTACTGAGCATGATGGGGAAACAAGTGAAACAGGCGAATTTATCAGACCTGTTTTCGGTGAAATGTATGCAATAATAAAATGCGATGTTTTCGGAGTTGATGTTCCTGTATATTGGGGGAGCAGCTCTGAACTCTTTGAGAAGGGTGCATGTCAGGCTTCGGGTTCTGTTCTTATAGGCGATAGCGGAAATTCTGTAATAAGCGCACATGAGGACACTTACTTTGCCGGTTTGAAAAGCCTTGAAGAAGGCGACATTATTACTGTTAATACGAATTACGGCGAATTTATTTACCGCGTAAAAGAGCTTATAACCTTTGATAAGACAAACACCAAATATGTCGCAGCTTCGGAAGAAACAAAGCTTACGCTTTACACCTGTCAAAAGGACGTTCTTGGAACATCTGATATGCGGATAGGTGTGATATGCGAGCTCACTGAAAAGAAATTTTATACAGCAGCAGGGGAGGGGTCAAATTGAAAAAGCTCAGTTCATACCTTCCCTCTCTGTTAATATCTGTTATAATAGTTTTCGGATTTATCGGTATGGCTGCGGTCATACTTTTGGACATAAACGTCACTGCAAATAACTGTATCAGTATTTCAAAGAAAAATGCTCTCGAAAAGGGTATCTACAGTGAACTTGAAAGCTACTATAAAGATAAGTATAATTCCTCCGGAATACCTGCTGAAGTATACATGGATGCAATTTCAGAGAATTATATCAAGAGGTTTGAGGAGGTCTATATAAATGCTGCTTTTGAGACTCTTAATACCGGCGAAAAAATGAAAATTGAATTTCCGGAAAATAAGCAACTGGAAGATAGCATCGAAAAATTTTTCAGTGATTATGCAGATAAATCCGGCTATGAAAAGGACAAGGCATACGAACTAAAGCTTTCTTCGACCAAAGAGAATGCCTATAAGACTATTGGATCATATTGTGATGTGTATAAATTCTCTGCTTTGAACGAGCACGGCGTCCTGATAAAGCTATCAAAACTGTTTAGGTATCGTTTCGCTTTAACGATTGCATTAGCCTTAGCAGATATTGTTTTATTATTGCTTCTATTCTTTATTAATATAAAAAATAAGATTGTTTTATATTATTGGGTAGGGATATCAGCGATCATATCTTCCATATTAGGTGCAACTCCGGCATTGTATCTTATTATAACAAGATACTTTGATTCGTTTTCGATAAAGCAGCCTCAGGTATTCACAGCATATACAAAATTAATGTATAATTTTACCGAAGCGTTCATTGCTGTAGAAACGGCAATGATAGTTTTAGGTATATCTATGCTTGTTATTTATGCAGTAATGTGTGGAAAAAGCCGCCGTTTTAATATCAGTCCACAGCAAGTTAAATAAAAAACATTAATAAAAGTTCAACAACGAAGATTGACTAAATATGGAAAAAATGTTATAATAATTTTAGTCGGTTTATCCGCTAAATTAAAATATTATAAAGGAGGCAAAACAATGGAATCATTAAAAAAGTATGTGGCTGAAGCAATAGGTACATTCGTGCTCGTGCTTCTCGGCTGCGGAACAGCAATGCTCGTTGGCTGCGGAACAGGATTAAACAATACGGATGGCACTCCCGAAGGAGTTGGTTATATCCTTACAGCCCTTGCATTTGGTCTTGTCATAGTTGGCATGGCGTATTGTATCGGAAATATCTCAGGTTGTCATATCAATCCTGCGGTATCACTTGGAGTTCTAATTAGCGGAGGCATGACTGTGACTGACTTTATTGGTTACGTTATATCACAGTGCGTGGGCGCAATTCTTGGTTCCGCAGTCCTTAAAGGTATTTTCAGCCTTGGTGACGTTACAGACAGAACCGGAGGTTTGGGTGCTAACGGTCTTGCCGGAGTAAACGGAAATGTTGGTGCCGGACTTATCGTAGAGATACTCTTGACATTTATATTTGTCATGACTATTCTTGGGGTTACCTCAAAAAAGGCAAACCACGGTTCCTTCGGAGGACTCATCATTGGTCTTACGCTTACTCTGGTACACATCTTCGGAATCGGTCTTACAGGTACTTCTGTAAATCCTGCAAGAAGTATTGGTCCTGCGTTATTTGCAGGAGGAGACGCTCTTAGTGATCTTTGGGTATTTATTGTGGGACCTTTTATCGGTGCAGCTATTGCAGCGTGTGTTTATAAGTTCCTCGAATCTTCAATCGAATCCGAAAAAGCAGCTCCTGCTAAGAATAATACAGCTAAATCAAAGAAGAAGAAGTAATATATTTATCTCCCTGAGAAGGTGCATGTCTCAGGGAGATTTTTTATAAAGCAATCCGATTGAATTTTTTTCAGCCCCGTGATATAATATTAATATAATGTTGAAAAAGACGAAAAGTTTCACCAAATGGAAGTTTGGTGAAACTTTTCAAGGGGAAGTGGATCTATGAAAAATTACAATAATACAGATAACCCGGATTTTCTCAATGATTACCTGGTCCATATAAAAATAGTGCAGCTTCTTTCCGAGCGCACAATTCAGGAGTATTATCTTGATATAAGACTGTTTCTTAAATTTATATATGAAAACGAATATGATACAGGAAAAGCTATTGAAGATATAGATATTTCCCGTATGACCGGATCTGATCTCAGGAAGATCTCAGTATCAGATATATACAATTTTATTTTCTATACATCAGATGAGCGAAATAATTCTGATCGTGCCAGATACAGAAAAATTTCTTCATTGCGAAGCTTTTTCAAATATCTAAATAAGGTAGCGCATATTGTTGATAACGATCCTACCCAAGATCTTGATGTTCCTGTTCCGAAGGGTTCCCTTCCTAAATTTCTTACTTTAAAAGAGAGCCTCAGACTTCTTGAGGCATCTGACAGCAGTGAATCGAAACGAAATTACTGCATAATAACTTTATTTCTTAATTGTGGAATGCGATTGAGTGAATTGGTCGGTATAAATATTAAAGATATAGATTTTTTTGATAATAAATTAAAAGTTTTAGGTAAGGGCAATAAAGAACGAATGGTATATCTTAATTCTGCCTGCATAAGTGCTCTAAACGATTATCTTAGTATAAGAAAAAATATAAAGAAAGCTGCAGATGAACCGGCGCTGTTTATCAGTAATCAGAATCGTCGTATCTCAAAGCGCAGAGTCCAGCAGATCGTCGAGGAAACTCTTGAAGCAGCTGGTTTGGACGGCAAAGGTATTACCACTCATAAGCTCCGTCATACTGCAGCAACACTTATGTATCAATACGGCGATGCCGATGTACTTACACTCAAGGAACTGCTGGGGCACGCAAATATTTCCACAACTGAGATATACACACATCTTAGTGACGATAACGTCCGTAATGCTGTTGAAAGCAATCCCCTATCAAATATTAAATCAGATAGCCATAAGGAATAGTTTTTTTATTAAATTAGAGTGAATGTGTTGCAAATTCAACCGAAATGTAGTATAATATTTCAGGTATAAGCTTCTTTATGTTTTTCAGGAGGTACTATTTATGTGCGGAATCGTCGGCTTTACAAACGATATTGATAATTCTAATGAAGTGATAGAAAAAATGATGGATAAGATCAGGCATCGTGGTCCTGATGCAGCTGGAAAATATGTTGATGAAAAAATCGCACTCGGACATCGCAGACTTAGTATTATTGACGTAAGTTCTCAAGGTGATCAGCCTATATTCAGTGAAGATAACTCACTTGTTATAGTTTTCAATGGAGAAATATATAATTATCAAATATTGCGAAATCAGCTTATTGAAGCAGGTTATAAATTCAAGACAAAAACGGATACTGAGGTGCTGCTTTACGGCTATATGGAGTTTGGTGAAAAGCTCTTAAACAAATTAAGAGGTATGTTTTCTTTCCTTATATGGGATAAAAACAAAGAAGAACTTTTTGGCGCAAGGGATTTCTTTGGCATTAAGCCGATGTATTACGCAATAATGGGCAATACCTATATGTTCGGTTCTGAAATTAAAAGTTTTCTGGAGCACCCTTCTTTTGTGAAGGAGATAAATACATCTGTTCTTGAAAGTTATCTTACTTTCCAGTACTCCCCTACTAACGAAACATTTTTTAAAAATGTTTACAAGCTTCCCCCTGCACACTATTTTAAATATAAAAATGGCAGTTTTAAGATAAAGCGTTACTGGGACGTTCGTTTCCATGCTGATAATACTCCTGATCTCAATCAATGGGTAAATAAAATATCAGATACATTCCATAACTCTGTTGAAGCTCATAAAATAGCCGATGTTGAAGTCGGTTCCTTTCTTTCAAGCGGAGTTGATTCAAGCTATGTAGCAGCTGTAGCTGATGTTGACAAAACTTTTACTGTTGGCTTCGGTAAAGACGAGAAATATAACGAGATAGGTTGGGCAAAGGAATTCTCCAAAGCCATTGGCAAAGAAAACACGAGTAAGATCATCTCTCCTGAGGAATATTGGGAAAGCCTTTCTATGATACAGTATCATATGGACGAACCACTTGCAGATCCTGCAGCTGTTGCTTTGTACTTTGTATGTAATATCGCTTCGGAAAAACTGAAGGTCGTTCTATCCGGAGAAGGCGCAGACGAAATTTTCGGAGGTTATAACGTTTACAGTGATCCTGACGGTACTTTATATGATAAGCTTCCGAGAGCTGTAAAAAGAGGTATCGGAACTTTAGCTTCAAAGCTTCCTGCTAAGAGAGGCGTAAACTTCTTTGTACGCAAAGGCAAAGACGTTGAGGAGCGATTTATAGGCAATGCTTATATGTTTACTCCGGAAGAAAGAAAATCTTTGCTAAGAATAAAGACTTCGGCTCCCGATCCGACGGCCATTACAAAGCCGTTCTACGACAATGTTAAGTCTAAGGACGATGTTACAAAAATGCAGTATCTTGACTTGCACCTCTGGATGGCTGGAGACATTCTGCTGAAAGCCGACAAAATGAGTATGGCTAATTCGCTCGAACTCAGAGTTCCCTTCCTTGATAAGGAAGTGATGAAGCTCGCCGAGAAGATACCTACAAAATACAGAGTTACGCACGACAAAGGTACCGACGAAACCAAATATATCACTAAATATGCCATGCGTCTCGCTGCTAAAAAGGATACTCCAAGGCAGACCGCCAAAACTGCCGCAAAGAAAAAGCTCGGCTTCCCTGTTCCTATCAGGGTTTGGCTCAAGGAGGATAAATATTATAATATAGTCCGCGAGGCGTTTGAAAGTGACAGCTCAAAACAGTTCTTCAACACCACGCCGCTTATAAAGCTGCTCGACGACCACAAATCGGGAAAAGCTGACAACAGCCGCAAAATATGGACAGTGTATATCTTCCTTATTTGGTATAAGGTCTATTTTGAAAACAACGGAATTTATTGATAAAATGCGTTTCAGGAGGTTTAAAATATGTATTCGGAATATCAACACCTTATCGACCTGAGCGACTACCCAGTTTTGTGGTGGAAAAATCTCATCGAGCTCGGCGAAAAGATTTATAATAATCCCTCAGAGTACGCCCACAAATGTGACGGAAAAATAATGGCTACACTTTTCTATGAGCCTTCCACTCGTACGCAAATGTCCTTCCAAACGGCTATGATACGCCTTGGCGGACAGATAATCGGTTTTGATAACCCCGCAAATTCTTCGGTCGCAAAGGGCGAAACCATCAAGGACACAACTAAGATAGTCAGCAACTATGCTGACGTTCTTGTCATACGTCACCCTATCGCAGGAGCTGCAAAGGCAGCCTCTTTGACTGCCGACTGCTCAGTCATTAATGCGGGCGACGGCGGTCACCTGCACCCGACCCAGACCCTGACAGATCTGCTTACTCTGAAAATTGAAAAGAAGACTCTTTCGGGACTTACCATTGGAATGTGCGGAGATCTTATCAACGGACGCACCGTCCACTCGCTCTGCAAGGCGTTATCACGCTTTGAGGGCAATAAGTTTGTGTTTATTTCTACCCCTGAACTCAGAATGCCTGTATATATCAAAGATATCATAAAGGCGAACGGCAGCAGCTTCGAGGAGGTCAATACCCTTGAAGAAGCGATCGGGGGACTTGATGTTCTTTATATGACAAGAATACAGCAGGAGCGTTTTCCCAGCGAAGAGGATTATCTTGCACAGAAGAATACATATGTACTTGACCGTAAAAAGATGCTCGGCGCTAAAAAGGATATGATAATTATGCACCCACTTCCAAGAGTTGACGAGATAACAGTTGAGGTAGACGAAGATGAAAGGGCGATGTACTTCAAGCAGGCAAAATACGGTATGTATGTCCGCATGGCTCTGATAATGACGATACTTGAAGAGAAGAAGTTTTCCGAAACTCTCAAGGGTAAGACATATGCAGGCGTCCGCTGTAATAATCCGCGGTGCATCACAAATCATGAGGAGTACCTTCCCAAGAGCTTTCGTTCAAGCGGCGACCAGACGCTTCTCGAGTGCGAATACTGCGATGAAAGAAAGCTGATATGACGCAAAAAGCGATAGCCTTTAAGCTATCGCTTTGATTTTTCTTTTAAAGTGTTGCGTAGAGGTTAGTCTCCCACGCAGGAATATAGAGCTGATGCCTGATATAGAGCTTATATGCGGGATTCAGTTTTTTTATCAGCAAAGGAAGTTCAAAAATGTCCTCGTTGCGGTGATAAAGCGAGACCATTAGCTTCGGTGCATGGTGGGATATCGTAAGAGCTGCGCCCCAGATAGCCTCACGTTCAAAGCCTTCAACGTCCATTTTAATTATAGTTGCCGCACGCTTTCCGAGAACATTGTCCACTGTTCGGGCTGCAACCATATTTTCTGAACTCGCAGCTATCGCAGACTGCCGTCCCGCCTTTGCCGCAAACGGCAACTCCGAATCGGTACACCACGCAGCCGCATTATAAGCGAATACGTGAGGCATTCCGTCAACAAACTTCGCAAGTTTCTTGAAGTTCTTTTTATCGGGTTCAAGAGCATATATAGCTGAGTATTTTCCGTGAGTAAATTCAAGGAGCTCTTTTATGGTATCGCCGTTATATGCTCCCAGATCGACATATACTTCATTCAGCCCGGGCTTGATTATTTTTTTGTATATTTCGGATTTTGCGGTTGTAACAGCTGAAAGATACTCTATTTTTCCACTTATCTTGAAGTTTATGATATTTGCATATACCTTGCGCGAATAGTCATCCGCAAGACTGTCATATACCTGCTGTATCTTGTCCTCGTTTTCCGCGCAGTAATCATAAGTAAACAGACCGTGACCGATAACCGGAACATCAGGAACATAGAGAGTGTGTTTTGAGGCGATATCATGGATTTTATCGACAATTTCCTGATAGCCTGCCGCAAATGCGAGCACTACGACAAAATCACTCACCATTTCCTCTATCTCGGATAACTTATGCACCCGGAATCCTTCAAAGGAATGTCCTCTGACGAAATCATCGCTTGCAAAAACACCTGAAACGGTTATATTGCGCTCTTTGAAAACAGACATTATCTTTAAAGCGCCATCACCCATTCCATATATGAATATAGGCCTTGTCTCAGCTTTAAGTCTGTCCCAGCAGGATTGTTTTTCTGTAATAAAGGATAGCATTATGCTTTATCACCCCGGAATCAATATTGGTCGTCAAATGAATCGTGTGGATCACCTATCTCGTCATAGTGATCGTGACCATCGTGGTATCCCATCATGTCTCTTCCTCTGATACCGTATTTATCACGCATGATATTAAGATATTTATCTATCAGCTCGGATACCTGACGTACATTTTTGATACAATGTATCTCCTTAGAAGGAGTATCCGCATCTCTGCTGTATATGATTATAGAGCCGCAGCCGACTATTCTCTGCCAGAAAGGCTTTCTCATTTTCTTATCTGTGATCTTATACAAATCGATCTCATCTTCATCTATGCTAAAAAAACCTGTTCTTGTTATAAACTTTGTTTCTGTGAGAAAATAGCGTGTAAATGACCACGGAAGTCCAAAGAGAGTTCTTTTTTTATCGGTCCACACATACTGTATTTCATCTTTTTTCATTTATACAGCCTCCTATCCTGACAAGTACTATAATATATATTTTATCACAAAACCGTACAATAGTCAACTATATTTTTCAAGAAAACTGTGAAAGTCGCAAAATAATACGATTTTTTTTAACCTTTGCACGGCTTAAAGAGCAAAAGAGTAAGGTTTTTCTCAAAAATTCAAAAAAGCCCTTTACAATCGGAAAAAAATGTGTTATAATGTTATCACCGTGTACTTGGACATGGGCTTGTCCTCGAAACTCACCCTTATCTAAGTTAGCGGAATATATTATTCAAGAGGTGCTTCAAATGTTATTGAAGGATGAAAAGACAGCTGTTATCGAAGCTAACAGAACTCACGAAAACGACACAGGTTCACCTGAGGTTCAGATCGCTATCCTCACAAGAAGGATAAACGACCTCACAGAACATCTCAAGGTGCATAAGAACGATCACCATTCCAGACGTGGTCTTCTCAAGATGGTTGGTCACAGGCGTAACCTTCTTGGCTACCTTAAGAAGAAGGACATCAACAGATACCGTGCTATCGTTGAGAAGCTTGGTCTTCGTAAGTAATTTCATGAAGCTGAAGGCAGACGGGTTCTACCCTTCTGCCTTTAAGTCTATCAGAGGTCAGAGATTAGAAGTCAGAGGCAAGCAGTAAGAAGCTGAAGTTCACCACTTACTTATTGCCTCTAACTTCTAAAGGCTCCTCTCTGATAGCAAATATTTATAAAACGGAGGATTTTTTATGTTTGAAAACTACAGAACTTTTGAAACCACTTATGCAGGCAGACCCCTAATTGTAGAAACCGGCAAGACCTGCGGACTTTCCAATGGCTCGTGCTGGGTACGCTATGGCGAGACCGTCGTTATGGCTAACGTTACAGCAAGCGCAAAGCCCAGAGAGGGCATTGACTTCTTCCCTCTTTCTGTTGACTATGAGGAAAGACTTTATTCCGTCGGCAAGATCCCCGGCTCCTTCACAAAGCGTGAGGGTAAGCCTTCAGAAAAGGCTATACTTACTTCCCGCTGCGTTGACAGACCTATTCGTCCCCTCTTCCCTAAGGATATGAGAAACGATGTCTCCGTAGTCATGACCGTTCTGGCTGTTGAGCCTGATAATTCTCCCGAGATTGCAGGTATGATCGCTACTTCTATTGCTATCTCTATTTCCGATATTCCGTGGAACGGTCCTATCGCAGGAATAAATGTAGGTCTTGTTGACGGAGAGATAGTTCTCAATCCCACTCTTGAACAGAGAGCAAAGACTGATCTCACTCTTACTGTTGCCGGAACTGCGGAAAAGATCGTTATGATAGAAGCAGGTGCTAATGAAGTACCAGAGGATACAATGCTCGAAGCTATACTCAAGGGGCACGAAGAGATCAAGAAAATGGTCGCTTTCATAAACGATATCCGCTCTCAGATAGGTAAACCCAAGTTTGCCTTCGAGTCTCAGGAAGTTGACCACGATATGTTCGATGCTATCGAAGAGTTTGCCGCTGAGCGTGTTAAATTCGCTCTCGATACCAATGATAAAAATGTTCGTGACCAGAGGCTTGCTCCCATTGTTGACGATATCCATGCCAAATTTGACGAGGCATATCCCGAGCAGATCGCTATGATAGACGAGTGCGTTTACAAGCTTCAGAAAAAGATCGTACGCGCATGGCTTTATGAGGGTAAGCGCGTTGACGGAAGAGGTATAGACGAGATACGTCCTCTTGCTGCTGAAGTAGGAGTACTTCCCCGCGTTCACGGTTCAGGTCTTTTCACAAGAGGACAGACTCAGGTCCTCACTATCGCAACTCTCGGTCCTGTAAGCGACGCTCAGAAGCTTGACGGACTTGATGAGGAAGAGTCTAAGAGATATATGCATCAGTACAACTTCCCGAGCTATTCTGTTGGCGAAACAAAGCCCAGCAGAGGTCCCGGAAGACGTGAGATCGGTCATGGTGCTCTCGCAGAGCGCGCTCTTGCACCTGTTATTCCTTCAGTTGAAGAATTCCCCTATGCTCTCAGGCTTGTTTCCGAGGTTCTTTCGTCTAACGGTTCCACATCACAGGGTTCTATATGCGGTTCTACCCTTGCGCTCATGGATGCTGGCGTTCCGATAAAGGCTCCTGTAGCAGGCATTTCGTGCGGACTTATCACACTCCCCGACAGCGATGACTTTATGACAATGGTCGATATTCAGGGCTTAGAGGACTTCTTTGGCGATATGGACTTCAAGGTAGGAGGTACTCACAAGGGTATCACAGCTATTCAGGTGGATATAAAGGTTGATGGACTTACTCCTGCTATCATTAAAGAAGCTTTTGAGAAGACAAGAAAGGCACGTATCTATATCCTTGATGAAATTATGCTCAAGGCAATCCCTGAAGCAAGGGCTGAGGTCAACAAGTATGCTCCTAAGATGCTTCAGACTAAGGTTCCTACAGATAAGATACGTGAGGTCATCGGCTCCGGCGGAAAGGTAATTCAGAAGATTTCCGCTGACTGCGACGTGAAGATCGATATCAACGATGACGGAAATGTATTTATAAGCGGCATTGACGGCGATAACACAAAGAAGGCTCTTCAGATAGTTGAAACTATTGCAAATGGTGCAGAGGTAGGTGCTATTTACAAGGGCAAGGTAGTAAAGATCATCGAGATCGGTGCATTTGTTGAGATAGTTCCCGGTGTTGAAGGACTTGTTCACATCTCAAAGCTCGACAAGCAGAGAGTTGAAAAGGTCGAAGACGTTGTATCCGTAGGCGACGAGATAGTCGTCAAGGTACTTGAATTTGACCGTCAGGGAAGAATGAATCTTTCCCGCAAGGATGCTCTTGCTGAGATAGAGGCGAAGAGAAAAAACTGACATAAGCTCATATAAAACAGCCCGAAGGTGGTTTTAATATCACCTTCGGGCTTATATTATGGATATACATTTCACTCAAAATATCCGCTGTCCAATCTGTGCAAGGTTTTTGGAGTGATATAAACAGGAAATTTTCCTGTTTTCTAGATAGTCAGACCATTAAGCATTCCAATGTGAGTTGATATATGACGAAACTGCATAAGAATAAGCTCAAGCCGCGGCATATCACATTTTTCGGGAAATCCACCAAGCATATTGTCATTTAGCGAATCAAGATAATCGGCAGTCTTTTTACGCACCCTGTCAAGATATTCGAGAAGCTGTTCATCGTTCAGCTCAACATCACACGGAATATCTGGATTATCAAGTCCCTCCTTGTGAAAGTCGGGTTCATCATATACAAATGGGTTAAAGTACCATTTATCCGCAGAATGAATGGTATGATACACATATCTCCATGCGGGAGCACCACATATCAGGGCGTTTCTGTCATAGGTCTTGACAGTGGTAATAAGATTCATAAAATTAGCGTCGGTCTGCTGCTTTATCATTGTGCATAAGTTCTTCATATCTGTCTCCTTTATATGTAATTATTTTTAATCATTATACATCAAATCAGTCGATATGTCAAACCGCGTAGTTTTTTATTTTCACACAAATAATTTCCCTGTTTTCCTTGACTTAATCGCTCAGAAATGGTAAAATAATAATATATGCAATTAAACAAGCGGAGGTCAGAAAATGAAGGTAACTTTAATCGCGCATACGCCCGAGCCTGAAAAGCTCGCTGCAACTGCCGCAAAACTCTGCTATTCGAGCAGCGATATTGATTCCCTGCGAGAGGGACTTACAGACGATAAGATAGAGAGCTTCATTGATATGCTCGTTTCCATAGGACACGAGAGCGTCATGGAGCACGTTTCTTTTACTTTCGGGATAGAGGGAGTTTCCCGCGCCTGCACTCATCAGCTCGTCAGGCACCGTATCGCCTCATATTCTCAGAAAAGTCAGCGCTATGTGAATGAAAACGGATTTGAATTCATTACTCCTCCGGATATTGAAGCCATTCCTGAAGCAAAAAGCGAATTCGACAGAATGATGAGAGAAATAACCTCAAGCTATGAAAAAATCGCAGCTCTGCTGACCGAAAAGCATACTGCCGAGCTTGTCGCGGAGGGACTTGACGAAAATACTGCCGTTCCAATAGCGAAAAAACTTGCCAATGAAGACGCAAGATTCCTGCTTCCGAATGCTTGTGAAACAAAGATAGTTGTGACTATGAATGTCCGCTCGCTATTCAACTTTTTCCGTCACCGCTGCTGTAGACGTGCTCAATGGGAGATACGGGCCGTAGCCGAAGAAATGCTCAGGCTTTGCTTACAGGAGGCTCCGCATATTTTTGCTCATGCAGGTCCTTCATGCGTTGCAACAGGAAAATGTCCCGAGGGCAAGATGTCGTGCGGGAAAATCAAACAGGTAAAAGAATATTATGAAAAAATGAAGCTTGCTGCTTCTATTTCATAATACTTATATAATTTTTTGGAGGAACTGTATGCTCGAATTCAGGGATATCGACATCTCCGATAAGGAAAGGATCTGCACTGCCCTGAAAATATCTGATTTCAGAGGATGCGAATATTCCTTTGCAAATAATATGGCATGGAAGCGTCTTGGAGATTCTCAAATATCCTTTTACAAAGGCTTTTACATTTCCTGCGCTTTTCGTTCTGAGGACGGAATACCGTCATTTATATTCCCATCAGGTCAGGGAAATTACCGCGAAGTTATTACTGAAATGAAGCGCTTTTCTGAATCCCTTGGTAAACCATTAAGAATAACAGGGATTACTGAAAACTCGCTTTCCCTTCTCGGTGAGCTTTTTCACGATAGCTTTGATTATACATGCAGCCGAAATGATAGTGATTACATATATAATACCTCTGATCTGACCGAGCTTGCAGGCAGAAAATACCACAGTAAGCGCAATCATCTTAAACGATTCCGTGAACTCAATTATGACTTTTCTCTGATAAATGAAAAAGATTTTGATGATTGTATCACTTTTAGCGCTACAGAATACAACGAGCGTGTCGATCAAAACGATCATTCCTTTGTAGCCGAACAATATGCGATAAATACCTTTTTTAATCACTATTTTGATTTCGGACTTTCCGGAGGAATCATCAGAATTGACGGAAGGATAGCTGCTTTTACTATCGGAGAAGGAATAAACTCAGACACCTTCTGTGTTCACATTGAAAAAGCCAATACCGGATATAATGGTATTTATGCAGGGATAAATAATCTTTTTGCAAGTTCTGCTGCTTACGGATACAAATACATAAACCGTGAGGAGGATCTCGGTATAGATGGACTTCGCAAAGCGAAGCTCTCTTATCATCCGGCTTTTCTTCTTAACAAATATACTGTAATTTTTAAATGAAAGGACTAATAATATGATATATGTTTTTCTTGCGGAAGGCTTCGAAGAAACTGAAGCCATTGCCCCTATCGATCTTCTCAGAAGAAGCGGCAGAAACGTTGTTACTGTCGGCGTAGGTGATAATATTATCAAAGGTTCGCATGGTGTACCTGTTGTTACTGATATTATTGCTGAAGAGGCTGCGCTCAGTGACGAGCTTGAGATGATTGTTCTTCCCGGAGGTATGCCCGGAACACTTAATCTGGAGAAATCGTCATATGTTCAGGCTGCTATAGATTATTGCGTTCAGAATGGCAAATTCATAGGTGCTATCTGCGCTGCTCCATCAATACTCGGACATAAAGGACTGCTCAAAGATAAGACTGCTGTCTGCTATGAAGGCTTTGAAACTCAGCTTGACGGTGCTGTTATAGGTAATGACTCTGTTGTCGAGGACGGGGTATTCATTACCGCCAGAGGTGCCGGCGTTGCTGTCGATTTCAGCTTGAAGCTTGTTGAAAAGGCTGTATCAAAAGCTGAAAGTGACAGACTTCGCGCTGCCATTCTTTGTGATTGAAATGCAGGATAAAAAAGAACTGCGAAAATATTTTTCCGCTGTTCGCAGAGCCGCAAAAAGCATTGAAAATGATACGCTTATCTCTGCAAGACTTCTTTCATGTGAGCAGATAATTAAGGCAGATATCATACTTATGTACGCTTCATTCGGTACAGAACCGGATACGTGGAGCACAGCGGAAAAACTCATTTGCAAAAACAAAATTTTAGCATTTCCGAAATGTAAAAAGGGTGGGATAATGTCATTTCATGTAGTAGATTCAATTTCTGAGTTGAAGGACAGCGCTCCCGGAATGTATGATATCTGTGAACCCTCCTCTTCCCTTCCGGAGCCCGATCTTACCGGTAATACGGTATGCATAGTTCCCGGACTTGCTTTTACTCAAAACGGCGGACGGCTTGGCTATGGAGGAGGATACTACGACAGATTTTTGTCTGCTAACCCTGATATATATACGATAGCCCTCGCTTATGAGGCTGTCATTACCGATAGGCTTCCCGTTGCGAAGCATGATATTTCGGTAAATTCTATTGTAACAGAAGAAAGGACGGTGCTGTGCAATGCCGGATAACAAGAATAACGATGTTATCAACGACATTCTCAAAGAACTTGATTCAAAAAATAAAAAGCAGGAAGAAATAAAGCAGGAGGATGCTTCTTCCGAGCCGGGCTTCATTGACAGTTTTGTTGAGGAGGCTAAAAAAGAGATCCCTGATCCGGAGCCATTTGAGCCTGAAGCTTCTGAGAAAGTTCTTCCTCCTTCAAATACTGACATGGCGGAAAAAATATTGACGGAGCCTGAAAAGACTTCTTCTCTTTTAACGACTTCCTCCGGAAACGCTCCTGTAAGAAAAAGAAAGAAAAAGAAGAAAAAGAAGAGAAACAGGCTTCCCGGCGTTCTTATACTTACGGTATTTATTTTTGCTGTATCAATTTGTCTTTCGCTCGTTATAATAGCTTTCGGAAAGGATATGCTCGGTATCGGCAAAGGCGAAACTACTCACCTTATAATTATTCCTGAGGGAGCAACTACCGACGAAATAGCCGAAATGCTCAAAGATGAGGGAATAATCAAATCCCCTGAATGCTTCAAGCTGTTTATGAAACTCAGAAAGTCTGATGATACTTATATTGCAGGAGAGCATTTTGTCAGCCCAAATATGGCTTATGAAACTATTATAGATCAGCTCACTTCTTACGAAGAAGAAGAAAAAGAATCTATTGAGGTGACATTCCCTGAAGGAATCACCATTTACGATGCAGCAAATATTCTTGAGGAAAACGGAGTTTGCTCTGCTGATGATTTTATTTTCTACTTTAATTCCGGCGGATACGGATTCGCTTTCGAGGACAGACTTCCTACAGATACTTCGCTTAAATTCAACCGCATGGAAGGCTATGTTTTCCCCGACACATACTACTTCTATGTTAATATGGAGCCCGAGCAGGTCTGCCAGAAAATATATCATAACTTCGACAGCAAGATGACAGATGACAGATATGAGAAAATGGAAAGCCTTGGACTTTCGCTCGACCAACTCATTACTTTTGCGTCTATCGTTCAGAAAGAGGCGCCTACCCCTGATATGATGACTATGGTCGCTTCTGTTTTCTGGAATCGTCTTAATAACCAGGATATCTTCCCCATGCTTCAGTCCGATCCGACAAGCAATTATGCAAATGATGTTATAAAGCCTCATATGGATGTTTATGATCAGACTATAATTGATGCCTATGATACCTATAAGGGCGCAGGTCTCCCGCCGGGAGCTATATGCAGCCCGGGCCTTGAGGCTATTGATGCCGTCCTTGCAAACTTCCCGTCGAATTACTTCTACTTTATCGCAAATATCTACACAGGAGAGACAAAGTTTGCTGAAACACTTGAGGAACACTATGTATATCAGGCTGAAATAGAAGCTGATATCGAGGAATACCTTGCTGCGCAGGAAGCGGCGGAGCAGGAGGCAGCCGAAAATGAATACAGCGAAAATTAACAGACTTGAAGTGCTCGCTCCAGCGGGCGACGAAGAACGCTTCAACGCCGCTTTGAGCTTCGGTGCAGACGCTGTTTATCTTGGACGAAAGCAGTTTGGTATGCGTTCGTCGCCTACAAATTTTGACTATGAGCAGCTCGTAAATGCGGTAAACACCGCGCATTCCAAGGGCGTAAAGGTCTATCTTACCTGCAACACACTGCCGCGAAACACTGAGATACCTCAATTCGAGCAGTTTGTAACGGAAGCTTCGGAGGCTGGTGTTGATGCACTTATCGTTGCCGATATAGGGCTTCTAATGCTGATAAAGAGGTATGCTCCGGATATGGAAATACATATCTCAACCCAGACGGGCATCGTTAATTACGCTACTGCTCGTGAGCTTTACGATCTTGGAGCAAAACGTGTAGTTCTTGCAAGAGAGCTTTCGCTTGACGAAATCGCTGAGATACGTGCCAAGACCTCACCAGATCTTGATATTGAAGCATTTGTTCATGGTGCCATGTGTGTATCGTTTTCCGGCAGATGTCTGCTTTCCCAGTACCTTGTGGGACGCGATGCTAACCGCGGTGAATGTGCACAGCCCTGCCGCTGGGGATATCACCTTGTTGAGGAAAAACGCCCGGGTGAATTCTACCCTGTGTTTGAAGATGAAAATGGCACATATTTCCTCAACGCAAAGGATATGTGCATGATCGAGCATATAGACAAGCTCGCTCGCGCCGGCATTACAAGCCTGAAAATAGAAGGACGTGCCAAATCTGCATATTATGTAGCAGTGGTCACGAACGCCTACAGAATGGCTGTTGATGAGTATTATAAAGCTCCCGATAATTTTCAGCTCCCTGACTGGATAAAGAACGAAGTCTACAATGTAAGCCATAGAAAATATTGCACCGGCTTCTTTTTCGGCACACCGCAGGAATCACAGTATTACGAAAACAGCGGATATATCAGGAATTATGACGTTGTTGCTGTTGTGGAGGAATGCTCGGATGGCAGGGTTTACTGCACACAGCGGAACCGATTTTTTGCGGGAGACACTGTAGAGATTCTTGCTCCATCAAGCAGACCCGTTACCATGACGTTGAATGAGCTATATGACGAAAACGGAAAGCCGATCGAGACTGCAAATCATGCAATGATGAAGTTCTCGTTCAATTCAGATATCATATTCCCAAAAGGATCTGTTATACGCAAAGAGCTTTAACAGCATAAAACGTGCTATAGCAGTAATAATAATCTGGGCAGAATCCGTTCTGCCCACTATAAATCACTGTTTTAAAGGAGTGTTCAGAAATGAGCGAAAATTGTACACCTCAGGATTGTGCAGGCTGCCCGAGCGCGGGAAATTGCAGCAGCAAGCCTCAAAGCATGCTTGAAGAGCCAAACAAAATGAGTAATATTGGAAAGGTCATAGGTGTAGTAAGCGGTAAGGGTGGAGTCGGAAAAACTATGGTATCTTCCCTGCTTGCTGTATCTATGCAGAGACTTGGCAAAAACGTTGGTATACTCGACGCGGATATCACTGGTCCCTCCGTGCCAAAAGCATTCGGCATACATGAAAAAGCGGATGCTTGCGAGTTCGGCATCATACCCGTAAAGAGCAAAATGGGAATCGACGTGATGTCGGTTAACCTGCTGCTTGAGAACGAATCTGATCCGGTTGTATGGCGAGGACCTGTTATCGCAGGAGTTGTAAAGCAATTCTGGACTGACGTTATATGGAAGGATATAGACTATCTGTTCGTCGATATGCCGCCCGGAACAGGTGACGTTCCGCTGACTGTTTTCCAGTCGCTGCCCGTTGACGGTATAGTTATCGTCACCTCACCGCAGGAGCTCGTTTCCATGATCGTGGAAAAGGCCGTCAAAATGGCAAAACTGATGAATATCCCTATCATCGGCGTTATCGAAAATATGAGCTACTTTGAATGTCCCGACTGCGGCAAAAAACACAACATCTATGGTGAAAGTCACATCGAAGAGATAGCTTCAGAATATGGTATCCCTGTCCTTGCAAAGCTTCCGGTATGTACTGACCTTGCAAAGCACTGCGATCAGGGGACTGTCGAGCTCTTTGAGGGAGATTGGCTTGACGCAGCTGTAAATCAAATAGATAATATATCGTAAATCGCTGCAATAGTCTGAAAAAATACCCGATATCTGCGATAATTTATATCAAATGCTGAAAATTCTCGCTCTTATTGACAAATTTCAAAAAAATGGTATACTAATTAGTAGGAGATAACTTAAATCCTTCGGAACGTCTATGTGTTCCGAAAAGCTGCGGAGGGAATTTATGAATATCTGGCATAAGATCAGTCCAAAAAGAATAAATCCCGAGGATTTTATTGCGGTTATTGAGATTGAAAAGGGCAGCAAGATCAAGTACGAGCTTGATAAGGAAACCGGCCTCATAAAAATGGACCGCATCCTGCATACCTCGACTCACTATCCTGCAAACTACGGATTTATCCCAAGGACCTACTCTGACGACAACGATCCGCTCGACGTTCTGGTGCTTTGCTCGGAAACGCTGATACCACTTACGCTTGTAAGATGCTATCCTATCGGTGTTATCAGAATGCTCGATAACGATCACAGAGACGATAAGATAATCGCCATACCGTTTGATGACCCCAATTACAATATGTACAAGGACATCGAGGAGCTTCCCGCTCACGTTTTCGATGAAATGACTCATTTCTTCAGAGTCTACAAGGAGCTTGAAAACAAAACAACAGCCGTAAACGAGGTCGATCATGCCGACGTTGCAAGAATGATAATCGGCGGTGATATCGAAAGATACATCGAATATTTCTGCAAATAAGCATATCGGACCGAGCTACCAAAATCGAAAGGAGTATCGCACCCTTTGGTGTGAAAACATTTTTATGACAGCTTCAAGTGAAATTTTATTTGGCAGAGATTCCAATGTTGCACCTATCGGTATCATCGCTATGAACAGCGTTACCGAGCTTGGTAAGAAGATCGACAGCTACCTCGTTGACTGGGCCGGAAAGGGTGGTATCGACGTCGATACCTTCCTCGTTGAAAGTGAATGTCCGAGATTTTCCTCGGGTGACGGAAAGGGACTTATAAAGTCTACCGTTCGCGGCAAGGATCTTTTCATCATAATTGATGTGGGCAATTATAACGTTACCTACAACTATTTCGGCAAGGAAAACGCAATGTCCCCCGACGATCACTTTCAGGATCTTAAGAGGATAATACAGGCTGCGAGCGGCAAGGCTCACAGAATAAATGTCATCATGCCTATCCTGTACGGAGGTCGGCAGCACAGAAGAAGCTACCGTGAATCGCTCGACTGCGCGTGCGCTTTACAGGAGCTCGAAGCAATGGGAGTTTCAAATATAGTTACTTTTGATGCACACGATCCGAGAGTTCAGAATGCTGTTCCGCTCATGGGCTTTGATAATGTAATGCCTACATATCAGGTGCTCAAGGCAATGCTGAAAAGCATTCAGGGCATTGATTATTCAAAGGACAAGTTCATGGTCGTAAGCCCGGATGAGGGAGCGCTCAACAGAAATATGTACTATGCATCGGTTCTCGGTGTTGAAATGGGTATGTTCTACAAGCGCAGAGACTACTCTACTATCGTGAATGGACGCAATCCTATAGTAGCTCATGAATATCTTGGAAATCCTGTTGAGGGAAAGGATATCTTTGTTTCGGACGATATCATTTCATCGGGAGAGTCAATGCTTGATCTCGCATATGCTCTTAAGGAGAAAAAGGCAGGAAGAATATTCACATACGCTACATACGCTATCTTTACCAACGGTCTTGAAAAATTCGACAAGGCTTATGAGGAGGGCGTTATCGACGGCGTTTTCGGTACAAATCTCACTTACAGGACTCCGGAGCTTCTTAGCAGACCGTGGTTCCATGAGGTAGATGTTTCCAAGTATATTGCCTACTTCATTGAAGCTATCAATCATGATGTATCTATCAGCAAGATAATAGATCCTCATGAAAAAATACAGAATCTTCTTCATAAATATGGTATGAAATAATCGATTAGGCACTGTTACTAAACAGTGCCTCTTATTTTTATTTATAAATGTGAAATGTTTGTGAAATACGTACAATTTGGTTGACAAATCTTCGTCAAAGTGCTATAATCATCTTGTGATATTTGTTATATGTATAAAAATTATTTGAAAGGGAGAATTAAATGCTTCAATTAAAAAATATCGTAAAGAAGTATGGTTCGGGGGAAAATACTGTAACCGCTCTTAACGGCGTAGACCTATCTTTTCGCGAAAATGAATTTGTTGCTATTCTCGGACATTCTGGCTGTGGAAAGACTACACTTCTCAATATTATCGGCGGACTTGACCATTATACCTCAGGTGACCTTATTATTAACGGAATTTCCACGAAAGAGTATAAAGATCGGGATTGGGATGCATATAGAAATCATTCAATAGGTTTCATATTTCAAAGCTACAATCTTATCCCTCATCAGTCAGTCCTTTCCAATGTTGAGCTTGCACTTACTATCTCAGGCGTTTCCAAATCCGAAAGAAGAAAGAGAGCTAAAGAAGCCCTTGAAAAGGTAGGTCTTGGCGATCAATTGAACAAGCGACCTAATCAGATGTCCGGCGGACAGATGCAGCGTGTTGCAATAGCGAGAGCTCTTATAAATAATCCCGATATCTTACTTGCAGACGAGCCTACAGGTGCTCTTGACAGCGAAACCAGTATTCAGGTAATGGAGCTTCTCAAGGAGATAGCAAAGGATAAGCTCGTTATCATGGTAACACATAACCCTGAACTCGCAGAGCAGTATTCTACAAGGATAGTCAATATAAAAGACGGTCAAATAACAGGCGACAGTGATCCGTTTGAACCTGAGAAGCAGGACGACACCAAGGAATCAAAGAAAAAGCGGGTTTCTATGTCATTTATGACAGCTGTTTCACTTTCACTCAATAACCTGCTTACCAAAAAGGGCAGAACACTTCTCACGGCTTTTGCGGGTTCGATAGGAATCATCGGCATAGCTCTTATTCTTTCTCTTTCAACAGGTATAAATGAATATATAAATCAAATACAGGAAGAAACTCTGTCTTCATATCCCCTTGAAATATATCGTGAGAATTCGGATACCTCAGGAATGATAGAGGCTCTTATGCAGAATCAACAGGAATATGAAAGCCGTACTTTTGAAGACGACAGAGTATACGCGAATACTGCCGTTTATGATATGTTTAATTCTTTCAACTCTTCCGCAAAGCAGATCAATAATATGAAGGATTTTAAAACCTTCGTTGAGAATGATGAGATCATAGATGAAAAGGCAAGCGCTATTTCATATTCATATGATATACCAATGCCTGTTTACACTAAATCTCCTTCCGGAGAGATAGTGAAGGTAGATTTTATGGATATGTATTCAGAGGCACTTGGTGTAAGCGACTCCGAATACATGAATGCTGCTATGAACAATTCAATGGCGGGCATGGAGCTGTCTGCATTCGGACTTAATGTATTTGAAGAACTGCTCCCTGATGAAAATGGCGATCCTGTGAATGAGATGCTCGAAAGTCAATATGACCTTGTTTACGGCAAATGGCCTGATGAATATGATGAAGCGGTTGTCGTACTTACTAAGAATAATGAGATCCCGGATATTATAGTTTATGCCCTTGGTCTTAAAGACAGAGATGCTTTTTCTGAAAATCTTAAAGCTGCAATGAACGGTGAAGCTATCGAAAATTATGGACAGCTCGAATGGAGCTTTGATGAAATTACAGCTAAGCAATTCAAGCTTATACTTCCCTGTGAGTATTATGCTATGGATGAGAACGGCAGGAGCTGTGTTGATCTTACCGCCACAGATGCAGGTATAGATTATCTTTATAATGCGGAAGATATTGGTACTAACATAAAAATTGTAGGTTTTATCCGTCCAGACGAAGATGTAAAGGCTGCTATGATAACAGGATACATCGGATATACCAATAAACTTACAGAATACATTATTGAAAAAACAAACAATAGCGATCTTGCCAAAGCACAGATAGCAGATGAAGAAAACGATCTTATTAACGGCAAAAAATTCCTCACAGATGACTATACCGAGCCTACAGATGCTGAAAAAATATCAGATATAAAAGAATATATCAGCACATCCGGTATTGAACAAAAAGCTGATATATATCGCTTTGCCGCAGCTCTTCCTGATGAGGCAGAACAGACAGCATATGTCAGTCAGGTGATGTCTCAGCTCACAAGAGCCGAACTCACAGAGCAGGTTGCAGGAGAATATGCTGCCCAGATGGGTTTAGATCCCTCACAAGTAACAGCTTACATAGAAATGCTCAGCGATGAAGAATTCGATGAAGCTGCTTTCATGTTAATATCTGCCCAGTATTCGGAGCAGCACGCAGCCGAAGTTGCCGCAACGCTTGCTACTTCAACAAACGAGCAGCTTGCACAGGCACTTGACTCAGCGTCTATTTCGGACGAAAATTATGTTAAGCTATTTGACGAATTTATACCCGAAGAGATATCTGATTATTCCCATGAGGATATCTTGAAAACACTCGGTGTTGCCGATATGAACGATCCTTCCACTATCAGGATCTTTGCTAAGACTTTTGAGGATAAGGACGATATCTCAGACTCGATAGAAAAATACAACGACTCCGCTAAGGAGGAGGATGTTATACATTATACAGATTATGTGGCTCTGCTTATGTCCTCGATAACAGGTATAATCAGTGGTATATCATATCTGCTGATAGCATTTGTTGGTATCTCTCTTGTAGTATCATCAATAATGATAGGAATAATAACATATATCTCCGTTCTTGAAAGAACACGTGAAATAGGTATCCTTCGTGCTATCGGAGCTTCAAAGCATGATGTATCTACCGTTTTCAATGCCGAAACGCTTCTTGTCGGACTTGCAGCGGGTCTTATCGGAATAGGAGTTTCTGTGCTTCTTACAATACCGATAAATCTGATAATCCATAGTGTTACATCTCTCGATACGCTCAGAGCTCATGTACCTGTTGCAGGAGCAGTCATACTTGTAATAATAAGCATGGTACTCACCCTTATCGCTGGACTTATTCCCTCCCGGGTAGCTTCAAAGAAAGATCCTGTAGAGGCTCTCAGAACAGAATAATATAAAAATTGCTGTACATCAAGTACAGCAATTTTATTTTAAACATTTGAAAGCGCGGATACAGCATCAGGTATCTCCAAAGGCGAATCAACAATAATATCGGCAGCTGAAAGCTCTTCTTTTGTCCCGTATCCATATCCGCAGCCGATAGATCTGAGAGCATTCTTTACAGCTGTCTCTATATCGTGAAAGCGGTCGCCTATTACTATGAAGTCACCCTTGTGATACGGCTTTATTCTTCGGAATATCTCATACTTCGGAATAAAATCATACTCCTCGCAGCAGTAGAAAAAGTCGAAAAATCTGTCAAGTGCGAAAACTCTTTTGTGCCGCTCCATATAGTGAACACGGCAGTTGCTCAGAAAGATGAGAGTATGTCCCTCCGCTTTGAGCTGAGCCAGCATTTCCTGTGCCCCTTCAAAGAGCTCACCTTCTCCCCTTTCCACACGAGCTGCCATATCTTCACCCAGCATTATTCTTGCTTTTTCGCGTATCACAGGATCAAGGTCGGGCTGAAATGCGCTCCACATATCGGTGGAATTAAAGCCGAGCCAACAGCTTATCTCGCTGTCGGAGTACTCTTTTTTTTCAATGTAACCATTATCCGATAGCCATTTCATTGTACCGCGGAATGCAGGAGCATAAGTCTTCATAGAGTTATGGATAGTTCCGTCATAGTCGAAGATCAGATTTGCCATCAATCTTCGATCTCTCTTATAAGATTTATCATCTCTATGGCACCTTCTGCGCATTCGCTTCCCTTATTGCCCGCTTTTGAGCCTGCACGCTCGATAGCTTGCTCGATGTTCTCTGTAGTGATAACGCCGAACATAACGGGGATATCGCTCTGAAGTGATACCTGAGCAATTCCCTTTGCAGCTTCATTGCACACAAGGTCGTAATGTGACGTACTGCCTCTGATTATCGCACCAAGGCAGATAACAGCATCATACTTGCCTGACCTTGCCATTTTTGAGGCAATGAGCGGTATCTCGAAAGCACCGGGTACCCAAGCGATGTCGATAGAATCTTCGCTGACATCGTGACGTTTCAGAGTATCAACAGCTCCGCCAAGCAGTTTTGATGTGATGAACTCATTGAAACGCGCAACAACGATTCCTATTCTTGTATCCTTTGATGTCAGTTTTCCTTCATAGATCTTCATAATTAATTACTCCTTTTATTTGATTTTTATTCAGTGTCCTGTTTAAGAAGCGGATTTTCATATCCGTACTTTCCGTAATAGTCCGCAAGCATCTGAATGACCTTTATGTTCTTTATGCCAAGAGTATATGTCTCGACTCTGCCGCTTTTCTTGCGATGGAGTTCGAGATTTTCCTTGCCCGATCCGCTATGTACATACTGATAGCTGTAGTCATCGACAGGAATGATTCCGCCTTTGTTGTTGAAAATGATAAACGTCCTCACGCCCTCGGGACTGAGTACATTGATAAATCGACCCGGAATGGCGAGTACCAAATATAGTGTAACAAGTATCCAGATAAGCTTGTTATCCGAAATGATAAGATTAGCTATCTGTATCCCGAGCAAGATTATGTCCAGCCAAAGATGGGAGAGTGTTCCTATCACAGCTCTTTCCTTTGCCCTTGAAATTGACACGAGCCAGCTTATGTCAATAATGATCTGCGCTGCAAGCAAAACAGCAACAATTACTGTGCATACAATTTGAACAATCGTCATATTATCTCACCTACTCAATAATCAAGAATGTGTCCCATTTTATCGCGCTTAGTTTTCAGGTAAAAAAGGTCGTATGCTGTAGCGTCCATTTGTATAGGAACACGTTCCTTTATTTCGAGACCAAAACCACTTAGTCCGTATACCTTGTCAGGATTGTTTGTAAGCAGTCGTAGGGTCTTGCAGCCGAGGTCGCGAAGTATCTGAGCTCCGATATAATACTCCCTCATATCGCCCGGGAAGCCGAGTGCAAGATTTGCTTCAAGAGTATCCATGCCCTTATCCTGCAATTCGTAAGCGCGAAGCTTGTTTATAAGACCGATACCTCGTCCCTCCTGTCTCATATACAGAAGGACTCCCCTGCCCTCTTTTTCTATCTGTGTCATAGCGGCAGCGAACTGCTGTCCGCAGTCGCATTTCAATGAACCGAAAGCGTCTCCTGTAAGGCACTCCGAATGTACTCGGCAGAGAATATCCTCACCGTCTCCTATATCTCCTTTCACGAGAGCCACATGATGCTCACCGTTGAGCTTGTTAACATAGCCGAGAGCTCGGAATTCTCCGTATTTTGTAGGCAGCTTTGTATTTGCCACACATTCCACAAGTACATCATTGCACTTGCGATAGTCCTTTATTGCCTGAATGGTAATAAACTTCATTCCCCATTCCTTCGCCTTTTCCTGAAGCTCGGCAGTTCTCATCATCGTTCCGTCATCACGCATTATCTCACAGCACAGACCGCATTCTTTAAGCCCTGCAAGCCGCATGAGATCGACTGTTGCTTCAGTGTGCCCCTCACGCTCAAGGACTCCGTTCTTTTTAGCAGTAAGCGGAAACATATGCCCCGGACGGCGGAAGTTCTCGGGCTTGGCGTTATCTTCCACGCACATTCTCGCTGTAAAGCCGCGTTCTGCCGCAGAAATGCCGGTTGTAGTATCAACGTGATCTATCGATACAGTGAATGCCGTTGAGTGGTTATCAGTATTATAGTCTACCATTTGCGGCAGGTGGAGCTTATGGCACAACTCAATGCTCATAGGCATACAGATGAGTCCCTTTGCATGGGCTGCCATAAAATTTACATTTTCAGTCGTTGCAAATTCTGCGGCACATATCATGTCACCCTCGTTTTCCCTGTTTTCATCATCAGTGACGAGGATAATTTCACCGTTTCTCAGAGCCTCAACGGCTTCCTCTACTGTATTGTATTCAAACATGGTTTACCTCCTTTTGGATCAAAATCCGTTTTGCGCAAGAAACTCCATAGTTATCTTGTCTGATTTAAAAGTGCTTTCAGTGGGCTTCATGAGCTTTTCTACGTATTTTCCTATGATGTCATTTTCAAGATTGACAATATCGCCCGCTTTTTTTGATGCCAGAATAGTCTGACTTGCCGTATGAGGGATTATAGATACACTAAAAGATATATCTGTGACCTTTGCGACTGTCAGGCTTATCCCGTCTATTGCTATTGATCCCTTTTCAACGATATACCTCATGATATCGGAAGAAGCTGATATTGTATACCAGACAGCGATACCGTCATTTTCTATGTCTGTTATAGTCCCTGTACCGTCGATATGTCCCGAAACGATATGTCCGCCAAAGCGTCCGTCAGCTGACATAGCACGCTCAAGATTCACGGGACTTCCGCTTTTAAGCGCGCCAAGAGACGAACGGCTAAGCGTCTCATTCATAACATCTGCCCGAAAAGTATCACTGCTGAACTTTGTAACGGTCAGGCAGACTCCATTGACAGCAATACTGTCACCGATATGAACGTCAGATAACACCTTTTCAGCCTGTATCTCTATAAATGAGGAGTTGCCTGTTTTATGCACACGAAGTACCTTTCCGATCTCCTCAACTATTCCCGTGAACATATTTCACCCTGCTTTCTATCATAATATCTTCTCCGAAGTGTGATATCTCAGGAGCTTCGAGCATAAACGCTCTGTCGGGAGCAGGCGCTCCAAATCCACCAACGGGTGACGGGGCATCTTTTCCGCCGAAAATCTTAGGCGCGATATACGCCTGTACCTTGTTTACTATCCCCGCGTTCATCGCTGACCAGTTAAGGATAGAACCGCCTTCCAGAAGAATACTGTCTATTTTGCGTTCACCCAATATTTTCATCAATCTCGCAAGATCAACTCGTTCATGTGTTTCGTCACCACACTCTATTACTTCACAGCCTAATGCCTCATATTTCTTAAAACGATCGGAAGTACGTGCGGCAGCAATTATAGTCGGTACGTCTTTTGCAGTTCGCACTATATTACTTTCAAGTGGAGTCCGCAGTGAGCTGTCACAGATTATTCGGTAAGGATCTCGTCCGTTTTCAAGGCGGCAGGTAAGCATTGGGTCATCTGCAAGGACAGTCCCCACTCCGACCATTATAGCGGAATGCTTTAATCGCTCGTGCTGAACATGAAGTCTCGCTTCCTCACCTGTTATCCATTTCGACTCACCGGTATAACAGGCTATCTTTCCGTCCATAGTCATAGCGTATTTCATAGTGACAAACGGTAGTCCCGTCGTGATATAGTGGAAAAATATCTCGTTGAGCCTGTCGCATTCGTCCTTTAGTACGCCCTCTGTGACCTCAATGTCGTGCTCCCGGAGGATAGCGGTTCCCTTCCCCGCAACAAGCGGATTGGGATCGGAGGAGCCTATGAAAACTCGTTTTATACCATGCTCGATTATCGCTTCGGTGCAAGGTGGCTGCTTTCCATAGTGACAGCATGGTTCAAGCGTGACATACATATCCGCGCCTTTGCAGTCTATACCACGTGAATCGCAGTACGCAAAGGCATCGCGCTCTGCATGGAGCTCTCCGTATTTTTTGTGATATCCGCGCCCGATTATCTCGCCGTCACGGACTATAACCGCTCCCACCATTGGGTTCGGCGAAGCAAAACCCATACCTTTTATGGCAAGCTTTAAAGCTTCGAGCATATATTCACAGTCAGTCATATTAAACTACTCCTTAAAGTACACAGATCATTATCATCTCGTCTGCATTTTTTTCAAATGGCTCGAAGCCGAGTGAGAGATACATTTTAGCGGCATAATTTGCTTTCCGGACCGACAGAGAAACACACTTATAGCCGCTGTTTTTCAGCAGTTCAAGCATTTGCTTCATCAACTGAGTACCTATCCTGTGACCTCGGTATTCCTTATACAGAGATATTGCAAGAGAGGGAGTACTGTCGTCAACATGACCGTAATCGTTCATTATCCGAACCCAAACTGCTCCGATTATCCTTCCGCCGACCTCCGCCATGAGACATCTGTCGTCCGATAACTTACCGAAGTCCTTTATATAGACCTGTAATGCTTCTTCTTGAATTATATCTCTCGGCGGTGGTTCGACTCCCTCAGGAATAAATATCGCCTCGTATAAAAAATCATCGAGCAGGTGGTATTCATTTTTTCTTATTTCTCTTATTATGCAGTTCATTCAAGTCTCCATATTTTAAACAAAAAGCCCCGATAAATCGGGGCATTAAATACTTTTACAAGCGCACGCGCTCTTTTATCTTCTCACATCCGGACTTTACCGTCGGCTCCGGAATCTCACCGGATCAACCCAATAGGCTCGCAGGCTTTACTGCCGGTCAGGAATCTCACCCTGCCCCGAAGATAACTTATGTTAGTATTATATCACAGTATATTTATTTTGTCAATACTTTTCAAAAGCGTTCACGAATTTTTCTGATTTAAAACAATCTGATTTTCTAAAAACCTTGCATTTATAAGCTATTATATGGCATAAGTACGCAGCCCGCACCGCCGAGTTGAGATAAAGCAATAAAAAATGGAAAATTTTCTCCGCGATTCGTTGATTTTTTGAACGCTATATGGTATAATAAATATATATTTTCAATCCGGAGGATAATTTTATGCTATCAGATATAGAAATTGCTCAGAACGCACAGATGAAACGGATAACCGACATCGCTTCAGGTCTGGGAATTGAAGAGGATCATCTTGAACCTTATGGGCATTATAAGGCTAAGGTTTCGGAAAAACTTTACTCAAAACTTAAAGACAAAGAGAACGGAAAACTCATCCTTGTTACTGCCATCAATCCTACTCCTGCCGGCGAAGGAAAGACTACCGTCAGTGTTGGTCTTGCTGAGGCTATGGGAAAGATCGGAAAAAACGCTGTACTTGCTCTGCGTGAACCATCACTTGGTCCTGTCTTTGGTATAAAGGGCGGAGCTGCCGGAGGCGGATATGCACAAGTTGTTCCTATGGAGGACATAAATCTTCACTTTACCGGTGATATGCATGCTATTACTGCCGCAAACAATCTCCTTTGTGCTATGATAGACAATCATATTCATCAGGGAAATGCTCTACAGATAGACCAGAGAAGAATAATGTTCAAGCGCTGCCTTGATATGAATGACCGTGCCCTTAGAAGCACTATCGTAGCTCTCGGCGGAAAGGCTAACGGATTCCCGCGAGAGGACAGCTTTAACATAACGGTTGCTTCGGAGATAATGGCTATACTTTGTCTTGCTGCTGATATCGCTGACCTGAAAGAGCGTATTGGAAATATTCTGGTTGCATATACAATGAGCGGTGAGCCTGTCTTCGCAAGGCAGATAGGTGCCTGCGGAGCTATGACAGCTCTTCTCAAGGACGCTTTAAAACCAAATCTTGTTCAGACTCTTGAAAATAATCCTGCGTTTATTCATGGAGGACCGTTTGCAAATATCGCTCACGGCTGCAATTCACTCAGAGCGACAAAGCTTGCTCTAAAACTCGGTGATTACTGTATTACCGAGGCAGGCTTTGGTTCGGATCTCGGTGCTGAGAAATTTTTCGATATAAAGTGTCGCTTTGGTGAACTTACACCTGCCTGCGTAGTTCTTGTTGCAACAATAAGAGCTTTGAAATATAACGGCGGAGTGCAGAAGTCCGATCTTGCAAAAGAAAATATGTGGGCTCTTGAAAAGGGTATAGTAAATCTGAAAACACATATCGAAAATATGCACAAATATCATGTTCCGGTGGTTGTTGCAATAAACCGCTTCGTCACTGACACTCAGGATGAAATTAAATTCGTCGAGGACTTCTGCTCGGAAATGGGTGTAGAGGTCTCTATGTGCGAGGTGTTTGAAAAGGGAGGCGAAGGCGGAAGAGATCTTGCCGAAAAGGTATGCGAAACTATTGAGCTGTGCTCCGGAAGTGATTCCGGCTTCAAACCGCTGTATAATACGGATATCCCCATAAAGCAGAAGGTAGAGATAATTGCCAAGGAAATATATCGTGCAGATGGCGTTACATTTACTGCTCAGGCAGAAAAAGCCATTAAAGAAATTGAGAGCATAGGTTTCTGGGATATCCCTGTATGTATAGCTAAGACACAGTATTCGCTCTCTGATAATCCGTCATTGCTTGGAAAGCCTAAGAATTTCAATATAACAGTACGTGACGCTAAGCTTTCATCAGGCGCAGGATTTGTTGTTATATATACCGGAGATATCCTTACAATGCCGGGGTTACCTAAGGATCCTGCCGCTCTTAACATCGACTGTGACAATGAAGGCAATATTACCGGGCTTTTCTGACGGTGCAAGCTATGAGAATAATTACCCATACTCCCGAAGAAACCATAAATGCTGCCAAAAAGCTCGGCAGTCTGCTCTGCCGAGGTGATATCATTGCATATAACGGCGGGCTCGGTGCAGGAAAAACTACATTTACAAGAGGTCTTTCAATAGGACTCGGAATCGGCGACTCTGTTACATCTCCTACTTTTGCACTTGTTAATGAGTACAGAGGCAAGGATATCACTCTTTATCATTTTGATATGTATCGTATCAATTCTGAGGAAGATCTTGAATCTACCGGATTTTACGACTATCCCTTTGACGAGAATGTCGCTGCGATAGAATGGTCGGAGAATATCAAAGAATTTCTCCCCGTTAAAACAATTTACATTACAATAAATGCTCTAAACGAAAATGAACGCGAGATAATTATAGAGGACGGTGGAAGATTTGCTGCTGCTTGGGATTGATACGTCGGGAAAGGTCGCTTCTGCTGCCTTATTCGATACAGAAAGTGAGATTTTCCTTGCTCAGAGTTCGATTTATACTCAAAAAACACACTCTCAGGTAATTATGCCAATGGTAAAGGATATTTTAGAGCAGTCAGGCAAAAAAATATCCGAACTCGGAGGTATTGCCGTCGCTAACGGACCCGGATCATATACAGGACTAAGAATAGGAGTTGCCGCAGTAAAAGCAATGTGCTTAGGACTTGATATAAAATGCTGCGGAGTTTCAACATTGACTGCTATTGCGTGCAATAATATATCTTTTATCGGAGCAATATGCAGCATAATTAAAGCACGTGGAGAACTGATTTACACCTCCACCTATAAATGCGACGGTTATTCTATAGAGCCTATCTGCGGAGAACAGCTGATAAGCCGCGATGAACTTGCAGAATTTCTGGCATTTAATGCTGAAAAAACTCTCCTTTGCGGAGACGGTGCTGCTGACTTTTTCGCTGACTACCGCTCCCCTGCTTTCATTATTGCACCTCCGCAGGGACGGTTGCAGAATGCGGCAGGTGTTTGTCTCGCGGGAGCTTCTGCTAAGCTGATATCGCCTGCTGAACTGAATGTATCGTATCTGCAAAAGGTAAAAGCTGAAAAGGATCTTGAGGATAAAGAAAATAAGTAAAATAGATTGGAGAAAGATTATGATAGCGATCGGATGCGATCACGCAGGCGTTGAAATGAAAAACGCGATCATTGAAGCTCTGTCACTTCAGGGCTTTGAATTTATGGATATGGGTACTGACGGAGAACCCTGCGATTATCCTGTTGTTGCAGAAAAGCTTTGTAACGAAATTATAGCAGGACACTGCGATAAAGGTATACTTATCTGCGGTACCGGTATCGGTATGTCTATGGCTGCCAATAAAATAAAAGGTATAAGAGCTGCGCTTTGCAGTGATTCATTCTCAACACGCTTCACAAGGCTTCACAACGACGCAAACGTTATGTGCCTCGGTGCAAGAACGCTCGGCTGCGGACTTGCCGCCGAGCTGGCGGAAATTTTTCTGACAACAGGTTTCGAGGGCGGTCGTCACCAAAGACGCATCGACCTAATAACAGAACTTGAAAATAAATAACCGAAAGGAGACATTACCATGTCACAGATTCATATAATTGATCACCCCCTGATTCAGCATAAAATATCTCTTTTAAGAGATAAGAACACAGGCACAAAGGAGTTCCGCGAGCTCGTTGCTGAGATAGCTAATCTCATCTGCTATGAGGCGACACGCGACCTTCCCTTAAAGGAGATAGAAATGGAAACTCCCCTTGCTGTTGCCAAAACAAAGGTCATTTCGGGAAGGAAACTCGCCTTTATACCGATACTGCGCGCAGGTCTTGGCATGCTTGACGGTGTTACCTCTCTCGTTCCCGCTGCTAAAGTAGGTCACATAGGAATTTTTCGTGATCCCGATACTCACGAGCCCGTAACTTATTACTCCAAGCTTCCCGATGATATCGCTGAAAGACACGCAATAATTCTTGACCCAATGCTTGCAACAGGAAATTCCGCTGTCGCAGCGATAACGGAACTGAAAAAGCTCGGTGTTACAAATATCAAGTTCATGTGCATTATCTGCTCGCCGGAGGGTGTTGAAAACGTACAGAAGACACACCCCGACGTTGAGATATACGCAGGCGTTATGGACGAGGGTCTTAATGAGGACAAATTCATAATCCCCGGCGTAGGCGATGCGGGTGATCGTATTTTCGGAACCAAATAAAACCTATATTTCAGGGGAGCTTTTCGGTTCCCCTGTTTTTGAAAGGAGTTAAATTATGACAGTCTCTACCCCGAAATTTCCTCACATTCTCCACGGCGGAGACTACAACCCCGAGCAATGGCGCGATTATCCCGACATTCTCGATAAAGACATCGAGCTGTTCAAAAAAGCCAATATCAACTGCGTGAGCCTTGGAATTTTTTCATGGGCAGCTCTCGAACCCGAAAAAGACAAATTCTGCTTTGAATGGCTCGACGAGGTGATAGAAAAGCTCTATGCAAACGGGATTTACGTAAATCTTGCAACTCCGTCGGGCGCACGGCCGCAATGGCTTGCACAGGAATATCCCGAGGTTCTGCGCGTTGGTCAGAACGGTATGCGAAATTTCTACGGACACCGCCACAATCATTGCTACACCTCCCCTGCCTACCGCGAACGAGTTCGTATCATCAACACAAAGCTCGCCGAGAGGTATGCTTCTCATCCGGCTGTTATCCTATGGCATATTTCCAACGAGTATGGCGGTGAGTGCCACTGCGAGCTCTGTCAAGAAAAATTTCGCGAATGGCTGAAAGAAAAATATGGAACTCTTGATAACCTGAACCATGCATGGTGGTCGCACTTCTGGTCGCACACATATACTGATTGGTCTCAGCTGCACAGTCCCTCATATATGGGCGAGACCTCTATTCACGGTCTTGACATTGACTGGCGCAGATTCGTTACTGACCGCACAATCGACTTTATGAAAGCTGAGATATCCGCCGTAAAGTCCGTGGATCCAGATATTCCTGTGACGGCAAATCTCATGGGCATTTACGCCTACGAACTCAACTACTTCAAGCTCGGCCGTGAGCTCGACGTCGTATCGTGGGACAGCTACCCCGACTGGCATAATCCGAATGTCAGTGACTTCATCACGGCAAGGAATGAGTCACTCTCTCACGATATGATGAGGTCGATAAAAAAGCAGCCGTTCCTGCTTATGGAGTGTACCCCTTCAACGACCAACTGGAGAAGCGTTAGCAAGCTGAAAAAGCCTAATATGCACGAACTTTCCGTCATCAATGCGATTGCGCACGGCTCTGACTCAGGAATGTATTTCCAGCTCAGACAAAGCAGAGGCAGCGCAGAAAAATTCCATTCAGCGGTCATTTCGCATACAGGTACAGACAATACAAGAGTTTTCCGAGAAGTCTCTAAGACCGGAGCAGATCTGCAAAACCTCTCAAAAACTGTTTACGGAAGTTCCTTTCCTGCGGAAGCTGCGATAATCTTCGATACCGAAAACAAGTGGGCTCTCGATAAGATACAAGGTCCCCGCAATGCAGGACTTGACTATTTCGGACTTATACAAAACTGCTACGACTACTTTTTCCGAAACGGCATAAACGTCGATATCCTTGACTGTGACAGCGAGTTTTGCGGATACAAGCTCATTATCGCACCTATGCTGTATATGTTCCGCGGAGGCATTCAGGAGAAACTGCGCAGCTTTGTGAGCGAGGGCGGAACACTCATTTCCACTGCTTTTACAGGCGTGGTAAACGACACCGATCTCTGTTTCCTTGGCGAAGCGACCGAGGAAAAGCTCAGCGATGTTTTCGGAATGTGGGTAGAAGAGATCGACGGATTGCACGACGGTCAAAAAAACTCTCTGAATTTCAACGGAAAGGAATTTGAGCTTCACGATATCTGCGAGATAGTTCACACTGCAAAAGGTCATCAGCTTGCGAAATATAAATGTGACTATTACAAAGGAACGCCTGCCATGACTGAAAATCATTTCGGAAAGGGATGGGCATTTCATATTTGCTCGATTCCGGATACAACTCTGCTGAATGAAATTATCGGAGAACGTGATGTGGAGCTCCAGCTCGAACGCTCTATAAGCACTCCTCTGCCGGACGGAGTTACGGCTAATTACAGGGTAAACGGCGAAAGAAAAATAGTCTTTCTGCAAAATTTCAACAGCTTTCCCATTACTATGGAGCTCGACGGTGTCTATACCGATATTCTGTCCGAAAAATCTATGTGCAGCATTCCAGCAAGGTTATTCCAGCCTGAAAGCAATAATTCTTTCACGCTATCAAAACTATTTGTGAGATGTTCCCAGACATTGCCCAAGTGTTCGAGTGTGAAAATACTGCTAATGTTCTGCCAGCCAGCTGAGAGAATACTTTTTGTATTTTCCCAGTCTGACAATATGCTGTCCCATGAGACCGAAAAACTTTCAGGGAATATGTCTTTAAGCGACCATGAATCCCACTATGTCGCAAAATCATTCCACATCTGACTGACGTAACCCCATGCTTCATACGCATAGCCCTTCACTGGCGCGAATACGTCAGCAAATGACCAAGAATCCCACCATGCTTTAAGGTCTTTCCACTTTTCTATAACATAAGCCTGTGCATCTCGTGCAAATTCCTTCACAGGGGCAAATAAATCGGCAAGTGTCCATGAGTTCCACCACGCTTTTATTTTGTCCCAGTTCTTGTAGATGAGATATGCTGCTGCCGATCGCCTTGAACATATTGCCAATTCCCTTAGCTCCAGGTGATAATTTCCCGGATAACTTTGAGAATAATCCGGCCTTCTTTCCGGCCTCTGCTAATGCTCCTGCGTTCTCTAAAGTTTTCGCGTTCAGTAAATCCATAGCTACACGCATTGACTGAAATGGAAGTTTGATTGCTAACCATGAGTATTTGAGAGCGGTTATTCCAACACTTAATGCTTATATTCCTGCACCTCAAGCAATTATTGATTTCGCTATAGGGTGTTCCTTCAGAAACTTCGTTATTCCTGATATGACACGAGTGAAGCCATAAACCGCAATTTTTGCATATGGAGCTATAACATTCCCGATCTCTATCATGAGGCCCTCAATAGCTGAACCGGCTATTGTCATCTGGCCTCTTAACGTATCCTGCATTGT
>CALEPT010000188.1 GCA_937910385.1 uncultured Ruminococcus sp. | reverse complement strand
GCGCTTAACAGGGCCGTATTGGAGGGAGATACGGAGGGAATGGCGAATTATGTCACAAAGCTTCTTAAAAGGAGCATCAGCGTATTTGACAATGACGAATCCTTCTATCATGGCTTCTTCCTGTCGCTTTTATATGGAGTGCCGGATTATCAGCCGCGCTCAAACAGGGAGGAAGGTGACGGACGGCCGGACATCGTGCTGTATCCGGAAAATCCGACCGATCCGGCGATCATCTTTGAGATCAAGATCAGACGTAAGTTTAACGAGATGCAGGACGGGCTAAAGGAAGCATATGACCAGATCCGTGACAGAAAGTATGAGGAGGGAATCCTCGATGACGGCTACGCCGGAGTGGTCTCTTACGGCATCTGCTTCTGCAAAAAGAGCTGCATCGTGGGTGCATGTGTCGGATGATACAGGGAATGACACCCGGGGACGGAGTCAGTGGTTCATTTATCCTGGATCATTCATCACCGGCAGGTGGCGCAAGCCGCCTGCTTTTGATATATTTATGATCTGCTATGAATGATCGTTGCTACGATACTGTTAATTGTTTACCATGGCAAAAATCTGCAATCTTTTGATTTCATCCCCAAAAGACATCCGAATATCATCTGACATTCGGCAGTTTGTTCCCTCTGAACCAGTCGGATTATACGGCCCTAAAGACAAATTCCCCATTTAAAGGCAATATAATGGCTTGAATTTTTGGAAAGTTTATCAAAAAATCAAGCTTTCCCCAAATATCGACATATTTCCTAAGGCAAAGATGTGTTACGCTATTGGGAGTCATGCATTGTAATCCAACGGAATTGCTACGAGCTTACTCAGTGGGGTTTCTAGAGCTTTTGAAACTTTGAGCAGGACATCTAAGGATAATGAGGTAGGGATGTTGGGCGCCTCGATGTTGCTCAAGTGTGTTCTGCTGATATCTATTTTCTCTGCCAGCTGTATCTGTGTCATGCCTCTCAATTTGCGATAATATGCGATATTCAAACCGATTATTTTATATTCTTCTTCGAATTCTGCATTCATCTCATTGTTACCATATGTAAAGCGTCATGGTTCCAGGTGTTTTAGTCACACCCTTAATAGTCTATAATTTTGAAAATATGGCATAAACAATTTGAAGACATGCAATTGCAAATGTACAGCTTGCATTATAAAGATTCTGCCGATATAATTGTATTATTGAATCTGAACCATGCTTGCGATGACATCGTGAGAGATAGTTGACTGTGTATGTTGACATGTATCACACATGTAATGATGAGGTTTGATTATGAGAACTTGTCCAAAGTGTTTTGCTCCCATCCATGAAGGCGTGGCATTCTGCCCTAATTGCGGATTACCGGTCGCTAACATGAATTTCAATGGAAATGCAGGGAATGCTCCTGGCGGTACTGTGACTGGTAGCTACACGCAATCGTATAGCCAATCAAATATGCCATATTACCAAGGATCGCAGCATGATCAGTCTTATGGTAAATACTATGAAAAGCATTCTCCGTTGGCCATTATAGCCTTCATATTTTCGTTTCTCGGCTTTTTATCGATGATAGGGTTGGTTATGGCCATTATAGATTTATCTAAAACCGATGGAAGAAAAAAGTGGATGTCAATAACGGCAATTGTCATTGCTGGTTTATGGATACTGTTATTCATTGTTGCAGGCGTGAGTTCAGATAATAAGTCCACGGAATCGGACTATAGTTCGGAGTATTCCTTTGAGGAATATGATGATGAGACAGTATTGTATGTCAGACTCAATAATGCGGTTAACGACAGGATAGCGGGTTTTGCAGACAGAGTTATAGATATGTTGCCGGGGTCAAAAGTAATCTGCCCCTGAATCACGGTTCCGGGCGATAGAACCGGGCGGTACACATATAAGGATCAGGAATAAAGGTTAAAGGACAAAGGACACGTACAGGAAATTATCATGAAGCTTTTAAGATGGATGGCGGTAAGCTTTTCGATATATTCGCGGATTCCGATGCCGCATTTTGAATGGAGCGATGAGGATTACGGTCACAGCCTTGTCTTTTTTCCGATGGTTGGGGCAGTGACGGGAGCACTTGTTTATGCTGCCTACAGGCTGTGTCTCTATCCGGGGATTCCCGAGTTCGTAACGGGTATCGTATTTGTTCTGATACCGATACTGGTGACGGGCGGCTTCCATCTGGACGGCTATATGGATACGATGGATGCGCGGAGATCCTACGGCTCAGTAGAGAAAAAACTGGAGATTCTTAAGGATCCGCATATAGGGGCTTTTGCGGTCATATGTCTTATCAGTACGGTGCTTGCTTTTTTCGGGGCAGCAGGCGTGATCGTACATTCCGGCAGCGTAAAAGCCGTGCTTTCCTTTTGCATTCTCTTTGTGCTGTCAAGAGCTTTAAGCGGTCTGCTTGCCGTTACCGCAAAGCCCGCAAAGAGCGATGGAATGTTAATTGCTGAGACCTCGGGCGGGCGCGGAGGACTGCTTTTTTCACTGTGGACGTGGATAATTATCTCACTTTTGGCTCTTGGCTTTTTGGGGATAATTTATGCTTCTGCCATTGCTGTTACGCTGATCGCGGTAAGTCTGTATTACAGGCATATGGTCATAAGGGAATTCGGAGGCGCTACCGGTGATACCGCAGGGTATTATCTTACAATGTGTGAAGTCCTGGGCAGTATTTCGATCGCGGCCGTTACTTTGTTTATACCATGAAAAAAAGATGCATTTTGATAAGACATGCCAAAACACAGGGAAATGAATCCGGAAGATTCCTGGGGTGCCGGAGTGATGAACCCTTGTCTGATGCCGGCCGAGCCGATACCCTTAATGCACGTAACGGGATCCGCAGGATCACGGGTGATAGATTTTTACTTTTTACGAGTCCCATGATAAGGGCGAAGGAGACAGCCGGACTTCTGTTTGACAGTAAGGACATGACCGTGATCGATGACCTTAAGGAACTGGATTTCGGCATTCTCGACGGTCACACTCATATTGAAATGGATGGTGATCCAAGGTATCAGGCGTGGATCGACAGCGGTGGGCGCGACAGGATCCCGGGCGGAGAGTCCATGGATGAGCTGATAGAGAGAAGCATGCGCACGTTTGCCCATATCATTAAGACCTCTCTGGGGAGTGATAAGGATGCGGTGATCGTCTGTCATGGCGGAAACATAATGTCTGTGATGTGTACGCTTGCGGCTAATGATTTTTACAACAATATCGTTCCGAATCTGGATGGGTATATATTGGAATTAGAAACAGAGAATGAAAGAATTGATCTGTTATCATATGACCGCCTTGGCGATCGGGTGCGTGCTTGATCTCATTATAGGAGATCCCCACGGCATTCCCCACCCGGTAGCATGGATCGGCAGGCTTATTTCTTTTCTGGAAAAAAAGCTGTATCCGGACGTCGAGGCCGGGGATTCTGCCGGGGAGAAGGCTGCGAAAAGCAGTGGAAAGAAACCGTACCGACGTGATCGTCTGTCGGAGATAAGAGATGAAAAGAGATTGATATGTCGCGGAAGTCTGCTGGTGATCATTGTAGTTCTGGTAACTGTTGGATTGACCGCACTTGTCCTGACGGCTGCCTATGCGTGTCATGCTTATGCGGGAATGGCAGTGGAGGCGATCCTTACCTGTTATATACTGGCTTCACGGAGCCTGTATGACGAGAGCATGATCGTGATGAAGGATCTTGGAGCAGATGATATATGCAGAGCAAGATCCGATCTGTCCATGATAGTCGGACGTGATACCGTGAATCTGGATGAGGAGGGGATCATAAGGGCAACCGTCGAAACGGTAGCCGAAAATACATCCGACGGAGTGTGCGCTCCCTTGTTTTATACGATTTTGGGCGGCCCCGTTGCGGGGATGTTATATAAGGCCGTCAATACAATGGATTCGATGCTGGGATTAATTTGCAGGATTATTGCATACACCCATGTACCTTACTTCAAAGTGGCAATGGTTTCCGGTAGAATGTCCTGTTGTGCCAACAGCACCTATAAGCTGTCCGCGCATTACCTCCATGCCCTCAGTAGCATATACCGAGCTCATGTGAGCGTATACGGTCTGATAACCGTTAAGATGATCTATCATTACAAAATAGCCATAGCCGCCGGAGTTCCAGCCTGCCGAGACTACCACTCCGTCCGCAGAGGCATATATATCCGTTCCGCCGGGAGCAGCAATATCCAGTCCCTTGTGATTTCTCTCGCCTCCGAAAACGTCGCTGATGTAGCCTCCGTCAACCGGCCACGAGAACTCTCCTGTTCCATATAGCTTTGTGTCTGTGCTGTCAGGTCTTGCAGAGTAGGTTCCTATACCCACCTGCTCAACAACAGGTTCCTTTGTTATCTCGGCACTGAGAGTTTTTCTTGAATACTCCTTGCCGTCAACATAGGTTATCTCGATATTGCTTACCTTTTCTCCGCGCTCGCCCTTTACTATAACAGCCTCTACTCCTACATTGAGCGAACTGGTCTCGACCTCTACTGTCTCATAATCAAGAAACGAGATCATCTCCATTTCCCTGATGTACTGTATGGGAAGATAGCTTTCATTTTCCATTACATTGACTATCCTGCCCGCACTGCAGCGCTCTGAAATGCCGGGATTTAATTTTTCAAGCTCATCGAATTCCATGTTATACTTCTGGCTTATTGAAACAGCCGTATCGCCGGACTGAGCAATATAGACAGCCTTTTTGCTGGTAGTAGATGTAAGCAGGTCTATAGCAGCCTGTTCCTCCATAACGCTGTTTTCAAGATAGATACCGTGAGAATACTCTATCTTATTTTTATATTCCAGATCTCTTACTATACCGTCCACCTTGTAATTCAGCAGCCTTTCCGCAAGAGCGTCCTGAATAGGTGTTTTATCCTCCACAGCGCCGATAAATTTGCCGTCGATATAGATACCGTAAGCCTCTGTAAGCTCCTCGTCCGAAGCCGCAAGCATTTCATTTGCAAGCTGCTCCGGAGAGACTATCTTGTCGCTTTCCGAGATTATCCTGAGAGAAAATTTTGCCGAAAGATCCACAGGCTCTTCATTTTCGGAATATGATATTCTCTGCCGCACCTCTCGCTCGGCAGCCTCAAAATCTGCCTCCGCAGAGATAATGCCTATTTCCCTGCCGTTGTACTCAACGCTTATTCCGTATTGCAGTCCCGAACCATACCTTATAACGCCTATCAGAAAGGCTATCGAGACTATGGGCAGCACATAATTGAAGGCAGTATAAAAAACTCCGTCCTCGCCGAAAAGATAAGACCCCCAGAATCGCACCATTGCTTTTGCATGAGCGCTTTTTCCGTCTTTTTTTGCCTTTATCATCTCGCGCTGGAGCTCCTTGTTTATATTGAAGCGGTTTCTGAGCGGAGCGGTAAGCTCCTTGAGTATCCACAGCAAAGCCTTGAAGATATCCTTGGCAAGTTCAAAAAGCTCCGTCAGAATAAACCTTATCCCTTTTATAATACCAAGCAGTATGCCTGCCAAGAGCTTTACTGTGAAAAGTCCTGCTCTTATGAATATACCGGCAGCACCGCCGCCTGATCTGCGCAGATCGTCCTCGGGAGAAACGTCCGTATTCTCAGCGGGAAACAGCTCATCGGTATCTTCCGCGTCCTCAAGACGTTCCTTATCCATGACAACAGCTCCTTTCATAAAATGTTACAAAGTGGTTACACTGTAATATTATAGCAACATACTGTGAAAATACAACGACAAAACCGTCGTTTTTCGCGTGCAGGTACAATTTTTGTACGTATGCACAAAAAATCCGGCTTACTTTTGGTCAAAATGCCATGTATAATTGAGCATTTCCACGGTGTATCCCTCAAGCTTTTTCAAAAGCGGAAGAACGTCCTTGCGCGCGGCTTCGAGGTCATGTTCGAGGTAGTTTCCGCACTCCTCGACCGTACAGCCGGGGATCTCGCTGTCATATGAAGCAACGAAGCTGTATGCATCGCGGACGAGCTTTATCGCATCTTCATGAGGCAGATCTCTCGTAAGCAGGTAAAAGCCCGTGCGGCAGCCCATAGGTCCGACATATACGACCTTGCTGCCGTATTCTGAATTTCTGGCGTATGTGGCAAAAAGGTGTTCTATTGTGTGAAGCGACGGGTTTGAAACATAAACTCCGCCGTTTGGCTTTACCATGCGCACATCGTAAGTTACGATATCTCCGTCTATGCGTGATATGTACATACCCACGCCGAATTTTGTGTGATCTACCTGAAAGCTTGCAATTCTTTCCATTTTATATACCTCCGTAAAATAATTGTGTCTCCGACGAGTCTATATTGAAGACTCCGTCCTCAAACTCCCGCCAAAAGGATAACATTATTAGAATAATTCTTTGATGTCTTTCGGCAGCTGCGAGCGCACTGTTATCTCCCCTCCGGTCATAGGATCCGGAAATCTTATCTCTGCGCAGTGCAGTGCATGGCGGAAGATATCTGTGCGGAGTCCTCCGTACATATCGTCCCCCGCGAGTGGATGACCGATATGTGCAAAGTGTACCCGTATCTGATGAGTACGCCCCGTCTCAGGACAAACCTCCGCAAGCGAATATACATCATTGAACGCCACCCGCTTGTAATGAGTAATGGCAGCCCGCCCGTCCTCACGGACGCAGCGCAGGATAATGCTCTCGTGCTCGCGTGCGATTGGGGCATTGATAGTGCCGCTCTCGGGTATCTCTCCGTGAACTGCGGCAAGGTAGGTCTTCGAGCAATTACCTTGGAGCTGATTTGCCGCATGAGCGTCCTTTGCGATGATACACAGCCCTGAGGTATCTCTGTCGAGACGGCTCACGGGGCGAAATGTCAGATCCGGATAGAGGAAAGCAAAGAAATTGCCAAGTGTATCTCCCTGATGATGTATCGACGGGTGGACGGGCATTCCCGCGGGCTTGTCGAAAACCACAAGTCTCTCGTTTTCAAAGACAACGGGTACATTCAGGTCGGGATTCGCATCAAGAAAGCTCGTATCGCTCAGGCGCAGAACTATCTCGTCGCCGGGAAGGACCATATCCACAGCGCGCAGCGGAGCTCCGCCGCGCGTGATACCGCCGTCAATGCGTTTAAGTCTTGCCAGCATTCTCTTTGAGACGCCTTTTTTTCCTGTGAGAAAGCTTTTCAGCGGCAGAGGCGCCTGCGTATCCACTGTCAGTCTTATCTCTTTCAACGGCGGCCTCCTCCTTTTGCTTTCGGGCAGCGTATTCGTCCTCCCGTATAAAAATATCTATAGCAAGGGCATACGCTGCCTTGAATCTTGTCACGGCAGCGGGTATCCCTACGACAGTCAGACTCAAAGGCAGACACATAGCTCCAATCCTGACTATAACTCCTCTGCGTCCGCTCATGAATCTCAGCGAATACAAAACAGTCCTCAGCGGACTTTTTTTCGGGAATTTCACAAGCAGATACGGTATGGCGGAAAGACTCAGCCTGCACGATATCCATATCGCCGCCGAAACTGCGGTCAGCACTATCGCATGGACCGCCATGAAAACGCCGTTTGCATCAAGCGAGCTGTTTATGAGCGAATACGCCGTAACTCCAAAAAATACGGCGGGTAACAATGCAGCGCAGCCCACGAGCTTCGACCACAGAGCCGCCGCAAGCGAGCGCTTATAGCTGCGTCTGTTCATAAGAACTCTTGAAAAACGGACCTTGCGTCTTTTGCCATCGTCCGTGCAGATAGTGCAAAGTCGGAACGCTGCTGCATATCCAAGCGGATATACCGTGATCCACCTGAAAATCGTGCACAGCAGCATTACCGCAAGCTGTATGCGGCTTTCTGCCCGAAAAAGCGCAACCGGCTGCATTTCACCGAAATACAGCAAAAGACTGTACACCGCTGCCTCTGCAAAACGGAAGAAAAGCTCCGCGAACAGAGGAAATACACATATTGCCGCAGTCGCGGAAAGTCTTCCCTTGAGAAATCCGCGTGAATAGCGGATAAGCTCACTTGCCCTCATAATATCAGCTCCTTTTGATAATTACTGATATTATGAGGAAAAATCCGCCAATTATACTTTTTTAGTTTTTAGGTGTGATGTATCGGTATGGTATCGTCTGAGCGAGACCCCACGCTTAAAACCTCAATAGGTGTAGAAATCGTCCGGATTCTGTATCTTTTCATATGGACATCGGCCGAGTATCTCCACCGCCTGAGAATTCAACCACATCTGCGCTGTCGCTATAGCGTCAAAGCCCTCTCCGAATTCCGCCGAAAGAGCACTCGGATCATATTTCGGCAAGCCATAGCACGAGAGCATATTTGATATAACGCCTCCGTGCGTGATTACAGCACAATGAGTAAGACCGTCATTCATCATATCCATGATGATCTCATGCAGCGCCTTGTAGGTGCGGGCTGTCAGCTCCTCGAGGCTCTCGCCATGCGGAGGGCGAGCCTCTTTCCCTCCCTTGAGCCACTGCTTGTAATCATCGCGCGCTATGAGCTCGTCAACGCTCTTGTTCTCAAACTGCCCAAGATCAAGCTCCTTGAGGTCATCAACGGTACACAGCTGAGTATAGGGGAAAAGTATCTCAGCGGTCTCGGTACATCTTTTCAATGGAGAGGAATATACCCTATGGACGGTGGGATAATCGAGCTCGTCCATCTTTGAAGCGAGCTCCGCCGCGCCCTTTGAGGAAAGCGGAGTATCCGTCCTTCCGATGTAGACCCCTTTTTCATTGGCCTCAGTCATACCGTGACGAAGTATACTTAATCTGTATCCTTTCATTTTCAAACCTCCGGTTTTGTTGATGATGCACAAAATATCTCAGGAAAATTTTAACTGTTAGTAAAAGTTACGAAATTCGCCCATTTTAATTCATGATTATTTCATATTTCACCATATTTACAAATTATACATTTTGTATTATAATATAAATATACACTATTTGTTTGATATGTACTATTATTTGTCATAGGAGGAAAACTCAATGAATTCCGATTTTGCAAGGATCATCACTCTTCAGAGAAAGGAACGCCACATAAGCCAGAAGCAGGCTGCTACCGACCTCGGTATCTCACAGGCTCTGCTCTCGCACTATGAAAAAGGCATCCGTGAATGCGGTCTCAACTTTCTCGTAAAGATCGCCGACTATTACAATGTTTCCTGCGACTATCTCCTCGGCAGAACTCCAGAGCCGGAAGGAAAAACAATATCCATCGAGGATATTCCCGATGACGACGGAAATAATACCCTCAAAATGCCCTCCCCCGAAATAATCAACTTCAACCGCAGAATAGTAAACAACTCAATAAGTCTGCTTTTCAGCCTTGCCCAGAAAGCAAACAGTATAACGCTTATAAAGGAAGTTTCCTCTTATCTTATGCTTACGGTGTATAAGCTTTTCCGTATCGTTTACAATGCGAATCCTCATAACGATCAGAAGCTTTTCCGTATACCCAAGGTCATAGCCAATGACAGCGCCAATGCGATGGTCTCAATGAGCGAAGCCAACATAAAGGCTGCCTCGAGCGGCATTCCTATTGACGGAAACGACTGCGTAGATAATTTTGATACACTCTACATCACGACCGCCACACTGCAAAAGGACTATGCACAATACTCGTCATCGCTGCTGAACCTCATCAAGCGCAGCGAAGAGAGCATTGCCCGCACCCGCGCCAAATACCGCAGTGATATCATTAAGTAGCCGTTAGCTAACGAACATTAACATTATATCATAAAAGCGCAGCGTTATGATATAATTGCCCGATTTGCAGGGAGTGCTGTGGAACAGCACGTATCCGCAAGGGCGTTTTGATCAATTATAATGAATGCTCTGCATTCATTATATCATAAAAGCGCAGCGTTATGATATAATTGCCCGATTGCAGGGAGTGCTGTGGAACAGCACGTATCTGCAAGGGCATTTTGATCAATTATAATGAATGCTCTGCATTCATTATATCATATTATGCTTTAAAAAGCAATGAAACGCAGAGAAAAATTTCGTTTTTTCATTTCTTTAACGCCACACCTCGCTTGTAGCATATAATCGCAGAAATAGCATCAGGCGCGGAGATGAATTTCTGTTTTGTTCTGCTTATACCGCGAAAACGGCGGCACGGGCTCCGCGCCCTGATATCTAAAAAATAACCTGCAAAACGCAGGCACGAAAGGAATAAATGCTTATGTCAAACGAAAAGATACCTTACAAAATCTATCTCGAAGAAAATGAAATGCCAACACAGTGGTATAACGTCCGCGGTGATATGAAAAAAAAGCCCGCTCCGCTCCTCAATCCCGGCACAGGCAAGCCCTGCACTGCTCAGGAACTGTCTGCTGTTTTCTGCGACGAGCTCGTAGCTCAGGAGCTCAATGAGACAGACCGCTTCATCGATATCCCCGATGAGATACAGCAGTTCTACAAAATGTACCGTCCCTCCCCGCTCGTAAGAGCATACTGCCTTGAAAAGAAGCTCGGAACTCCGGCTAAGATATACTACAAGTTCGAGGGCAACAACACCAGCGGAAGCCATAAGCTCAACTCGGCTATCGCTCAGGCTTATTATGCTAAGAAGCAGGGACTCAAAGGCGTTACTACCGAGACCGGTGCCGGTCAGTGGGGCACAGCGCTCTCAATGGCTTGCTCATACTTTGACCTCGACTGCAAGGTATACATGGTAAAGGTGTCTTATGAGCAGAAGCCCTTCCGCCGCGAGGTAATGAGAACTTACGGTGCTTCCGTTACTCCCTCGCCCTCTGATACTACAGAAGTAGGCAGAAAGATACTGGCTGAGTTCCCCGATACCAACGGAAGTCTCGGCTGCGCTATATCCGAGGCAGTTGAATCAGCAGTTTCATCAGAGGGCTACCGCTATGTCCTCGGAAGCGTCCTTTCACAGGTACTTCTCCACCAGTCGGTTATCGGTATGGAATCCAAGATAGCTCTTGATAAATACGGTATCAAGCCCGATATCATCATAGGCTGTGCAGGCGGCGGCTCCAACCTCGGCGGACTTATCTCGCCGTTCATGGGCGAAAAGCTCCGCGGAGAAGCTGATTATCAGATAATCGCCGTTGAGCCCGCTTCATGCCCGAGCTTCACAAGAGGCGTATACGCTTATGACTTCTGTGATACAGGCAAGGTTTGTCCACTCCAGAAGATGTACACCCTCGGCAGCGGCTTCATGCCCTCGCCCAACCACGCAGGCGGTCTGAGATATCACGGTATGAGTGCTGTACTCTCCGAGCTCTACGATCAGGGACTCATGGAGGCACGCGCAGTTGAGCAGACCGAGGTATTCAAGGCTGCAACCCAGTTTGCAAGAACAGAAGGTATCCTCCCGGCTCCCGAAAGCAGCCACGCTATAAAGGCAGCTATCGACGAAGCTCTCAAGTGTAAGGAAACAGGCGAAGAAAAGACCATTCTCTTCGGTCTCACAGGTACCGGTTATTTCGATATGTATGCTTATGCAGCTTACAACGACGGCAAAATGAGCGACTATATCCCCACTGATGATGAGCTTAAGGCTTCGTTTTCTACACTTCCCCAGATAGACTGATATATGATCTCCCCATTCACAAAGAGTGGGGAGATTTTGGCGATGAGCTTCGGCGGCTGTATCGTAATAAATGAGGAATTTTTATCCTGTTCCCCTTGAATTATTTCTGATAATGTGTTATAAGCGCGATGTCCCAACAGGACCCGCGACCTTCTGTCCTACGGACATCTCCCTGCAGCTATGCATATAGCTGTGAAAGCCAAATCAAAGATTTGGTACACAGCTTAACTGCAGGGAGTCACCGCGCTGCCGTCTTCGCGTCAAAGATAAAAAAACTGGAAATTTCTCTCCGCGCAGGTTGATTTTTTCATGATAATATGTTATAATATCTTTAAGTACACGACTATCAAAGAAAGAGGGTATTTAAAATCATGGCAACCGAAAAAAGCTTAAAAGTCCTGATCGTCGATGACGACAAGAATATATGCGATCTTCTCCGGCTTTATCTTGAAAAAGACGGCTACAGCGTTATTCTTTCACACGACGGTGAAGAGGCAGTTGTTAAATTCAATGCGCTCAAGCCCGATATGGTACTGCTTGATATAATGCTTCCCGGTAAGGACGGCTGGCAGGTATGCCGTGAGATACGCCGCAGTTCAAATGTTCCGATAATCATGATAACCGCAAAGGGCGAGACTATCGACAAGGTGATCGGTCTCGAGCTTGGCGCAGACGACTATATCGTAAAGCCCTTTGACGCAAAAGAAGTAATCGCGCGTATCAATGCAGTTACAAGAAGAGTGGGCACAAGCATCGCTGAGCCCGAATCAAAAGAGGTCCACTACGACAAGCTCTCTGTCAATATGGACAGCTATGAGCTCAAGGTGAACGGAAAGAATATAGATACTCCGCCTAAAGAGCTCGAGCTGCTCTACTATCTCGCTTCAAATCCCAACAGGGTCTATACGCGCGACCAGCTGCTTGATGAAGTGTGGGGGTTTGAATACTATGGCGATTCGCGTACTATTGATGTTCACATCAAGCGCCTTCGTGAAAAGCTTGAGGGGGTTTCCGATAAATGGGCTCTCAAGACAGTATGGGGCGTAGGATATAAATTCGAGGCTGACGAGGAAGAATAAACAGGTAGGACAGGGGACGCTTTGTCCCCTGTTTTACATAAGCGAGGTGATGTGCGTTGAATAAAAAAAGCTCTTATTACAAGCTTTTTCGATTTTCGATATTTATTCTTATATCCATAACCGCCGTGCTTCTCGTACTTATGGTCACGATAAGCTCGTCTATATACAAGCGCACAAAGCTGAACGAACTCAAAACAAGAGGAGATACGTTCATAAGCTTTCTCAAAAGCAGCTATCATGAACCGTGGGAAATAAACTCCCCGGATGCACAGCTCCTTCACAAAGAGCTTGAAGATGAATATGGTCTTACGATACGTATTTACGATACGGACGGAAACTGTATCCTTTCCGCAAAGTCATACGATGAAAACGCCAAGGACGTAAAACAGCTGTCCGAAAGCACTATGAAAGACCTTAAAGACAAAGAATATCTCGATTTCGATACAAGCGGATTTTCAACGGATCAGCCCCATATACTCTATGGCTGTGATTTCTTCCTGAAAAACGGCATAGACCCTTCTTCATCTCATAGAATGTATGCAATGTTCTATGCAGATTCCGACCAGATAAACCTTTTTACCATTAAAATTTCTGCTTTCTATATTATTTTTGCAGGATTCGGCATATATATCTATTATCTGCTCTATAAACGGAGAATAAGTAAATTTGCCGCCTATGAAAATGATTTTCTCAGGATAAGCGAGCTTTACACAAAGGGCAATTTCGACGAAAAGCTCAGCACTAATATTTCCGGAGTTCCCAAGGAGATCACAGAACACGTAAACGCCCTCGCTTCAAATGTAGAAAAAAGCGAGGAGGTCAGCAAGACTTTCATCGCCAATGTCTCGCATGAACTGAGGACCCCCATAACCACCGTCGGCGGCTTTGTTGACGGTATACTTGACGGTACTATCCCAAAATCACGTCAGAACGAGTACCTCGTCCTCGTCTCTAAAGAGATACACCGCCTTAAGATACTGATCAGCTCAATGCTCAATATGTCGCGGTTTGAATCCGGCACTATGTCGCCGAATTTCCGCGAGACCAACCTTACCGACCTCGTCATACAGACCGTCCTCATGTTCGAGAAGAAGATCGAGGACAAAAACCTTGAGGTCGAGGGGCTCGGCGAAGGCAGGATAGTGGCTGTTGCCGACGCTGACCTCATGCAGCAGGTATTCTATAACCTCATCGAAAATGCCGTCAAATTCATAAATGATAACGGTACGCTCTCGTTCCGTTTCGAGACTTCTGACGGAATATGCACTATAGGTATAAAGAATACAGGCGAGGGATTAAAAAACAGCGAGATAGAACAAGTATTCAACCGGTTCTATAAGACCGATTCTTCAAGAGGAAAGGATACTACAGGGCTTGGTCTCGGGCTTTCGATCTCAAGAAAGATAGTACACCTCCACAGCGGACATATCGTCGTGAAGAGTGTTTACGGAGAATATACGGAATTTCTGGTACAGATACCGGAAAAGGGTCCGGAGAAGAAAGGATAAGCTATGGACGATATAGATAACAACTTCGGTATGCCGACAGACGATCAGAAACCGCAGTCTGACGGTAATACAAATATGGATAATAACACTCCTGTATACGACTCTCAGCAGCCGGCAGGAGGCAGCAGCTCAATGCATGATATACCTCCACAAAGCACTAATAGAAGCAGTCCTCCCCCGCCTTACCAGCACGGCTCACAGGGGCAGTATGACAGCAGTTCTCAGCAGCAATACGGCGGAATGCATTATAATTCCCACAGCAGCTATGACGATCAGCCGCGGCAGCCTGTCTATGACAGATTCATGTATGAGCCGCTCGGATTTGAAGAGCTCGAACGCCGTCAGCGTGCTCAGGCTGAGGCTGCGGCGGCTGAGGCTGAAAGAGCCGAAAAAAAGCGGCGTTCGCGCGGTGAAGCGATACTAATAGCGATCTTTTCCTTCATTCTTATTGCCGCTCTGCTCATTTCGATATTCGGGATAATCTACGATGTAGCAAACAGCGATAAGGCGCTCGATAAGCTCGCAGATACGCAGAAAGTCGTACTCTACCGCGAATCAAAGCCCGAAGGAGCAAACGATCTGGAAAACTTCAAAGACGAAAACGGTAAATATACTCCCGAAGGAGTTGCTGAGCTCGTTCGTCCTTCTATTGTGAAAATATATACATACGAGGACGCAGCTACCCTATCAGGAACAGGCTCGGGGATAGTTCTCTCCAAGGACGGATATATCGTCACAAATGCCCATGTTCTGCTTTCAAACGGCTATCACACGATCGAGACCGTTGACGGTGAAAAATATACGGCAAAAATAATCGGCAGAGACGCCAAGACCGATATTGCCGTAATCAAAGTAAATGCCTCAGACCTTACTCCGGCAATATTCGGAAACTCAGATGAGACCATAGTCGGCGAACAGGTCATCGCTATCGGAAATCCTGCCGATCTTTCAAGCACGGTAACGGACGGAATAGTCTCCGCCGTGAACAGAAAGATACGCAGCGATTCAACAGGCTTTGAAATGGACTGTATTCAGACCAACGCTGATATCAGCCCCGGAAATTCGGGCGGAGCTCTTATAAATATGTACGGTCAGGTCATCGGTATCACTTCTTCAAAATACGTCAGCTCGAGCTTTGAGGGACTCGGCTTCGCTATCACAATAAACGAAGCTCTTCCCGTTATTGAAGAGCTCATGGACAACGGCTACATTGCAGGTCGCTTCAGGATCGGTATCCAACTGATAGATATGTCCTCAGAGATACGCATAGCAAGTATCGAAGAAGAGCTCGGATTTGAGCTTCCCGAAGATTTCAATGGAATTTACATCGCCGAGATAAGTGAGGACTGTGATATTTCCAATACTGAACTGCGTGTGGGAGATTTCATTACCGAAATAAATGGAAAGACCGTCTCCACCTATGACGAGCTGTACGATACCATCAGCAGCATGTACGGAGCAGGTGATACAGTCCCTGCGACCTGTGCACGCCTCAGCAAGGACGGAGGTATAAGCTACTTCAACATAGAGTTCAGGCTCATGGAGGACACCTCGGGCGATTATTGACGCATAATTTTCAACTCTTTATATGATTTAGCGGAGATCGGCTTTCCTCCCCGCTCAGAGTAAGCACATAAACGCAGAATGGTATCCCAAAATGCCATCCATTTCGCAAGGATTGGTGAAAAAGTTCCCGAAACAGATCATTCCCTTAAATTCTTGGGTCTCTTTGAATTTACACCTACAGCTCCGCCTGCTGCGCCGGAAACGGCAAGCAGGAGGAGCTTTTTTATGCCTATAAAGCTTCCCGTAACAGCAGCTCCGCACACTGCAATAGAAGCATACATTATCAGTCCGCAGAGAGCTCCCTCGGCAATACCTCTTCGCCGCCTGTACTTTCCGCAGAAAAATGAACCTGTGTATCCTCCCGTTATAAGGGCTGACAAAGAAAAATACCGTGAAAATTTCATGTCCCCCAGAAAAAAGTATATTATCAGCGCCGACAAAACTAAAAACAGCAGCATGATCATAAGTCCCAACGCCGATGAAAGCAGCAAGCTGAGACAACTGTTTGTCCAGATGCTGCGACGATAAGTGCGCATGAAAAAACCTCCGCAAAAGAATTGTACAACCAATTCTATGCGGAGGATATTATTTTTATTCCTCGTCCTTGCTCTTTTTCTTGGACTTCTTTCCATCGTCACTGTCATCGTCAACTACGGCAGCAGAAGCAAGCCCTGAATCCTTTGATTTCTTCGCAGCGCCGGAAGCCTTAGCCTCCTTGATACGCTCAAGAGCTGTAACATTCTCGGTTATCGCCCAGTTCTTGATCCTGAGCTTGTGCTTTGCACCGCCGGTCTCGATGACAACGGTATCCTCACCAACGCTGACAACTATACCGACTATTCCGCCGCCAGTAACTACCTCGTCGCCTACCTGAAGGCTATCCTGCATTTCCTTAAGCTCCTTGTCTCTCTTCTTCTGAGGACGTATAGCAATGAAGTAGAGCAGCGCAAACATAATGAGCAGAGGAAGGATCAGGGTGAAGAAAGAGCCTCCCGCTGCCGACGCAGCCGTATCAGTCGATGAAGCCGTGTCCGCAGACTCCTCTGCAAAAGCAGTCATTGCCGCGTATGAAGCTGAGCAAACGGCAAGCAATACCGCGTTTATAATTCCTATGAGCTTTTTTCTGTTCATAAACTATCTCCATTCTGCCGCACTCGCGGCTTTAACACTATAATACAAGGAATATTATAACACAATTCCAAGGATAATGCAAGTGTTTTTTGCCGATTTAACGTAGCTTTCACATTTCAGTGGGGCTCTGCCCCACACCCCGCAAGCTGTGTCAGCTTGACCCCGAGCCACGCTCTCGCTCGCAGCGCTCGCTCACTCTGTACGGGTCGGACAGTCTCTCTCCGCTCCCGGTAATTATATGTTAGTAATTATGTTTTGGTATTACTAATTGCACTTCTCGTCTTATGCGCAAAAAAGCTCCCATGTGGGGAGCTTCTTTTATTCTTCATAAGTTACAATATCAAATTCGGAGAAGTATTGCAGTATTACTTCGGGAGAAGCAGAGCCGCTCACACGCATTGAATCATAGCAGCCTTCTTCGGGAATATAGAACAGGTGATAATTATCTTCACCTCCCATAACAGTATTGATGAGGTATACTTCATATGTTTCCTCACCTCTCTCAGCAGTTGTAACCATATCAGCCTTTTCTATATAAACGTTTTTTCCGAAATCATCAGCATTTTCATAATTTTCGTCGAATCTGAATGTATATCCGATCATGCGGCCGGTTTCATTTTCGATCAGGTGGAAATCATACCAGGTGCTTATAGTATCCGAGCTGATAGAGGTAAGTGTATACTTTTCTTCATCATAGCTCAAAACACGGAAATCAAAGCCCGAAGCTATCATATTCTTGCAATAGTCTGTTTCAGCAAATTCTTCCACTGAATAGCAGGTGAAGGTGGTGATAGGGTCAAACAATTCTGGGTCTAATGCTTCACTCATGGAAATAGTATTTGCTTCCTCTGTAACAGCGGTGGATGTCGCTTCAATTTCGGTTGCTGTATTAGCTGGCTGCTCAGCAACTCCGCAACTACATAACGCTGACAATACCAATAACAAGCATAGAATTTTTTTCATTGTTATCCCTCCTTACGAATGAACTATAGCGGCATAATATTAGCTAAAGCATACTCATTCTGCGTAAGCCACAAGTTCAAATTCGGAGAAGTATTGCAGCAGTTCATCTGACGACAGAGGATCGACACCGCATAAGACAACAAAGCAATCCTCAGAGAACTTACAGGTAAGCAAGTGATCTGTTTCATCCATAACCGTAGAAGCAACATATACATCGTAATTGTTTCCGTTTACTTCAACGGTTGTCGTAAATTCTTCAGCTATCATCAGATCATTTCCATATTCTTCGGCGGAATTATATTCCGTATTATATTTAAGAATAAACACCATTCTCTTGCCGGAGACAAGATCTTCAAAATAGCATTCGTAATAATCTTCTGCCGCCTGTATTCCCTTTAGAAGATGATCGTTTTCATTATATTGGAGTTTTAAGGGTGTTATTCCTCTTTTTTCAAGATTATTATATAAATCGGAATCCTTAAAAGCTTCAAAGCTATCAAATGTTTCAAATTCATCTTCCGATTCATCATCTATTATATCTTCGTCATCTTTCTCAATAATTTCGGTAGTTAGGGGTTCATTCTGATCCAAAACAGATTTATTGGAAGCATTACTTTCACCACAGCTGAACAGTACCAAGGCGGATAGTATTAAAACAGGTAATATTTTTTTCATATATATTCCTCCTATGAATGTTGATATAAATCGGCATTACTTTGAATTGTTGCAGCACAGATGCTACAAACTTTTATATATTTTTTAACATCATATGAATTATGGTTATGTCCCCAAATACAATCTGTAACTCCATTTTCATAATGATGAGTCACATAATACATATGACCAAGCTCGTGCACAATTGTTCCAGACACATAAACGTAATCATTTGCTGGATCACTATAATATAAATATGTATAATCATAGTCCCTTGCAATAATACACTTTCGATTACCAAATGTTACTCCATTAACATAACCATGTAAATAATTTGAATCTCTTCTGCATAATTTTGCAGATGTAAGATAAAATGCTACACCATTCTGATAATTATCCGCAGCTGAAAACTCATCGTTTTTAATTTTTGTATAATTTGTACAGTGATATGTATAACCGTTACCACAATTATATTCACTTATATGTAAACATTCATGATTAAAATCCTGTAATTCAGATCTACATGAATCTGCATTAGTGCATATGACATTAAAGTATGAACCAGTATACTTAAAATCAATATTAATACCCGCAACAGCCATATAGTAAACCGTTACTCTATTGACAATATTCGGAAAGCGATTCAAATAAGTTGTAGAAGATCCATATACTTCTGACACACTTTGACCATAGTTAACATAAACATTCATTTTTCGATTGTTAGCCTTTGCTTCCTGTACCTCAAAATGAGAGGAAGCTGCACTAATCATAACAGCAAGGCTTAGGATTGCTGAGATAATTCTTTTTTTCACTTAACTGTCCTCCTTTTAATTATTGGTAAAGCACGGCGCCTTGTCTTTACACCTACAGATTATCATATTTTTACATCAAAGTCAATACGCACAATAAACAAATATTCTTTCCGGTTTTTGTGCCCACGCCAAAGCTTTCGACAAAAAATGGGCGCAAAAAAATAAAAAACCGTTCCCTTTCGGGAACGGTTCTTATACTCTGTTTACGATCAAACGAGCTTGATGATAGCCATTTCAGCAGCGTCTCCGCGGCGGGGACCGATCTTCACGATCTGTGTGTATCCGCCGTTTCTGTCAGCATATTTAGGTGAGATCTCGTCGAAAAGCTTCTTTGCAACGGACTCCTTAGTAACGTAAGCCAATACCTGACGCTTGGAGTGCAGATCATCATTTTTACCGATAGTGATCATTTTTTCTGCGACTGCACGAACTTCCTTTGCTCTTGTTACGGTCGTTTCGATCTGACCGTTTTCAAGAAGGAAAGTCACCATGCCTCTGAGCATAGCCTTTCTATGGTCAGATGTTCTGCCCAGCTTTCTTGTACCCGGCATTGTATTTCACTCCTTTTTAATTTATAGGGATCATTCTTCTTCCGAGGAGAGGTCGAAGCCCAGTGACTGGAGCTTTTCCTTGACCTCGTCGAAGGATTTCTTTCCAAGGTTTCTAACCTTCATCATTTCTTCCTCAGACTTGTTTATCAAGTCGTCCACGGTATTAATTCCCGCACGCTTTAAGCAATTGAAGGAACGCACCGAAAGGTCGAGGTCCTCAATAGTCATTTCAAGGATCTTCTCCTTACCCTTCTCGTCCTTTTCAACGAGCACCTCTGCAAGCCCTGCTTCTTCCGAGAGGTCGATGAAGAGCTTGAGGTGTTCTCCGAGGAGATTAGCCGCCTGTGAAAGAGCTTCCTTAGCGGAGATAGTACCGTCGGTCCATACCTCCATTGTAAGCTTATCATAGTCGGTCACCTGTCCGAGACGGGTATCTTCTACGGTATAATTGACCTTCAGAACAGGAGTATAGATGCTGTCAACAGCGATAACATCAACAGGGAGGTTTACCTGCTTTTTGTTTCTTTCTGCGGAAACATAGCCTCTGCCTCTGTCTATAGTTATCTCCATATAAAGCTTGGCGTCCTTGCCCAGTGTAGCGATATGCATACCGGGATCGAGGATATTGACCTCAGAGTCGGTTTTTATATCACCGGCAGTTATTTCGCACTCGCCCTCTGCTTCTATATATACTGTCTTCGGACCTTCACCGTAAAGCTTTGCGGTAAGCCCCTTTATACTGAGGATTATTTCGGTAACGTCTTCTTTTACGCCCGGAATAGTTGACAACTCATGGTGGACTGTTCCGTCCTTGCCCGAAAGCTTTACGGAAGTCACAGCCACACCGGGAAGTGAGGAGAGCAGCACACGTCTGAGACTGTTTCCAAGAGTAATACCGTACCCGCGCTCCAACGGTGCTAAAACGAATTTGCCGTATTTGCCGTCACTTTTAAGCTCGACAATATCAATATCAGGCTTATTAATTTTTTCCAGCATAAAAACCCTCCTATTTCGCAATTAATGTGTTTTTCGAGTGCTGTATATTCAAGTAAAAGAAGTATACTATTACTTGGAGTACAGCTCGACGATGAGGTGTGTAGCAACCTCGTAGTCAATATCCTCAGCTGAGGGAAGACGATTTACTGTAGCGGAGAAGTCGTCCTTATTAGCTGTGAGCCAAACGGGAACGAGTCTGTCCTTGGTCTCCTCTACTGTAGCCTTGAACTTCTCAGAAGTTCTGTCCTTCTCCTTGAGAGCGATAACGTCGCCGACCTTAACTCTGTAGGAAGGAATGTTTACCTTCTTGCCGTTTACCGTATAGTGGCTGTGAACAACAAGCTGTCTTGCTTCTCTTCTTGTGAGAGCCAGACCCATTCTGTAAACAACGCTGTCCAGTCTTGTTTCGAGGCAAGTAATGAGGTTATCACCTGTCTTGCCTTCCATTTTTGAAGCGATCTCGAAGTAGTGATAGAACTGCTTTTCGAGCACGCCGTAGATGAATTTCAGCTTCTGCTTTTCCTTGAGCTGAAGACCGTATTCAGAGATCTTCTTTCTGTTGTTAGCGTTCTTAAAGCGGATCGATTCCTTCTTGGAAACGCCCATAACAGCGGGGCTTATACCCAGATATCTGCACTTTTTAAGAATAGGTTCTTTCTGTACTGCCATTTTAAAACACCTCCTGTTTGATCAGACACGACGTCTCTTAGGCGGACGGCATCCATTGTGGGGGATAGGAGTAACGTCCTTGATCATTCTTACCTCAAGACCAACTGTCTGGAGAGCTCTGATCGCAGCTTCTCTTCCTGCTCCGGGTCCCTTTACGTATACTTCAACGTTCTTGAGTCCGTGCTCCATAGCAGCCTTAGCAGCTGTCTCGGCAGCTGTCTGAGCTGCGAAGGGAGTAGACTTCTTTGAGCCTCTGAAGCCGAGCTCGCCGGCGCTTGCCCAAGAAATGGCATTTCCTGCGAGGTCTGTGATAGTTACGATAGTATTATTGAAAGTGGACTGAATATGAACTGCGCCGCTTTCGATGTTCTTACGCTCTCTGCGTCTTCTGATGGTAGTAACCTTTTTACCCTTCTGCTGTGCCAAAGTTCATAACCTCCTTACTTCTTCTTGTTAGCGATAGTCTTTACAGGGCCCTTGCGGGTTCTTGCGTTTGTCTTGGTTCTCTGACCTCTTACAGGCAGACCCTTACGATGACGAACGCCTCTGTAGCAGCCTATTTCTACGAGTCTCTTGATGTTAAGAGCTACCTCACGGCGGAGATCGCCCTCAACGGTATAATTTGCGTCGATATAGTCACGAAGCTTTGCTACGTCCTCTTCGGCGAGATCCTTGACTCTTACATCGGGGTCAACGCCGGTCTCTTCGAGGATCTTTGTTGCAGTAGGACGACCGATTCCGTAGATATATGTGAGTCCTATCTCGACTCTCTTGTTCTTCGGAAGGTCAACACCAGCTATTCTTGCCATATTGTAATTACCTCCATTATCGCGTTAGGGTGATCAGCCCTGACGCTGCTTATGCTTTGGATTTTCGCAGATCACCATGATTCTGCCTTTACGTTTGATAACCTTGCACTTTTCGCAAATAGGTTTTACTGAAGGTCTGACTTTCATTGAAAATACCTCCTTTAGCGGATAGCGGACCTTTTAGTCCTTTATGATTACTTAACGCGCCATGTTATACGACCCTTTGACAGATCGTACGGCGACATTTCAAGCTTTACCTTGTCGCCCGGCACTATTCTGATATAATTCATTCTGAGCTTGCCGGAAACGTGTGCCAACACCTCGTGACCGTTTTCAAGCTGAACCTTGAACATTGCATTCGGCAGAGCGTCGGTTACAACGCCCTCAACCTCGATTACATCTTCTTTAGACACAAGATAACCTCCCTTTACTCAGAACCGCTGAGCTTTCTCAGTTCGTTTCTGAGCCTTTTATCGGTAATATCGTTTAGATCGATCATACTGTTGGTCAGGCGGATATGCTTTATATTCTTACGCTTAGGGCTTTTGAGCTTACGGCTTTTTCCGTCTGCTATGAGGCAGCGGTCTCCGTCTATGCCGATAACAGCGAAGAGACCTCCGCGGTCGCGCCCTGCTTCCGCCGCAACAACTGAGCCTGTTTTCAGCTTCACAATGATGTCCCTCCGTCAAGGCTCTGTCAGAATAACGGGACCGTCAGGAGTTATTGCGATAGCGTGCTCGAAATGAGCCGAAAGAGAACCACTCTTTGTAACCACGGTCCAACCGTCATTGAGAGTTTTAACATCATCGCCCTTTACGTTTATCATAGGCTCGATGCATATCGTCATTCCGGCGACCAATCTCGGTCCGTGACCTGCACGCCCCCAATTCGGGACTTCAGGTGATTCGTGTACCTCTCTGCCAATACCGTGGCCGCAGTAATTTCTTACGATTCCGTAGCCTCGTGAAGCACAGTACTCCTCAACAGCGTGTGAAATATCTCCGACTCTTGCGCCCACCTGAGCCTGAGCGATCCCCTCGAAAAGGGATTGCTTTGTGACCTCAAGCAATGCTTTGGCTTCATCAGAAATCTTGCCGACAGGGAAGGTCCAGCAGCTGTCGCCGTTGAAGCCCTTATAGGCAGCTCCGGTATCAATGCTTACTATATCGCCTTCCTTTAATCTTCGGCTTGCCTTAGGGATACCGTGGATCACTTCCTCATTTACCGAGATACAAGCGTTCCCCGGAAATCCATAAAGGCCCTTGAAGCAGGACTTGCAGCCGTGCTTTGCGTAATATTCGCCCACGAGCTTATCAACATCAAGCGTTGACATACCTGCCCTTAGCTTCTCGCCCGCATACCATATTGCGCCGCAGGTGATCCTACCTGCTTCACGCATTATGGCTAATTCGGACTTTGATTTTATAGTAATTCCCATTACTTTACTCCTACAGCTTCGAGTGTGAGCTTAGAAGTATCCGCAACCTCTTCCTGACCCTCTACAGTAACAAGCTTGCCCTGCTTCTCGTAGTAGTCCTTAAGAGGAGCTGTCTTTTCGTGATAAGTTGCGAGTCTGTCGAGTACTACCTCGGGCTGATCGTCCTTACGGATGATAGTCTTATCGCCGCACTTATCGCAAACGCCCTCAACCTTTGAAGGCTTATACTGAATGTGATAGGAAGCCCCGCAGCCCTGGCAGACTCTTCTGCCTGAAACTCTCTGCTTGATAGTTTCGTCGGGAACGTTTATCTCTACCACCTTGTCGATCCTGATGTTCATTGCATCAAGAGCCTCAGCCTGAGGAACTGTTCTCGGGAAACCGTCGAGAATGAAGCCATTCTGGCAGTCGTCCTGAGCGATCCTCTCCTTGAGGATACCGATAACGATATCGTCGGAAACGAGCGCGCCTGCATCCATAGCAGCCTTTGCCTTGAGACCGTACTCAGTGCCGTTCTTGGCAGCTTCGCGAAGAATATTGCCTGTTGATATCTGGGGGATATTCAGAGCCTCTGAAACGACCTCTGCCTGAGTTCCCTTTCCTGCGCCGGGAGCGCCTAAAAAGATAAGGTTCATATACCGTTTCCTCCTTTACTGTAAGAAGCCCTTATGATGACGCATCATAAGATGTGATTCAAGTGTACGTGTAGTTTCAAGCGCAACGCTTACAGCGATGAGAATAGTAGTACCGCCCATTGAAAGCGTTGAAAGCTGCGGGTCGATCTTACCGAGGATTATCGGGATTATAGCGATGATACCTAAGAAGAACGCACCAACGAGAGTTATCTTTGAAAGCACTCTCTGGATATAATCAGATGTAGGCTTACCGGGTCTGATGCCGGGTATACCACCGTTTGACTGTCTGAGGTTATTGGCGATCTCTATGGGATTATACTGAATTGATACGTAGAAATAGTTGAACGCTATGATAAGCAGGAAGTAAATTGCTGCATAGCCCCAGCTTCTTGTTGAGAAGAAATTGCAGAAGTTTATATAGAACTTTGAAGAATTCTCCGTAACAGGCTTGAAAAGCTGTATCGTCTGCGGAAGCGACATGAATGACATAGCGAAGATGATAGGCATAACGCCGCTCATGCAAACCTTTATCGGGATATGCGTCTTCTGTCCGCCATACTGTTTTCTTCCGACAACGCGCTTAGCGTACTGGATCGGGATACGTCTTTCCGCCTCGTTCATAAAGACGATAAAGGCGATCTCGAAGATTATAAATATGAGATATGCGAGCGATACGAAAAGATATTTACCATTCTGATCGTTTGTGATACTATCCTTGGTGAGCTTTACGAGGTAAAGCGCGTCCTTGGGGAATCTTGCGGCGATACCCGCAAAGAGTATGATAGAAATACCGTTTCCGATACCGTTATCGCTTATGCGGTTGCCCATCCATACAACGATGAGCGCACCTGCAACGAAAAGAGCGATTATTACAGCAGCCGCGAAATACATATCCTTGCCTGCTGTATATTTGAGCGCAGAATTTCCGTTATCATCTGACATATTCTTAAGTGTAAGGAAGTAAGCATACGCCATTACGACCGCGAGGACCATTGCAACTATAGCCGTGATCTTATCGATCTTCTTTCTGCCCTCCTCGCCCTCGTCTCTGAGACGTTCGAGCGCAGGAATGGCGTAGGTCAGAAGCTGCATTATGATCGAAGCATTGATGAACGGTGTGATAGACAGCGAGAATACCGTTGCCTGTGAAAGCGCTCCACCCGTGAGGGTATTCAGATATTCGAGGAAGTTACCGCCGGTAGCGTTAGAGCTCATCCACTCTTTTACGACCTCAGGATTGAGAAATGGTACTGTAACGGCGCTTCCGAATCTGAAAATGACTATCATGAGTAATGTGTAGAGGAGCTTTTTCCGTATTTCCGGAACGCCCCATGCCTTTTTCAGGGTCTGAAACACAATTACATCACCTCAGCCTTCCCGCCTGCCTTTTCGATTTTCTCAACAGCACTCTGTGAGAACTTTGCAGCCTTAACTGTAAGCTGAGATGTAAGATCTCCGTTGCCGAGGATCTTTATGCCGTCATATTCCTTCTTAACAAGACCGGAAGCCTTGAGAAGCTCTGTATCGACTACTGTTCCGTCCTTGAACTTATTGAGGTCGGAAACATTTACAACAGCGTACTTGGTTGCGAAGATATTGTTGAATCCTCTTTTAGGGATACGTCTTGCGAGGGGCATCTGTCCGCCCTCAAAGCCTATCCTTACACCGCCGCCGCTTCTTGCATTCTGACCCTTATGGCCCTTGCCTGCGGTCTTGCCGTTGCCAGAACCGTGACCTCTGCCTATACGCTTGGATTCCTTATTGGAATCGGGTGCGGGAGTTAATTCGTGAATTTTCATTATAGTGCACCTCCTTGCTTACGCTTCTGTAACCTCGATGAGGTGTGAAATTTTATTGATCTTTCCCTGAGTCTGAGCGTTGTCAGGCTGGGTAGTTGTATCGCCGATCTTCTTGAGACCGAGTGACTGAGCAGTAGCGATCTGGTCTTTCTTTCTTCCGATGAGGCTCTTTACGAGCTTGATGTTCTTTGCCATAATGTTACTGCCTCCTTAACCTAAGATTTCCTTAACGGACTTGCCTCTCTTCTCAGCGACTTCCTTAGCGGAAACGCAGGATGTAAGACCGTTTATAGTAGCCCTTACTACATTGCAGGGGTTATTTGAGCGAAGAGACTTTGTTCTGATATCCTTGATACCTGCAACCTCGATGACTGCACGTACAGGACCGCCTGCGATAACGCCGGTACCGGGTGCAGCGGGCTTCATAAGAACTCTGCCTGCGCCGAACTTACCAACGATCTCGTGGGGGATCGTAGTTCCCTTGAGGGGAACCTTTACAAGGTTCTTCTTAGCGTCCTCGATGCCCTTGCGGATAGCATCCGGAACTTCTCCGGATTTGCCCAGACCGAAGCCTACAGTGCCGTTTCCGTCGCCGACTACTACGAGTGCGGAGAACTTCATGATACGTCCGCCCTTAACGGTCTTGGATACACGGTTGATGGCAACGACCTTCTCAGCGAGCTCAGGAGCCTGTGTTTCAATATTAGCCATTGTTTTACCTCCCTCTTAGAACTTTAATCCGTTTTCTCTTGCGCCCTCGGCGAGAGCCTGAACTCTGCCGTGGTAGAGGTAGCCGCCTCTGTCGAAAACAACTTCGCTGATTCCCTTGCCGGCAGCATTCTTTGCGATAGCCTCGCCGACCTTGCGGGCACCCTCAACGTTGCCGCCGCTGCCCTCAAAGCCCTTATCCATGCTTGATGCAGAAGCAAGAGTAACACCGTTTACATCGTCGATAAGCTGTGCATAGATATGCTTTGACGAACGGAACACATTGAGACGGGGACGCTCGGCAGTTCCTGAGATCTTTGCGCGAACTCTGCGATGTCTCTTTAATCTTGCCTTATTGCTGTCAAATTTCTTAATCATAGCAATTTGCTCCTTCTAATTACTTCTTGCCCTTACCGGCCTTACCTTCCTTGCGGATGATGCGCTCGCCGGCGTATCTGATTCCCTTGCCCTTATACGGCTCGGGGGGACGCTTTTCACGTACTTCAGCTGCAAACTGACCTACAGCCTGCTTGTCGATACCGCTTACAATGATCTTGTTGGGCTGAGGAACATCGAGCTTGATAGCATCTGTTTCCTCGATAACAACAGGATGTGAATAACCAAGGTTAAGTGTTACCTTGTTTCCGCTCTTAGCGGCACGGTAGCCGACGCCCTCGATCTCGAGGGTCTTTGAATAACCGTTTGTTACGCCCTCTACCATGTTTGCGATGAGGGATCTTGTAAGACCGTGAAGCGAACGGTGACGCTTGTCATCACTGGGCCTTGTAACATTTATTACGCCTTCAGCGACCTCGATGCCGAGCTCGTTGCTGAACTGCTTTGTAAGCTCGCCCTTAGGACCCTTTACGGTGATAAGGTTATTTTCGTTCTTAACCTCTACGCCTGCGGGAACAGTAATGGGCATTCTGCCGATTCTTGACATAATTGCTTCCTCCTTACCAGACGTATGCGAGAACTTCGCCGCCGACATTGAGCTCTCTTGCCTTCTTGTCGGTAACTATTCCCTTTGAAGTTGAAACGATTGCGATTCCCAGACCCTTACGGACCTTGGGCATATCTGCGCAGCTCGAATAAATACGCAGACCGGGCTTAGAAACTCTTCTTAAGCCTGTTATTACCGGCGACTTGTTATCGCCGTATTTGAGCGTGATCCTGATAACACCCTGCTTACCGTCTTCTATTACCTTGAAGTCCTTAACATATCCCTCATCTACGAGGATCTGTGCGATAGCCTTCTTAACGTTTGAAGCGGGAACGTCAACTGTGGCGTGCTTTGCAGTATTCGCATTGCGAATTCTTGTTAAAAGATCTGCTATTGTATCAGTGATTTGCATACCGAGTGACCTCCTTTTCGTATTTTACCAGCTTGCTTTTTTAACGCCCGGGATCTGACCGTCATGTGCAAGCTCTCTGAAGCAGATACGGCAGATGCCGAACTTTCTGAGATATGCGTGCGGTCTGCCGCAGATCTTACATCTGTTGTAAGCTCTTGTGGAATACTTGGGAGTTCTCTGCTGCTTGTTGATCATTGCCTTCTTAGCCATTTTTCTTCCTCCCTGATTACTTGATGAACGGAGCGCCGAGGAGCGAAAGAAGCTCCTTTGCCTCTTCATCGGTGTTTGCTGTTGTGATGAAGTTGATATCCATTCCTCTTACCTTATCGATCTTATCGTACTCGATCTCGGGGAAGATGAGCTGTTCCTTGATACCGGTAGAGTAGTTGCCCTTACCGTCGAATGAATTTGCGCTGATTCCTCTGAAGTCACGAACGCGGGGGAAAGCAACATTGAAGAGCTTATCAACGAATTCATACATCTTTTCGCTTCTGAGCGTTACCTTTACGCCGATGGGCATTCCCTCACGGAGCTTGAAGTTAGCGACTGACTTCTTAGCTCTGCAAACTATAGGCTTCTGACCTGTGATAGCTGCGAGATCTGTCATGATCGCATCGATGACCTTTGCATTGTCCTTAGCTTCGCCTGCGCCAACGTTGATAACGACCTTATCGAGCTTCGGGATCTGCATAACGCTCTTGTATCCGAATTTCTTCATCAGTGCGGGAGCAACGTCGCTAACATAATAATCCTTTAATCTTGCCATTGTCGTTTCTCCTTTACATTATTCAAAAGACTTGCCGCATTTCTTGCAAACGCGGAGCTTCTTGCCGTCCTCGATGACATGACCTACTCTTGTAGGCTTGCCGCACTTAGGGCAAACAAGCTGTACCTTTGAGGCATAAACGGGAGCCTCTGTTCTCACGATACCGCCCTGCTGACCCATTCTTGTAGGCTTTACGTGCTTTGTGATCATGTTGATACCCTCAACGATGACCTTATCCTCTTTGGGGCTTACCTCTACGACCTTACCGGTCTTTCTGTCGCCCTTGCTGTTGAATTTATCCTCGTACTTTCCGGTGAGAAGGATAACAGTGTCACCGGTTTTTACGTGTACTTTACTCATAATCGAATGACACCTCCATTAAAGAACCTCAGGAGCAAGGCTGAGGATCTTTGTATACTCCTTTTCACGGAGCTCCTTAGCTACTGGTCCAAAGATACGTGTACCTCTGGGGTTCTTATCTTCCTTAATAATAACGGCTGCGTTCTCGTCAAAGCGGATATATGTTCCGTCCTCTCTTCTGAGACCCTTTGCCGAACGAACGATAACTGCCTTAACAACGTCGCCCTTCTTTACAACGCCTCCGGGTGTTGCTTTCTTAACGGAAGCAACTACTACATCGCCGATATTTGCATATCTTCTGCGTGTACCTCCCAGAACTCTGATACACATAAGCTCCTTAGCGCCTGTGTTATCAGCGACTTTAAGATAAGTCTGCATCTGTATCACAGCGAGTTCCTCCTTTCAAGCATTAAGCTTCTATCAAAATTACTTAGCCTTTTCAATGATGTTTGTTACGCGCCATCTCTTATCCTTGGAAAGCGGACGTGTCTCCATAACTTCAACACGATCGCCGATCCTGCACTCATTCTTTTCATCGTGAGCCTTGAGCTTGACGGTACGCTTGATGATCTTCTTGTAAAGCGGGTGTTTAACGTTATCAACGATAGCAACTACGACGGTCTTATCCATCTTATCGCTTACAACCTTACCTACTCTTGTTTTTCTAAGGTTTCTCTCAGTAGACATTAGCTAAATCCTCCCTTTCTTACTGCTGCGCGCTGAGCTCTGCCTCACGCAGAGTTGTCTTGATGCGGGCAATATCCTTCTTTACAGCCTTAAGACGTGCTGTATTATCGAGCTGGTTTATAGCCAGCTGGAAGCGGAGGTTAAAAAGCTCCTCCTTAAGGTTGCTGAGCGTCTCGTTGAGCTCATCAACCGACATTTCTCTGATATCCGATGCCTTCATTACTGCTCAACCTCCTGCTCTGCCTTAGTTACGAATTTACACTTGATAGGAAGCTTGTGCATTGCAAGACGCATAGCTTCTCTTGCAGTCTCCTCAGCAACGCCCTTGATCTCAAAGAGCACTCTGCCGGGCTTAACTACTGCTACCCAGTATTCGGGTGAACCCTTACCTGAACCCATTCGTGTTTCAGCGGGCTTTTCTGTGATGGGCTTGTCAGGGAATATCTTGATCCAAACCTGACCGCCTCTCTTGATATAACGTGTCATAGCGATACGGGCAGACTCGATCTGGTTGGAGGTGATCCAAGCCGGCTCAAGTGCCTGAAGACCGTAATCTCCGTAAGTTACCTTATTGCCTCTGTATGCCTTACCCTTCAGACGTCCTCTGTGGACTCTGCGGTATTTTACTCTCTTTGGAAGCAGCATTACTGGTTACCTCCTTCTCTTTTAGCGTCACGATTGAAGTTTCTGTTTCCGCCTCTTCTGTTACCGTCGCGTCTGTCGTCGCGGCGGCGGCGGTCATTGCCTCTGTCGTTCTTTCTCTCGAGCTTTTCTCTCTGAGCGGCAGCCTTAGCAGCATCACCCTTGAGGACTTCGCCCTTATAGATCCAAACCTTCACGCCGAGCTTTCCGTATGTTGTATCAGCCTCTGCGAAGCCGTAGTCGATATCAGCACGGATAGTCTGAAGCGGGATAGTACCCTCGTGGTAGCTCTCGCTTCTTGCGATCTCGGCACCGGCAAGACGTCCGGAAACCTTTACCTTTATACCCTTTGCACCGAGACGCATTGTTCTTCCGATAGACTGCTTCATTGCACGTCTGAAGGATACTCTGTTCTCAAGGTCAAGAGCGATCTTCTCTGCAACGAGCTGAGCATCCATATCGGGCTGCTTTACCTCAATGATGTTGATGAAGACCTGCTTCTTCATCATCTTTTCAAGCTGAGCTCTCAGCTTTTCGATCTCTGCGCCGCCTCTGCCGATAACGATACCGGGCTTAGCGCAGTGGATGTGGATTCTTACCTTGTCGGCAAAACGCTCGATCTCAATTCTCGGAACACCTGCTGCATACAAGCTCTTCTTAATGAAATTACGAACGTTGTAGTCCTCAACGAGAGTGTCGCCGAAATCAGCCTTATTGGCATACCAGCGTGAATCCCAATCTTTGATTACACCAACACGAAGACCGTGCGGATTAACTTTCTGTCCCATTAATCAGACCTCCTTGGGATTATTCTTTTTCTTTAAGAACAACTGTGATGTGTGATGTTCTCTTTAAAATTCTATATGCTCTGCCCTGTGCTCTTGGCATTATCCTCTTCATGATAGGGCCGGGGGTAACGAAGCATTCTGCAACGTAAAGGTCGTCCCTGTTCATGCTGAAGTTATTTTCTGCGTTTGCCTGAGCGGACTTTACAAGCTTAGCAACGATAGGGCTTGCTGCCTTAGGAGTAAGGTCGAGAGTAGCCAGAGCGATGTCAACCGGCTTGTTTCTGATGAGATCGAGAACGATCTGCACCTTTCTGGGTGATATGCGAGCATTTCTTAAATAAGCTCTTGCTTCCATTTCAGCTCCTCCTTTCGATTACTTCTTACCGTTGTTAGATGTCTTAGAGCCTGCGTGACCCTTATAGGTTCTTGTAGGTGCAAACTCGCCGAGCTTATGACCTACCATATCCTCTGTTACGTATACCGGAACGTGCTTGCGTCCGTCGTGAACAGCGAAGGTATGACCTACGAAATCAGGGAATATTGTTGAAGAACGGCTCCAAGTCTTGAGAACCTTCTTCTCTCCTGCCTCGTTCATAGCCACAACTCTCTTAAGAAGAACCTCCTGGACATAAGGTCCCTTTTTAATGCTTCTACTCATTAATCAGTTCCTCCTTTCAGATTACTTGCCGTTGCGGCGTTTTACGATGAACTTATCGGTTCTGTGATGCTTTTTACGAGTCTTATAACCGAGCGCGGGCTTGCCCCAAGGGGTAACAGGTCCGGGACGGCCGATAGGCGACTTACCTTCACCACCGCCGTGGGGGTGATCGCAGGGGTTCATGACAGAACCTCTTACTGTAGGTCTCCAGCCCATGTTGCGGACTCTTCCTGCCTTACCGTAGTTAACGTTCTCGTGATCAATGTTGGAAACCTGACCGATAGCAGCCTTACAGCCGATCGGAACCTTTCTCATCTCGCCGGAAGGAAGTCTTACAAGAGCATACTTGTCTTCCTTACCCATGAGCTGAGCCTGATTTCCTGCGCTTCTTACGAGCTGAGCGCCCTTGCCGGGATAAAGCTCGATAGCGTGGATAAATGTACCAACGGGGATATCCGCGAGCTTAAGAGCGTTGCCGGGCTTGATATCAGCCTCGGGACCGGACTCTATCTTATCGCCGACCTTAAGACCGTTGGGAGCGAGAATATATCTCTTCTCGCCGTCCTCGTACTGAACGAGAGCGATGAAAGCGCTTCTGTTGGGATCGTACTCAAGAGTCTGAACTGTAGCGATAACGCCGTCCTTATCTCTCTTGAAGTCGATGATGCGGTACTTTCTTCTGTTACCGCCGCCTCTGTGGCGAACTGTTATTCTGCCGTAGCTGTTTCTTCCCGAATTCTTCTTCAGGGGTTCGAGAAGGCTCTTCTCCGGCTCTACCTTAGACAGCACCGAGTAATCAGTTACAGTCATCTGACGTCTCGAAGGTGTCGTAGGCTTATAGCTTTTAATAGCCATTTATTTCACTCCTTAAAATGCGTTTTTTGCGGGAGCATTACTCCCATACTCACAAGTTAGATATCAGAGAGCGAGGGGATCAGGGTCCCACTCTCTTCATCAAACCATTCCCTCGAAGAATTCGATAGCCTTTGAATCCTCTGTAAGAGTAACTATAGCCTTCTTCCAGCTGGATGTCTTACCTACGAATCTGCCCATTCTCTTTTCCTTGCCGTTTACGTTGAGGGTATTTACCTTAGCAACTTCAACGCCGAAGAGAGCTTCAACAGCCTTCTTTATCTCGGTCTTATTAGCGTCCTTTGCTACCTTAAAGGTGTACTTGCCTTCCTGGAGCTCATCCATGCTCTTTTCAGTGATAACGGGCTTTATGATGATATCCTGCGGTGCTTTCATTATGCGTACACCTCCTCGATCTTTCCTACGGCATTCTTTACAACGATGAACTTGTCATAGTTAAGGATGTCATATACGTTAAGAGTGTTAACTGCTGCTGTCTTAACGCCGGGGATATTAGCTGCGCTCTTTATTACCTTTGTGTCAGCCTCTGCCGTAACGATAAGAGCCTTGCCCTCTACGCCGAGAGCCTTGAGCATATCAACAACTGTCTTTGTCTTGTAGCTGTCGAGTGTGAGAGCGTCAAGAACGATGATGTTGTTGTCGATCACCTTAGTGGAAAGAGCCGACTTCATTGCAAGTCTGCGGACTTTCTTGTTAAGGGAGTATCTGTAATCTCTGGGCTTCGGTCCGAGAGCGATACCGCCGTGAACCCACTGAGGAGCACGTGTGGAACCCTGTCTTGCGTGACCTGTACCCTTCTGTCTCCAGGGTTTTCTTCCGCCGCCGCTTACTTCTGTTCTTGTAAGAGTGGACTGTGTACCCTGTCTCTGATTAGCGAGGTAGTTAACTACCATAGCGTGCATAACAGCTTCGTTGGGAGTAATTCCGAAGATCTCGTCATTAAGCTCTGTCTCGGAAACCTGCTTGCCTGTGATATCATAAACTGAAACTTTAGCCATTAGTGTTTCCTCCTTCCTTAAGCCTTGACGCTGTCAACGATATAAACGATACCGCCCTTGGGGCCCGGGATCGCGCCCTTGATAGCGATGAGATTGTTCTCTGCGTCTATTTTAACTATTTCGAGATTCTGAACAGTTACCTGCTCTGCGCCCATGTGACCTGCCATGCCCTTGCCCTTGTAAATTCTTGAAGGCGATGAGCAAGCGCCCATTGAACCTGCCTGTCTGTGAACAGGACCTGTACCGTGGGTCTCCTTGAGTCTGTGCTGATTGTGGCGCTTGATAGGACCTGCATAGCCCTTACCCTTGCTTGTGCCGACAACGTCGATGGCGTCGCCCACAGCAAATGTATCAGCCTTTACGATATCGCCTACATTGAGTGTATCGCAGTCGTCAAGTCTGAATTCCTTGAGTGTTTTCTTGCATGCAACGTCTCTCTTCTCAAAGTGGCCTCTGTAAGGCTTGTTGAGCCTCTGCACTTTAACGTCGCCGTAGCCGAGCTGAAGCGCTGCATAGCCGTCGTTCTCAACAGTTTTCTTCTGCACTACAACGCACGGACCTGCTTCAACTACCGTTACAGGAACAACTTTTCCTGTTTCGTCGAAGATCTGTGTCATACCGATCTTCTTTCCGATAATACCTTTCTGCATATCGTTTTCCTCCTGTTAGGTTATTGGTTGATATTCATCAACATGACCGGCGGACTACCGCCATTCCGCTTCCCAAGCGGTGATTTTGGCGTAATTTTGGTCTTACTTGACCTCCATAACAACGTCTACGCCTGCGGGGATCTCAAGCTTGTCAAGAGCTGCCGTAGTCTTCTCTGTAGGACGGATAACGTCTACAAGTCTCTTGTGAGTTCTCATCTCGAACTGCTCACGGCTGTCCTTATACTTGTGTACAGCGCGGAGGATAGTAACTATCTCCTTATCTGTAGGGAGCGGTATAGGTCCTGAAACTCTCGCACCGCTTCTCTTAGCTGCCTCAACGATCTTAGCTGCTGCAATATCAACAGTAGCGTGATCGTAGCCCTTGATCTTGAATCTGATCTTTTCGTTGACTGCCATTGATTTCGCCTCCTTGAAAAATTTTGGGGGACGCTTTTTGGGATATCACACGTTCCCGTGTGTTTCATGCCTTATCTTATAAAAAAACCCGAAAAACCACAATGTTTTCCGAGCCTGTCTGACATATAGAGACGCAAAGAGGGCCAAAACGAGCGCATACGCAAGCTGCGCCGCTTTATTTTTCCACAAACTGTGTCCGCTATCCCATTCGCCCGGTTTAAAATCGGACATACTCCACGGAAATTACCTGCCATACCGGCAGCAACCTTCCGCTTCCTCGCATATCTTTTTGCAGTCATGCGCTCAAAAAGCGCATTCAACAGTACTATTATAACATATAAAGGGCACGGATTGCAACAAATTTCCAAAATTATGTCTGTAGAAATTTCAGTAACATTTCAGTTGCTTTTTGTTTATTCTGTCAATAGTGAGACTTGGGGTGTTGAGGAGCAGACGTCAGGTACATTTCCGCAGGCGGATAATGTCTGTCCCCGCAGCCTAAACCCTACTTATGATACTTTCCTCCTTCGGCTATCTGAAAGGCACGGTATATCTGCTCGAGCAGCATTACCCGCGCAAGCTGATGCGGGAAGGTCATCTTGGACATAGAGAGCCGCAGTCCTCCCATGTTCTTCACCGACGGCGCAAGCCCGAACGAGCTTCCTATTATGAAGGTAACAGTACTGCAGCCGTTCACGCCTGCGGAAGAAATTTTCTCCGAAAGCTCCGGACTGCTGAGCTGTCTGCCTTCGATGCACATTGGCACGATCATTCCTTTTGCGTATTTTTTTATCTGCTCCGCCTCCTTTTCGAGAGCACAGGCTATCTCCTTTTCCGACGGCGAGTCTCCGAGGCGGCACTCATCGAGCTCATGCAGCTCAAAAGTACAATATCTGCCGAGTCTTTTGATGTACTCCGCACACGCGCTGCGCAGATACTCCTCCTTAAGCTTTCCTATTACAATGAGGTTTATCGTCATCAGAATATCACCGCTCCTCCTTTGGTCTCGACGGGAGCAACTCCCATAAGGTAGTCCTTGCCGCGCGTGAATCCCTCAAGTGCACTCTGCACCGTGTAATCCGCAATACGCGGATGATTGTTATCCTGACTGAGATGTCCGAGGATAAAATACGAAGTCCCCCGCTCTATAAGCCGCCGCACCTGCGCGGCGCAGTCGTCGTTGGAAAGATGACCGTTCGGCGAAAGTATGCGTTCCTTTAAATACAGCGGGTACGGACCCGTCCGCAGCATACTTTCGTCGTAATTTGCCTCGATGAGCACGAGCCTGCACCCCGTAAGAGCTTCATCGACCTCCTGCGTAACGTGCCCGAGGTCGGTACACACGGCGCAGAGCTTATCGTCCTCGGTATGTATGCGGTAACCGCAGCTCTGTATCGTGTCGTGCGGCGTATTGAAGCAGCTTACCTCCGCGCCCGCGCAGGTGATTGAAATGCCGCTCATGTCTATAACGGGCGACTGCGGAGCTATCTTGTCCGCATCACAAAGCCTTTGCAGAGTCCGTTTCTGACCGTAGACGGGCAGCCCCATATTCTTGGTGAGCATTTTCAGACCGCTGACGTGGTCGCTGTGCTCGTGTGTGATGAAGACTGCCTGTACCGCCGAAAGGGGTATATTGTTCAGCTCCAGTGAGGCAGCAAGTCGCTTGAAGCTTACTCCGCAGTCTATGAGAATGCCGCTTTTTTCGTTGCCGATATATGTGGAGTTGCCCTTGCTCGAGCTGAAAAGCGGATATATCCTTGCCATGTATGCGCTCCGTTCTGTTAATGTATTTAAAGTCCTTTTCGTGCAAATCAGAATTTGCGCGGAGCCCGCGCCGCCGAGCCACGCTCGCGCTCGTGAACTCGCTCACTCTCAACAAAACAGATAGTCTGCTTTCGCTCGCCGGCATCATCATTAATAATTAATTAAAATGCAGTTGTGCGATGTACGGGTAAGGGCGTTGGTGGAAGTGAGCGCATAAGCGCGGCAACGTGGCATGTGGTCAAGCTGACACAGCTTGAAATTCCGATTTATCACAGCAATATATAAATGTGTTAAGACACGTCCGCGCCAAAATACCTATTCATGCTTTGGACGGCTTATAGCCGCCCAGCAACGTCATTTTCTTATCTTCATCGAAATATCGAAGCACTTGACAGAATGAGTCAGCGCGCCGAGCGAGATGATGTCCACGCCCGTCTCCGCGACGGAGCGGATATTCTCCTCGGTGACATTGCCCGAAGCTTCAAGCAGAGCTCTGCCTGCCGTTATCTCAACAGCCTGCTTCATCTCATCGCAGCTCATATTGTCGAGCATGACTATCTCGACCCTGTTGTCAAGAGCCTCTTTCAGCTCGTCGAGAGTCCTCACCTCGACCTCTATCTTCACCGTGTGACCTATCTTCTCACGAAGAGCCGTAACAGCCGCTGTTATACCGCCGTATGCGTCTATATGGTTGTCCTTGAGCATTGCCGCATCGGAGAGATTGAAGCGGTGGTTCTTACCGCCTCCGACCGTGACCGCATACTTCTGGAGCGCACGGAGACCGGGCAAAGTCTTTCTCGTATCGGTCACGGAAGCGTTAGTGCCCTTTACAAGCTCTACGCAGCGATTCGCCGCGGAGGCTATACCAGACATATGCTGCAAAAGGTTAAGCGCGGTGCGCTCGCCCTTGAGGAGGGTCAGAGTGCTGCCCTCGAGCTCGGCGATGATGTCGCCCTTTTGTACTTTAGTGCCGTCGCCGAGCAGAATGCGGAAGTCCACGTTGCCGCCCGCGAGCTCGAAAACTCTCTTTGCGACCTCAATACCGCAGACAACACCCGTATCCTTTGCGACATAGTAAGCGGAGCTCGTGTGCTCCTCGGGAATGAGGTTGTCCGCCGCCGCGTCAATGTAATTTATATCCTCCATGAGCGCGGTGGTTATTATATTATCAATATAACACTGTAAAAGCTTCATTTTATCCTCCTTATCTCATGACCTCGCCCAATATAATGTAGGCGCAGGTAACTATGGACTTGGCGAGAACATAATCCGCGTCAACAAGGTAGCCTCCGCCGAGAAGGTCGTCGCGTATCTCTCTCACGCGCTTGAAGCCCTCCGCAGCCTTCTGCTTGTCGGGGATAACGAAGTGGCTCTCCTGCATTATCTTTCTCGTTTCGGTGCGTATGCCCTTGGGTATGCGGCTGCTGCCGATATGCGCATCGAACTGCGCCTCCTCAAGCTCCCGCGGAGCATCGTCCAGCCTTGAAGCTATGCAGTTTGCAGCATGACGCGAGAACACGAGAGCTTCGAGGAGCGAGTTGCTCGCAAGGCGATTTCCGCCGTGAACGCCCGTATGCGAGCATTCTCCGCACGCAAAGAGATTCGGCAGGCTCGTCTCGGAATTGCCGTCAACGTCTATGCCGCCCATGAGGTAATGCTGACACGGGAATATCGGCACAGGCTCCTTTGTGAGGTCGTAGCCCTGGTCGAGCAGATTGTTGTATATCATCGGGAAGCGGTTTTTGAGGAACTCGCTGTCCTTGTAGCTTATGTCGAGGAAGAACTCCTGCGAGCCCTGCTTACGTGATTCGAGCACTATCGCGTGTGATACCACGTCGCGCGGCGCGAGCTCCAGACGCTCGTCGTAGTTGTGCATGAAGCGCTCCTTATTGCAGTTGAGAAGGTATGCCCCCTCTCCTCTTACAGCCTCGGAAATGAGGAAGCATTCACGGGTCGCGCGGTTATTGAATGCCGTCGGGTGGAACTGCACATAGCTCAGATTCTTTATCTTCGCGCCCATTTCATAGGCAAAGGTTATGCCGTCGCCCGTGGCAATAGCAGAGTTCGTCGTGAACTGGTAAACTCTGCCGATACCGCCCGTCGCGAGTATCATGAAGCGGCAGTTTGCAGTCTCGTAGGTATCGTCCTGCTTTTTCAGAAATGCCGAGTAACCTGTAGAAGTCTGCTTTACAGCGCACATCAGGGTATTTTCCATTATCTCGACATTTCCGAGTGTCTGTACATACGCGAGGAGCTTAGAGGCTATCTCCGCGCCCGTGGAGTCGGCATGGTGGAAGATACGGTGGTGGCTGTGACCACCCTCGAGGGTGCGGTGGTAGGTGCCGTCAGGGTTCTTGTTGAACTCGACTCCAAGCTCTATTATCCGCTCGATATCCTGCGCAGCCTCGCTCACGAGAGTATGAACAGCTTCTACATTGTTCTTGAAACCTCCCGCAATGAGGGTGTCGTTTTGGTGGTACTGGATATTGTCATTCGGGGAGTTGTAAACGCCCGCAATGCCGCCTTGTGCAAGAGAGGAATTGCACAGGCTCAGCTCCTTTTTGCAGAGCATGAGGATCTTTGTCTGAGGAGGGAGATTGATAGCTGCGTAAAGACCTGCGGCTCCGCAGCCTGCAATAATAACGTCATAATTGCGAGACATATAAAGGTCACGTCCTTTGTCCTCGGCGGTTTTGCGCCGGAAATAATATACATTATATTATAACATATAATTATCAAAAAATCAACGGGCGCGGAGTGATATTTCCGTTTTTTTATCTTCGGCGCGAATATGGCTGCGCGAGCCTCGCGCTTATAACATATAATTGTCAAAAAATCAACGGGCGCGAAGTGATATTTCCATTTTTTATCTTCGGCGCGAATACGTCAGCGGAGACACCGAGCTCATATCACGTTACCGTGAAAAATGCAGCTGCTGAGAGGAAATTTTTAGTTTCCGTTATATATTGGATAAATTTTCAAAAACTATTGATTTTTGCGTAATACCGTGATATAATTAGCTGTTATGTTTTTGGAGTATTTCCCATAACGTATCCGGAGGAGCTGGTCTAAAGTCATATCACGTATTTTGTATCATCTCACCCAAAATCGAAAGGATCAGGTAAGTATGGAAAATATTGTTAGCTTGAAAGACATCATCGTTGAGTTTGAGGAAGGCGAACGTATCCTCAAAAACATCAGCCTTGACATAAAGGACAAAGAATTCGTAACATTTCTCGGCCCGTCAGGCTGCGGAAAAACAACAACGCTCCGCATTATAGCAGGCTTTTTGGAACCGACCAGCGGAGATATCTTCTTTGAAGGACAGCGTATAAACGGCGTTCCGCCCCACAAGAGGAACGTCAACACAGTCTTCCAGCGATATGCACTGTTTCCTCACCTGAACGTATATGAAAATATCGCGTTCGGACTAAGGGTAAAGAACGCTCCTGAAAAAGAGATAGTCAAGCGTGTCGGCGAAATGCTTGAAATGGTCAACCTCATGGGCTTTGAAAAGCGCTCGGTGAACCGTCTCTCAGGCGGTCAGCAGCAGCGCGTTGCTATCGCACGCGCACTCGTGAACCACCCCAAGGTTCTGCTTCTCGACGAACCCCTCGGCGCACTCGACCTTAAGCTGAGAAAGGAAATGCAGATAGAGCTTCGCAGGATACAGCAGGAGCTCGAGCTCACTTTCGTTTACGTCACCCACGATCAGGAGGAAGCTCTCACCATGAGTGACAGCATAGTCGTTATGAGAGGCGGCGAGATACAGCAGATAGGCTCCCCGACCGACATATACAACGAGCCTAAAAACGCCTTCGTTGCGGACTTTATCGGCGAGAGCAACATTGTCAACGGCTGTATGCCCGAGGACTGTGTCGTAGAATTTATGGGCAGGCGCTTTGAGTGTGTTGACAAGGGCTTCGACCCCAACGAGACCGTTGACGTGGTGATACGTCCCGAGGACGTAAAGGTCATTCCTGCGGACAAGGCTAAGCTCACAGGCATAGTCGAGTCGGTCGTGTTCAAGGGAGTGCATTATGAAATGATCGTGGACGGCGTTGACTGCAAATGGATGATACACTCCACCAAGGCAGAGCCTGTAGGTTCAATGATAGGCATGGCTGTTGACCCTTATGATATACATATAATGAAGAAAACGGAGGAAGAGTAAAATGAAGCTTAAATATTTCTCCGCGCCCTACCTCGTTTGGATGATAATATTTATACTTGTTCCGCTGATAATGATAGCTTACTTTGCCTTTACTAATGACGGCGGAAGCTTCACTATAAAGTATGTATCCGACGTAGGACAGTATGCGAATATCTTCGTCCGCTCAATATGGCTCTCGCTCATCGCAACGGCACTTTGCCTCATTATAGCTTACCCCGTGGCTTTCATTCTATCGCGAATGGAAAAACACAAGCAGGGCACTATGCTGATGATAGTAATGCTTCCCATGTGGATGAACTTTCTGTTGAGGACATACGCATGGATGACTCTGCTCGGCAACAACGGAATAATCAATCACATCCTCGGACTTGTCGGACTCGGTCCGTACAAGCTGATAAACACCTCCGCCGCAGTAGTCCTCGGAATGGTATATAACTATCTTCCGTTCATGATACTGCCGCTTTACTCGGTAATGGAAAAGATAGACAAGTCGCTGTTTGAGGCTGCCTCTGACCTCGGCTGCAGCTCAGCCTCTACGCTTTTCAGGGTAGTGATACCGCTGAGCGTCCCGGGTATAACCTCGGGCATAACAATGGTGTTCGTCCCGGCTATCTCGACCTTTATCATTTCGAGAATGCTCGGAGGCGGCTCGAACCTCCTCATAGGCGACCTCATCGAGATGCAGTTCCTCGGAAATGCCTATAATCCGCACCTCGGCGCAGCGATATCGCTCGTTCTTATGGTGATAATACTCGTTATAATGACCGTCATGAACCAGTTTGATCCCGACGATCAGGTACTAATGTGATCTTCATTTTCCAGCCCATCTTGCGGGAAAATGAGCAATAAAAACAAGGAGGAATACCATAATTGAAAAAGCTCGGTAAACTATATATGTTACTGGTTCTTCTGTTTCTGTATGTGCCTATTTTCGTGCTCATCGTTTTCTCGTTCAATGAAACCAAGAGCCGCAGTGTTTTCAGCGGATTTACTCTTGATTGGTACGCAAGGCTCTTTCACAACAGGATAATCATTTCTTCACTCATAAATACCATTATAATAGCGGTCGCTGCAAGTGTTGTCTCGACCGTACTCGGAACGTTCGCCGCTATCGGCATAAACAGCATGAGAAAGGTCCCGAAAGCTATCGTCATGAACGTGACAAATATGCCTATCATCAACCCCGAGATAGTCACAGGAGTATCGCTCATGCTGCTGTTTGTGTTCTTTGCAGCACGAATGAACCTTGAATTCGGCTTCGTTACGCTCATAATAGCGCATATCACCTTTGACGTGCCGTATGTCATACTGAATGTCATGCCCAAGTTCAACCAAATGGATCCGCATCTATATGAAGCGGCGCAGGATCTCGGGTGCAGTCCGCTGAGAGCTTTCCGCAAGGTCGTCCTGCCCGAGATAATGCCGGGGGTAATAAGCGGCTTCCTTATGTCGTTCACCTACTCGCTCGACGACTTCGTGGTCAGCTATTTCACCAGCGGCTCGACCTCGCAGACTCTGCCAATAACAATTTACTCTATGACGAGGCGAAAGGTATCTCCCGAGATAAACGCGCTTTCCACGCTCATTTTCGTGGCAGTGGTAATAGTGCTCATCATAAAGAACGCCATCGAAAACAAAGCCGCAAAAAAGTCCGGCACATATAAGGGGGACTAAGCATGAAAAAGAAGATATTTTCTGTTTTGATGGTCACTCTTATAGGCATGGGGATTTTTACAGGCTGCGGTTCCTCCGCCGAGGATATCGGCGAAGAGGAAGAGACCTCCGCCCAGACCCTCACCGTTTCCGACCCCGACTACTACACGCGGTTCAAGGGTAAGGGGCTCTCTATAAACGTCTATAACTGGGGCGAATACATCTCCGACGGCGCAGACGAGGGTACTCTCGACGTTAACAAGGAGTTCGAGGAGCTCACGGGCATAAAGGTCAACTATACAAACTACGCCACAAACGAGGAGCTATATGCAAAGCTCAAGGGCGGAGCTGCCTCGTACGATGTCATAATCCCCTCCGATTACATGATAAGCAAGATGATAAAGGAGGGCATGGTGCAGAAGATAGACCTTGACAATATCCCGAATTACAGCTACATAATGGATAACTTCCGCAACCTTGAATACGACCCCGGGAACGAGTACTCCGTCCCCTATACATGGGGCACCGTCGCCATAATCTACGACACAACTGTCGTGGATATCGACGAGGAGGACATCGACTGGGATATTCTCTGGAACGAGGACTACGCAAACCAGATACTCATGTTTGATAATCCCCGCGACGCCTTTGCCATTGCGGAGCTCATGCTCGGCTATTCTCTCAACACAGAGAATGAAAAGGAACTGAAGGCTGCGGCAGAGCTCCTCAAAGAACAGAAGCACATCGTACAGGGCTACGTCATGGACGAGGTCTTTGACAAAATGGGCAGCGGCGACGCACTCATAGCGCCATACTACACGGGTGACGCGGTCACTATCCTTGAGGACAATGAGGATTTAGCCCTCGTTATCCCCAAAAGCGGTACCAACCGCTTCATCGACGCGATGTGCATACCCGCCTCCGCAAAGCAGAAGGAAGCGGCGGAGATGTATATCAACTTCATGTGCGAGCCCGATATCGCCTATGCGAATATTGATTACATCTGTTATGGAACTCCCCACACGGCAGCTTTCGATATGCTTGACGAGGAAGTGCAGAACGACCCCGCAATATATCCCGACGACGACTTCATCAACGACAAGACCACTGTTTTCGTCAATCTTTCTGATGACGCAAATCTGATCATGCAGAACCTCTGGACAGAGATGAAGTCCGCCGAGGACGAGAACTCAAACAGATACTTCGTGCCGATATTCCTCATCATCTGCGTGCTCATCATCATTTTCGTGCTGGTACGCCGCCACATCAAGAGCAAGAAGGACATATTCTGATGGGCGGACATTTTGTCCGCCCTTGTTTTATACCCGGGGACGCTGTCCCTGGCCCCCTGACAAAGGGAGATGCCTCCCTTTGTATACTTGCCTCTTTTGCGGCTTTGAAGAGGCAATATAAACGGAGCGCTTGCGGTGCAATCCGCCGTCCGCCGTCACAGACGGCGGATCGCAAAATATCTTAATGGATATTTTTCAATAGCGCGGAGTATAATTCCATTCCACGTTGCCGCTCGCAAGCTCGCTCACTTTCACCAAACCCGATAGTCTGCTTTCGCACAACTGCACTATTACAAATTACGAATCATTCGCGAGAGTAAATCAGGGTCTGTGATAATTTCAAATCCAAATTCTGCATTCCGCTAAAAAAGGAGGTTCGCCATTGCTTACCGAAAATCTGATATTCAGCCTGAACGCCACCGTTCCTGTATTCCTGATGATGGTATTTGGTTGGTTTGTGAAAAAGGTCGGGCTCCTCGACGACCACTCAACGGCACAGATAAACAAGTTCGTTTTCAGGACTTTGCTCCCCGCGCTGCTGTTCATGGATCTCTCCACTGCGGACTTTCGCTCAGTCTGGGACACAAAATTCGTCCTGTTCTGCATGGCGGCAACGCTCCTGAGCGTAGGTATAGCCGTGCTGTACTCGCTTCCGCACAGGGACAAAGCCGAGCGCGGCGAGATAATCCAGGCGGCATACCGCAGCAGTGCTGCCATACTCGGCATTGCATTTGTAAATAATATATACGGCGAGGCGACTATGGCTGCACTGATGATAGTCGGAACTGTGCCGATATATAACATCATCGCGGTGGTGACCCTGTCGCTCACCTCCCCCGAAAAAAACGGACGGACAGGCAAATCACTCTGGCTCGACACGCTGAAAGGGATAGTCACGAATCCCATAATCATCGGCATCGCAGTCGGGATAGCATGGTCGCTGCTGAAAATACCTCAGCCCGTGATACTAAGCAAATCGGTATCATATCTGGGGAATATGGCGACTCCGCTGTCGCTTATCGCACTCGGAGCGTCGTTCAGATTCAGCGACACTAAAGGCAAAAAAGCAGTCACGGTCGGAATTGCTTTCATCAAGCTTGTTCTGTTCTGCGGGATATTCCTGCCTGTTGCTGCAAAACTCGGCTTCCGCGGCGAAAAACTCATAGCTATACTCGTCATGCTCGGCAGCGCGACCACGGGAAGCTGCTTCGTAATGGCAAAGAATTTCGGACACAAGGGCACTGTAACGGCATTCGCCGTCATGCTGACCACCTTGTGCAGTGCATTTACGCTCACAGCATGGTTGTTCATTCTGAAAACGCTCAGATATATATAGGGCACCTCTAACAGTCTATATCTCACCTGTTATCGTTCTTTTGCAAAATTACACAAACAATTGCCGGCAAGAGATATCATATTTATACTATATTTTAAATTTCGCGGCAATAACTCCGGGAAATTTGCATTATCGGTCTTTCTATGGTATAATATTAAGATAAATATGGATTCTGAGCTATTGCTCAGGGCTGATCCCCCCGATAGGAGTACATATATGAATACAGAAACTATACTGAAATATAATAGGCCTGCGGAAAACTTTGACGAAGCGCTCCCTGTCGGGAACGGCAGGATAGGCGGAATGATATACGGCGGAGCTGGCGAAAATATCATTAACCTCAACGAGGATTCGGTATGGTCCGGCGGATTGCGCCACCGCATCAATCCCGACGCGCAGGATGGCTTCTGCGAAGTGCGCAAGCTGCTGCGCGAGGGCAATATCCCCGCAGCCGAAAAGCTCGCCTTTGAGAAAATGCAGGGGGTAACGCCCAATATGCGCCACTATATGCCCCTTGGCGACATGAGGATAAACATGGAGCTCAGCGGAAAAGCAAAGGATTATTCAAGGATTCTTGACATAGGCTCGGCACTTGCCGTTGATTCGTTCCGCGTCGGCGATGTCGTTTACACAAGAGAGATCTTTGTCTCTGCACCGGACGAGGTCATGGTCGTGAGGATAACAGCCTCGGAGCCCGCCTCCGTGACCCTCACCTGTTCTATCGACGGCAGGGACGACTACTACGACGACAACCGCCCCTGCGGTGAGAATATGATACTCTACAACGGAGGAACCGGCAGCCGCGACGGTATTTTCTTCGCGGCAGTCCTTGGCGGAAAGACTAAGGGCGGTACGATCAAAACCCTCGGAGGAAGTCTTAAAGCCGAAAATGCCGATGAGGTAATACTCGTCCTATCGGTTCGCACGAGCTTCTACGGCGAGTACTATGAAGAGTCCGCCGAGGTAGATGCGGAAATGGCTCTGAAGTGCGAATATGATGAGCTTCTCTATCGTCACGTCAACGACTATCGCTCTCTTTTCGAGCGCGTAGAGCTCTCGCTCGACGACAACAGCGGCACGGAGCTCTCCGAGATGACCACTGACGAGCGGATCGCGCGCCTGAAAGGAAACGAACTTGACAACAAGGAATGCGAGCGCCTTATCCACGACAACAAGCTCATCGAGCTATACTTCAATTTCGGGCGCTACCTGATGATATCATGCAGCCGTCCCGGAACTCAGCCCGCAAATCTGCAAGGTATCTGGAACAAGGATATGTGGCCTGCATGGGGCAGCCGCTACACGGTCAACATCAATACCGAGATGAACTACTGGTGCGCGGAGAGCTGCAACCTATCCGAGTGTCACCTGCCGCTGTTCGACCTGCTTGAGCGCGTGTGCGAAAACGGACGCATCACTGCTAAGGAAATGTACGGCATTGATAAAGGCTTTGTCTGCCACCACAATACCGACATCTGGGGTGATACCGCTCCGCAGGATCTCTGGATGCCCGCGACGATATGGCCAATGGGCGGAGCTTGGCTCGCCCTGCACATCTTCGAGCACTATGAATATACCCTCGACCGCGAATTTCTCGAGGAAAAATATCACATCTTAAAGGAGGCTGCGGAGTTCTTCGCGCAGTACCTCACTGAGGACAGTGATGGCAGACTCGTAACAGGTCCGTCCGTCTCTCCTGAGAACACATATATGACCGAAGCAGGCACAAAGGGCTGCCTCTGTATGGGTCCTTCAATGGATTCTCAGATAATAACTGTACTATTCAACTATGTCATAAAGGCGGCAGCGATACTCGGCAGGGACCAAAAGCTTTCTGCGGAGCTCGCATCTCTGCTTGAAAAGATCCCTCAGCCGGAAATAGGAAAATACGGTCAAATAAAGGAATGGTCGGTCGATTACGATGAGGTGGAGATAGGGCACAGACACATATCTCAGCTTTTTGCACTTCACCCGGCAGACCTTATAACTCCCAACAAGGCCCCTAAACTTGCAGACGCTGCAAGAGCTACTCTCGTGCGCCGGCTTATACATGGCGGCGGTCATACAGGCTGGAGCTGCGCGTGGATAACGAATATGTGGGCGCGTCTCTACGACGGCAGAATGGTGTACGAAAATATCAAAAAGCTCCTTGCACACTCGACCAATCCTAATATGCTCGATTCTCACCCACCGTTCCAGATAGACGGCAATTTCGGCGGAACTGCTGCCATTGCCGAGGCACTGCTGCAAAGCTGCTGCGGGGAGATAGTTCTCCTGCCGGCACTGCCCGATGAATGGGGCTGCGGACACGTGAACGGACTGCGTGCAAAGGGCGGCTTCGGAGTGAGCATGAAATGGAACGAGGGAAAGCTCACCTCAGCTGAGATAACCTCTGACTTCGGAGGAGAATGCCGTCTCAGAACAAACTGCGTCGCAAGCATAATCTGCGGCGGTGAGACGGTCAGCTCGCGCATAGAGGGCGGCGTGATAATCTTTGATACGACCGCAGGAAAGACATACACAGTAAAGGCATAAAAAGTTTCGGTGTTACAAGATCATGGTTATAACATCTGATACCTAAAAACCAACACCTTATTGGGAGGTAAAATGGATATCCGCAAGATAATTGCCGCTGTTACAGCTGCCGCCGCCGCTGCTCTTGCAGTGACAGCGTGCAGCTCGGAAAAAAATTCGGGAATAACGGCTTCTGTGCCTATAATAGAAGAGCCCGCAGCGGAGTTCACAACGACAACCGCCGAAATTATCCCCGACGAGACTTTTCCAGATTATCCCGTCACGTACCCTGAGATAGAAAAGCAGGCTACCGGAAACATATACGAGGCTGAGCTTGCTCGTCTTTCGGGTGAAGTCCACGAGGAATATGACGTGGACGATTTCAGCGGAACAGGTTATGTTACCGGGTTTGACGGGAGCGGAAGCGCCTCAGTGATATTCGACATCGAGGCTCCGAGCACACAGCACTACGACATCTCTTTCAGCATTGCTTCAAACAGGACAGCGGACTGCTCGGTTACTCTTAACGGTGAAGCTCTCACAAGCTTTGAGACCGCCGATGACGGGAAGTTCACACTTATAACGATATACGGGGTCTTTCTCGTAAAGGGTGCCTCAGAGATAGAGCTGCGCCCCGAAAACGGCGATATCTGCCTCGATTACCTGCACCTTTCAGACAACACCTCTCTCAGCAAGCTCTCTTACGACGCGGAGGGCGAGCCTGTCAATGAGGATTCGGGCGAGGCAGCAAAGGAGCTTCTCCGATTTCTCTCGGAAAACTACGGAAAATACATGATAACAGGTCAGTATGCCTCCGGAGACGACAACGCCGAGCTCGACCTGATATACCTTACAACAGGAAAATATCCCGTTATCCGCTTTGCCAACTTTGATGTTCCAAGGGGACAGTATGACGAAAGCTTCAAAGCTGTTGATGCCTGCGCAGAATGGTACAGAAACGGCGGCATTTCATGCGTTAACTGGTACTGGAAGTCCCCCTCGGAAAAAAACGTTATCAAGACCGATGAAACCGATTTTTCTCTCGCAAAAGCAGTAACCGACATCGACATCGCAATGCTCTCGCAGGAGGAAATACGCGGACTTTACGGCGAGGGAAATATTTCCGAAGAATGTTACAGCCTGATACTCGATATCGACAATATGGCAGGACAGCTCACCTCGCTGAAAAACAAGGGCGTACCGGTCATGTTCCGACCGCTTCCCGAGGGCTGCGGTGAATGGTACTGGTGGGGTGCGGACGGGACTGATGCCTATAAATGGCTCTGGGAGCTGATCTATACGCGCATGACCTCATACTTCGGGCTCGATAATCTCATCTGGATATGGAACGGTCAGAGCAAGGATTCGCTCGTCGATCGTTCGACCTTCGACATAGCAGCTGTCGATCTCTACATCAGCGGCGAAAAGGACTATGGAAGTAAATTCTATGAGGAATTTGCCGCCGTTCAGAAATTTGTCGGAAGCGACAAGCTGATAGCAATAAGTGAATGCGGCAGCGTCCCCGATATCGACTCGGCGTTCCGTGACAACGCAGTCTGGTCGTTCTTTGGTATGTGGTACGGAAAATATATACAGGACGAAGAAGGCGGCTACTCAGAGGAGTTCACAAGCCGCGACGCGCTCGTGAGAACTTATAATTCAGACGGCGCTCTCACTCTCGATGAATACAAAGAAATGAGGGACGGTCAATGAAAAACGAAGGATTGCAGCTGAAAAGACCTCTTTCACGTGCCCAGTCTGAGCTTGCAGATAGGCTTATGGCTCAGGTGACTGACAGCAGCTGCCGTGCGGTGAGCTTTAAGCTGGAGGATATTCTCATCATCACACCGTTTTCTCTCAAAAGCGACCTTTTTATCCTCATGGAAGACGATTTTGACGGGCTTTCCATTGAAAAGAAGACCTTCACCGAGCTGCGCACCGCTGCTGAGGACGCTGCCATAAAAAAATTCGGAGCAAAGAAAAGTCTCACGCTCGACCTTATATATGATATATTTCAGAAGCTCAGCAAGGTGAGCACAGTATACCGCGATATGCTCATGAAACGCGAATGCGAGCTCATCGAGCGCTTTTCGATACCGCGGCTGTGCGGAAAAAATCTCTTCCTCGCAGCAAAGGAGCATCAGAAGAAAGTCATCGTGATCTCGGAAAGCTTCTATCCGAGAAACGTTATCGTCAATATACTTGATAACTGCGGACTGAGCAGCTATGATGAACTTGTCATAACGTCCGAACTGGGCATACCCGCCTCAGACAGAACATCATATTTTGATGCTGCGCTGAAAAAGTCGAAAGTCCCCGCAGGAAACCTGCTGCACATAGGCAGCGACGTATCATACGATGTGGAAACCCCTATCCTCAAGGGAGCAAAGGCTGTTCTCATGCAGCCTGTTATCCCACTTATGGTTAAATCCGGCAGACTGCGCGGATTTATCGAAAATGAGCATCTGTATGATTCCGATTCGCCCGCACTTTTAAAGCTGCGGTGTGCTCTTGGAGTTTACGCTGCTTATGCATTTGACACTCCGCAGAATAAATCACCCCAGAGCGATATCTGCAGCGACGACTATATGCTCGGAGCCGCTGTGCTCGGAATACTCAGCCTTTGCAAGCAGGAACTGAAGCTATCCGATATAAGCTATTCGCTGAAGGAAGCATTAACGGAAAATAAGAGCTCATCAGCAGGAGCGGAAGACTTCATCGCACTCTACGACAGCATTTTTAATGAGCTTCTCGACAAATACGGCTCAGAGGGCTGTCAGCTGCCGCTGAAATTCCTCGAAAAGCACGCTGCCGCCGCTGATCGTGACGCACTCAGAAAATATCTTCCGCCGCAGTTTTTTGCGATGTGGGTCGAATCGATCACCGAACCCGATCTGGCTCCCGTATACGCTTCGGGCAGAAAGAAGAATGCTCTTGAAAAGCTTGCAGACCGCCTTTTTCCGCCGAATACCAAGGTCAGGAACATTGCCGAGGACATACTTAACCGCGGCAAGAGCCGCTTCTGAACAGCTCTTTGTATCCGACGGCATTCGCCATAAAGCAAGCTTCGCCGCCGGCGCGACATAAATTATCCATTTCCCGTGTTTATTTTGCGAAAAAACAAAAAATAATCCGTTGCACCTCCTGTATTTTCTGTGATATTATAAATATGCAGAACAAAAGGAGGTATAAAATATGAATAACAAAATAAAGGTACTTATTGGTGACGATTCTGCCGAAACAGGTGTAAGCATTGCAAACAAGCTCAGAGAACGAGGAATGTATGCTTATACAAGACGCAAAGACTGCGGCGTTATCCTCGATTCAATAAAAAAGGATCCGCCCGATGTAGCCGTTCTCGATATCACTTCACAAAACGGCGACGTTATCTCTGTTATGAAGGGCGTAAAGGAACTCGGTGTAAAATTCCCCGTATTTATCGTAACATCTGCATACGATAACGAATTCATCGAGAGACAGGTCATGGATAACGGAGCTTCAAAATTCCTGCTGAAGCCCTATGACGCCGACGACCTTTGCAGTGCGATAAATTCAGCACTTGGCGACAGAGCAAACAGCCTCAGCGACGATATGGAGGTAGTCGTTACCGATATAATCCACCAGCTCGGAGTCCCCGCGCATATCAAGGGATATCACTATCTGCGCACGGCGATACTGTATTCCATTGAGGACAAAAAGCTCCTCGACAGTGTAACAAAGCTTCTCTATCCCACCGTGGCAAGCCTCTACGATACGACCTCGTCGCGCGTGGAACGTGCTATCCGCCACGCTATCGAAATAGCGTGGGACCGCGGCAATGTTGATACGCTCAACTCATTCTTCGGCTACACGGTCGATACGGGCAAGGGCAAGCCCACAAATTCCGAATTTATCGCTCTGATAACCGATAAGCTCCGCCTGCGCTACAAGGCTGCACTCCGCAGGGTATGATCCGGAGGTTAGTCGTCAGAAGTTAGAGGTTAGAGACCGGGAGCGTATAGGGGCTCTGTTGTCCGCCTGAATGGTTCGCGTATTTTGTGCGGCAGAGCACTGCAGAGGTGGATCCGTGTGTCCGCTCATTAGAGAGCTTGCGATTGAGCGTGTGGTTATAATTGATCCAATGTGGACGCTATTGTGCGCCCTACAATAAATAACAGGAGGAATTATCATGGCATTTAAAAAGATCGACATCAGCGAGCTCTCGCTGGACCCATTCACAAAAATAGGCAAGGAATGGACTCTCATCACCGGCGGAAGCATTGACAGCTACAACACTATGACCGCCTCGTGGGGACAGCTCGGCGTACTGTGGAACAAAAACGTTTTCACCTGCTACATACGTCCCAATCGCTACACCTATGAGTTCATCGAAAACGGAGAAAGCTTCACAGTTTCATTTTTCTCCGAACAGTTCAGGAGTGCACTCGCGTTCTGCGGCTCGCACTCGGGCAGAGACTGCGATAAGGCATCAGAGACCGGTCTTACTCCGTCAGAGCTCGACGGCAGCGTGACCTTCAGTGAGGCAGACATGGTTTTTGTCTGCCAAAAGCTCTACAGCTATGATATTCAGGAAAGCGGATTTCTGACCGATGACGGCATACCCCAGCAGTATTATTCCTCCGAGCCCTATCATAGAGCATATATCGCAGAGATCAATGCTGTATATGTAAAAGAATAATAAACAAAAAGGACTGCCGCGGCAGTCCTTTTTGTTATCTTGTATTCGTCTTGTAAAGCATCCAAATGAGCTCCACAACGCCTATTCCGATAAAGATCAGCATTGTCCTCATGCTTGGTTTTTTGATCTTGAAGCGAGTAATAAAGGCAATAGCTATGAGCAGCAGTGCTCCTCCGTATACTGCGGGAAAGCAGTCTCTGCCGATATCCTTGTGAAAGCTGTATATAAGCGGCAGAATGAGCGCGACACTCGTCACAGGAAGTCCTTCATATACCTTTCGGGCGTCTTCAGTTTTTTTCTGACGTTCTTCCTCGGCAACGTTGAAGTATGCCAGCCTTATGACGGCGCACAGCGGGAACAGCAAAAGTATCGGCAGGTCGCACCAGTCGGTCATGCCGACGGAATATCCTATGATCGAAGGAAGCACTCCGAAACAGACGATATCGCAAAGCGAATCTATCTGTATACCGAATTTTTTCTCGCTTTCAGTTCGGTCTTTTTTTGTACGCGCGACCTTGCCGTCAAACATATCGCACAGCCCCGAGACCATGAGGCAGATTATCGCATATTCGGGGTGAGACTGCATACCGCCGAAGCCGACGGCGAAAAACATTCCCGTGACCGACGACAGCAGGCTGATATATGTAAGAATAACCGTATAGTTATAGTAACCTATCATTATAAAGACCTCTGAATGTATTCATATTCTCCGCCGAGTGCGAAGAAACGGCAGCAATGATTATTTTATGACCTACCGTCACAAATCAATATTTAATATTATAACATATAATTGTGAAAAAAGCAACGGGCGCGGAGTGATATTTCCGATTTTTTTATCATCGGCGCGAGCCTCGCACTTATAACATATAATCACCAAAAGATCAATGTTTACAGCAAAAATTACGAGGTTTTCTTCTTTCTGCCGCGCTTTGCGGGAGTTTTTTTGGCAGCAGCTCCCTTTTCACGATTCTGACGCAGACGCTCCTGACGCTCTTTTTTGTCATCAAGGCGTTTGTATGCCTGATCGTAAAGGAACTCTTGAGCACAAAGAGGCTCCTCTTCGTCTGCCGGAACAGCCTGGATATATGTACCGTCACTCTGCATTATACGAGCCTTGGTGTTATCCTTCATAAGAGTGCGGAAAATGTCGCGTATACGCTTTTTGAGGCGCTCGTCCTCCACCGGAGCAGCAACCTCGACCCTGCGCACGGTGTTCCTCGACATATAGTCCGCCGAGCCTATGTATATTCTCTGTTCCTTGCCGTCCTTTCCGAAAATGAAGATGCGGCTGTGTTCAAGGAATCGCCCCACAATACTGCGCACTGTGATATTTTCGGTATAGCCTTCAACTCCTGCAATAATACAGCAGATACCTCTCACGACAAGCTCTATTTTTACGCCTGCCTGAGAAGCCTCGATCAGCTTGCCTATTATCGTCATATCGCTGAGAGAGTTGACCTTTGCGGCGATATAGCCCTCCCCACCGTTTTTAGCGAGCTCTATCTGCTGATCCATCATTTCGATCACGGGGTCCCGCAGGCAAAGCGGAGCAACGAGGAGCTTGTTCGTGTTCTCCACGAACGTCCTGTTCTGGAGACATTTAAATACATTTTCCGCGTCCGCAGCAATTTCTCTGTCCGAAGTCAAAAGCATGAGATCGGTATATATCGCTGAGGTCTTTTCGTTATAATTTCCCGTACCTATCTGCGTTACGTAGTCGAATCCGCCGCCCTGAGCTTTCCTCGTAACGAGCAGAAGCTTTGAATGAGCCTTGAAGTCCTTCAGACCGTAGATCACCTTAACTCCTGCCTTCTGCAAATGCTTCGACCACTCGATATTATTCTCCTCGTCGAAACGCGCACGGAGCTCTATCATAACGAGAACATCCTTGCCCTGCTCGGCGGCAGTACAGAGAGCGTCGATGACCTTGCTGCTCTTTGCAAGGCGGTAAAGCGTTATCTTTATGGACGTGACCTTCGGATCGTTAGCCGCCTCCTGCAAGAACCTTATGAACGTCAGATTCATCGACTCGAACGGATAGCTCAGAAGCAGATCCTTCGCCTTTATCTGCGGGAAGATCGGTCTTGTCTCGGAAAGCGCCGCAGATTTTCTCGGTGAGCGCGGCTGATAGTGCAGCTTCTTGTTATCGTCGAGGTCCTGAAGCGAATAGAGGTACGAAAGATCAAGCGGTATCCTCGATGTGAATACACGCACGTTCTTGATCTTCAGCTTCTTACAGATAAAGTCAAGTGCTTCTCGGCTGAAATCGTCAGATATCTCGAGGCGGACGGGCGATAGCTTAGTGCGCTTTGCGACCAGCTCCTCCATTCTCTCGCGGAAGTCCGCACCCTTGCCCGAGACCATGATGTCGGCGCTGCGGGTGACCCTTATCAGAGCTCGGTCAAGGACATTATAGCTCTTGAACATAAGGTGAGCGAAATGGAGAACGACCTCCTCTTCAAGTATAAATCGTTTACCGTCGTTTCCGAGCGGTATGATACGCTCGCTTCCGTCGTGATGAACAGGGATTATACCTATCGAAGTCTCTCTTTTTGAGCTGAGCTGAACTGCGACGTATATCTCCTTGTTCTTGAGGAACGGAAACGGCAGTGAATCATTTATTACAATGCCCGAAATAAAGGGCTTTATCTCACGTTTGAAATAGAGCTCAAGGAAGCTGAGCTCGTCCTTTGCGGCGGTCTCAAAGCTTACGTGTTCAAAACCGTATCCGGCAAGCTCTGACATGGTCTTGTGATAAGCCTCCTCGACAGAAGGCTGCAGCCGGCGGACTGCAGTGAATATAGCATCGAGCTGCTGTGCAGCGTTCATTCCGGTCTTGTTATCTTTTTTCTTTTTATCATTTTTAGCGTCGTCTGTCAGCGAACCAACGCGCACCATAAAGAATTCGTCCAGATTACTCTGATATATCGCGGAAAATGAAAGCCTTTCGAGCAGAGGATTATTCGGATCGACCGCCTCGTCAAGCACTCTTTTGTTGAATTTAAGCCATGAAAGCTCCCGGTTTTCGAGATATTCCATAATAGTCTCCTGTCTGCCGCAATGCGGCGTTTTTGATATATTTTTACATCTGAGAGCCGATAATTTATACACATTTATTATATATCTTTTCTGTCGATATGTCAAGGAAAACAGCACAATTATTTTCAGGCATCAGGCACCGGGGCTCAGAACCGCAGCCGCACTGCGATAATGCGAAAAAACGGAGCAAAATAATTGACATTAATTTCATTGCGTGATATAATAAAATGTGTATGTGCAGACGCAGTTCGCGCATAAAATATTACAAATAAACAATATGGAGACATCAAATGTACAAAACAGTAAACGGTATCAGGATAAACTACGAGCAGAGAGGTGAGGGCGATCTCATCGTCCTGCTTCACGGCTGGGGAAGCAATATCAAGCTTTTCGCTAATCTTATTGATCTGCTCGCGAAAAAATACACCGTCGTCGCGATGGATATGCCCGGATTCGGCGAAAGTCAGGAGCCGCCCTTTGCATGGGAGGTAAGCGACTATGCGCAGTTCGTGATCGACTTTCTCGCGGACTGCAATGTCAAGGAGGTAATGCTCCTCGGTCACAGCTTCGGCGGACGTGTCATTATAAAGCTCAACAGCTGCACTGACCTGCCCTTTAAGATAACTAAGGTCATTTTGGTTGACAGTGCAGGCATTCTCCCGCCGAAGTCCAACAAAAAAAGCCTCCGCACGCGGTACTACAAGCTCGGCAAGGCAGTGCTTTCCACAAAGCTTGCGCAAAAAATAGCTCCCGACGCGCTCGAGAACTTCCGCAAAAAAATGGGCAGCGCCGACTATGCCGCCGCCTCTCCGCTGATGAGGCAGGTGCTCGTCAAGACGGTCAACGAGGACTTAGAACCGCTGCTCCCGAACATAAAATGCCCCACCCTGCTTGTGTGGGGAGTCAACGACACGGCGACTCCGCTCTCAGACGGCGAGAAAATGGAAAAGCTCATTCCCGACGCAGGACTTGTGAAGCTTGAAAACGCGGGGCACTACTCTTTCCTTGAGCAGCAGTACACGTTCAACCGCGTCATGAGCTCATTCATGAAGTTAGACGACTAAAGGAGACCTTTTATGCCTATCAGAAACTGGTTTATTTATACTGCCGTAGCGTTTATCGCGATAATATTCATGGGACTGCGCGAGTTCCATATGCTCCAGCTCAACGGCTACAAGACCCCCGAGCACTCGTGGTGGATGAAGAAGAACTTCAAGCGGTATATCCCCAATATCGTCATGCTCATTGCCGCAGTAGTATTATGGCTGCTTTATCCTAAAGTAAGCTATGATTTTTCTGATATCTTGACAGTTCTTATCGCGCTTATTGTAATGACCTTGGTGAATATCGGATTTATCATTGCGTACAGACCGGGAAAGAAGTTCAAGAAGCCGCTTGTTTACACTGCAAGAATGAAACGTATGCTCACAACGTTTTTTATACTCATCGCCCTTATATTAGTCGGAGCTTTCTTCAGCTCCGGGCGCACGGCAGATGCGAAGAACCTTTATCACAACGGAAAGATCATAGGAATACCCAACAGCGGTACTCGCTTTGAAAGCTATCTTCCGTTCTTGTTAACTTCGCTTGCTCTCTATCTGACGCCTATTCTCGTTCCGCTTTCCAATATCATCAACAAGCCGATAGAAAAGGCTGTTCAGAACTGGTACATAAATGACGCGAAGAAGAAACTCGCGGATATGCCCTCGCTGCACAAGGTCGGCATTACGGGCAGCTACGGCAAGACGAGCATGAAGTTCTACCTCAGCGAGCTGCTCTCGTCGAAATACGAAACTCTCAAAACTCCTGAAAGCTTCAATACCCCTATGGGCGTGACTATCACCGTACGCCGCGATCTGAAGCCCACCCACGAGTATTTCATCTGTGAAATGGGCGCGCGCCGGGTTCACGAAATAAAAGAGCTCTGCGATATCGCGCACCCTCATGACGGTATCATAACCTCCGTCGGACCGCAGCACCTTGAAACATTCAAGTCCATTGAAAACGTCGTAAACACGAAGTTCGAGCTTGCCGACAGCGTTCAGGCTGCGGGAGGAAAGATCTACCTCAACGGAGACAATGAGCTCATCCGCGCAAAAGCGCCTCAGTACAAGAACGCCGTTACCTACGGCTTGCGGGAGGACAACGACTGGCGTGCAGCTGATATCTCCGTCTCAGACCGCGGCACGGAATTCACCGTTATCCCGCCGGAGGGCGAGCATGTGCGTTTCTCGATGAAGCTGCTCGGCGAGCACAATGTCCAGAACGTCCTCGGAGCTATAGCATATGCAGCGGGGACGGGTATTCCGCTTGAAAAGCTCGTGCTGCCTGTCAAGAGGATAGCCGCAGTTCCGCACCGCTTACAGCTTCTCGATAAAGGCGGCGGGCTCACATTCATCGACGACGCCTACAACTCCAACCCGAGCGGCTGCCGTGCCGCCCTCAGCGTCCTCGGACTCTTCGACGCCTGCCGCATTCTGGTTACCCCGGGAATGGTCGAGCTCGGTGAAAAGCAGGAAGAGCTGAACTTTGAGTTCGGACAGGAGGCGGCGCAGTCCTGCGACTATATCGTCCTCGTCGGCAAGGCTCAGACCGTGCCGATATATAACGGTATCAAGGACGCAGGCTTCGACATGGAGTGCGTTTACGTCGCGGACGGGCTGAATGAAGCGCTCGACAATGTGCGCGCATATCAGACCGACAAGAAAAAGGTCGTCCTGCTTGAAAACGACCTCCCCGATAACTACTAAACATCTTAATGGCGCTAAATCCCTTTATAGAGGCGCACCCGTGTGTTCGCCCGAATGGGATTCGACTTTAGCGGGCGGACACACGGGACCGCCCCTATAGAAATGTTCTATCAAATTTTTATTAAGGAGATATAATCATGAAGATCAATCTTGCAGTTCTGTTCGGCGGAAGAAGCGTCGAGCACGAGGTTTCCGTAATTTCCGCCGTTCAGGCTATGGCGAGCATAAACAAAGAAAAATACAACGTTATCCCCGTTTACATGACCAAAGACAGCGAATTCTGGACGGGTGAGAAACTCATGGACATCAACGCTTTCAAGGACATTCCCGCTCTGCTCAAGGAGTGTACCGAGTGCGTATTTGTGCGCAGTGAGGGCAAGGTGCAGCTCATTCGTCAGAAGATGAAAAAGTTCGGCTCTAACCTCATCTCCGACGTTGATGTAGCATTCCCGATAGTTCACGGAACCAACGTTGAGGACGGAGCTTTACAGGGCTACCTCCAGACCCTCGACCTGCCCTATGTGGGCTGCGATGTTCTTGCCTCGGCTGTCGGAATGGACAAATTTGTAATGAAGATACTGCTGAAAGACGCAGGCTTCCCTGTTCTCGACTGCCTGAGATTCTCGTCGTTCGAGATAGACAGGATAGATGACTGTGCGGATAAGGTCGAGGCAAAATTCGGCTATCCCGTCATTGTAAAGCCCATAAATCTCGGCTCGAGCGTCGGTATCTCAAAGGCGAACGACCGCAGCGGTCTGCTCAGCTCTATGGAGGAGGCTTTCCAGTTCGCCGACCGTATTCTTGTTGAGCCTGCCGTTGTTCAGCTCAAGGAGATAAACTGCTCCGTTGTCGGCGACAGCGAGGAGGCAGAGGCTTCCGTCTGCGAGGAGCCTGTTCAGGCAAGTGAGGACGATATCCTCAGCTTCGAGCAGAAGTATGTCGGCGGAGGCGGAAAATCCGGCGGCAGCAAAGGCATGGCTACCCTGAAAAGAAAGATACCTGCCGAAATAACTGCCGAACAGGACGAATTCGTCAGAAAAACCGCAGTCGAGGCATTCCGTTATCTTGGCTGCTGCGGCGTGACACGTATCGACTTCATGCTCGATATGGCGACCGATAAGATATACATCAATGAGATAAACACTATCCCCGGCTCGCTGGCATTCTACCTCTGGGAACCCAAGGGTGTAAAGTACACCGAGCTTCTCGAGCGCATGATACAGCTCTCGCTCAAACGCTACAGACAGGCTGAGAAGATAAACTACTCGTTCGATACGAATATCCTCTCTATGGGCGGAAGCTTCGGCTCAAAGGGAAGCAAGTCATAAGGGAGATCAATATGAATACCGCACTGCTCGTGATAGATATGCAGAACGACTATCTCTGCGAGAAAAGGAAAAAGATCTTTTCATATGATTCTCAGCAGCTTACCGCCTCGGTAAACGAGCTCATACATCAGTACGAAAATGCAGGCTGCGACGTTATCTACATTCGTCACATAATTCAGAATCTGCCCACAAACCGCCTTTTATTCGGATATTCCATCGCAGGGACCGAAGGCGCGGAGCTTTACAGCGGTCTTGATATCGTTTCGGACTACTGCTTTGACAAGCTCGTCGGCGACGCGCTTTCAAATAAGAAGCTTCGCGCGCTCATTGCTGAAAAGGGCTATGATACGCTTCATCTTTGCGGACTTGACGAGTGCGGCTGCGTGACATCAACAGCTCTCGGAGCTGCCAAAAGAGGGATAAAGGCAGAAATAGTCCGCAGCGGCACGGCAACGGTATTCCCCGAGAAAAAGGTTGCAAAGGCTCATGAAAGGCTGAAAAAGGCAAATATAGCTTTCATTTAAATTATTTAAAGCAACAAGGAGGTATAAACATGACCGAAAAGGAAAAACAGCAGGCAGGCGAGCTCTACAACGGCAGCGACCCCGAGCTCACAGCAGAGCGCGCAGCAGCTAAAAAGCTGTGTATTGAGTACAACAACACGACCTACAACGACCATCAGAAAAAGGAGCGTCTCCTCGACAGACTTATCGCTCTCAGAGGCGAAAACACGATAATAGAGCCGAATTTTTTCTGCGACTACGGCTATAACATCGTCCTCGGCGACAATTTCTATGCAAACCACAACTGCGTTATCCTCGACTGCGCTGAGGTCGTTTTCGGCGATAATGTTTTCATAGGACCTAACTGCGGATTCTACACTGCCGGTCACCCCCTTGATGCAGAAACGCGCAACAGCGGACTTGAATACGCAAAGCCCATAAAGATCGGCAGCAACGTGTGGATAGGCGGAAACGTCTGTGTTATGCCAGGAGTTACTATCGGCGATAATGCTGTCATCGGCGGCGGCAGTGTGGTGGTTGACGATATCCCCGAGGGCGTTGTCGCTGTAGGAAATCCCTGCAAGGTCGTGAAAAAAACAGAAGAAAAATGACAATAGATAGCCCTCGGCATAATCCCTACAGGAGGACAGGATCATGAACACTCTTCACTTCAAATACGCAGTTGAAATCGAAAAAACCCACTCTATCACGCAGGCGGCAGAGAATCTGTACATGGCTCAGCCCAATCTCAGCAAGGCGATAAAGGAGCTCGAAAACACGCTCGGAATAACCATTTTCCGCCGCACTTCAAAGGGCGTTATCCCTACGGATCAGGGTCTTAAATTTCTTGCCTACGCTAAACAGGTGCTGATCCAGATAGACAATATGGAGGCGATACACTCTCCGGACAAGCCGAAAAACAGCAAGCTGAGGATATCCGTGCCGCGTGCCGGCTACATCTCAAAGGCATTCTCGGAATACATCGCGGAAATGGACTCGCCCGAGGATATGGAGGTCTTCTTCTGCGAGACCAACTCTCTGCGCACAGCCGAAAATGTCCGCGAGAACGGCTACGACTTCGGCATAATCCGCTATAATACGGCGCATGAAAAGTACTTCGCAGACTATCTTTCTGAGAAGAACCTCGACGGCAAGCTCCTCTGGGAGTATGAAATGCTCGCGGTGATGTCCGCCGAGCATCCCGCAGCAAATGCTGATGAACTCAGCTATTCGATGCTCTCGTCTGACTACATCGAGCTTGCGCAGGGGGACGACGCAGTCCCCTATGTTTCCGGTGCAATGGAGAAGCTTTTCGCCTCAAACCGACCGGCGGATATCCCGGTGAGAAAGGTTTGTATGTACGACCGCGGAAGCGCTCTCGATTTCCTGCTGACTGTACCGCAGTCGTTCATGCTCGACTCTCCGGTTCCCGCAAGTCTCTGCGGAAAATACGGGCTTGTACAGAGAAAGTGTGACTTTTCGGACAACAGCTTCAAGGATATGCTGATATATTCCGCGGGTCACAAGCTCTCGGAAAAGGAGCTGAAGCTCGTCAACAAGCTCTACGAGGTGCGCAACGAGGCGGCATTCGTGGATTATAAATGATAAACGGCGGACTAAATGTCCGCCGTTTTTGTGGACTTTGGTCCACACCAAGCAGGGACTCTATCCCTGCACCCTGACAAAGAGGCGATCGCCTCTTTGGGATCTTCTTCCACGCTGCACTTTATCCAAAACCGTTAGCAGCTATCCGCTCGCCGGCACAATTTTATTATCGAATATGTTGTGCAGCACACATTTTACGTACGCCAGCCTAAAGCTGATATACCAAACGATCACACACACCGGGAATGCCCCTGCTAACTATTGCCTGATATATTCAGCTAAAAAAATGTTGCTTTTTCAGACAATATGTGCTATAATATGAGGTAACACACCTGCAATGCCTGTAGCGAAGCGTCAACGGCGACCCCTCCGCAGATGTCCCGCATTGCAAATCTATTCGCAAGGAAGGTACTGTTATGTTTGAAATTCTTGAAAAAAGAAGCCTTAACCCCACCGTTACCCTCATGAAGATAAACGCTCCGAGAGTTGCGGCAAAGGGCGAACCGGGTCAGTTCATAATCCTCAGAACGGACGAGAACGGCGAGCGTATACCGCTCACCATAGCCGATTTCGACCGTGAAAACGGCACTGTGACTATTATTTTCCAGATAGTTGGCGGAACTACTGAAAAGCTCAATCACTTAAATGTGGGTGACTGTCTGCATGACTTCGTAGGTCCTCTCGGACGCGCTACCGAAACTGAGGGGCTCAAAAAAGTCGCTGTTGTAGGCGGAGGCGTGGGCTGCGCTATCGCATATCCGGTTGCAAAGAAGCTCCACGATATCGGCGTTGAGGTACATTCGGTAGTCGGCTTCAGAAACAAGGACCTCGTTATCCTCGAGGACGAATTCAAGGCGGCTTCGAGCAAGTTCGTGCTCATGTCCGACGACGGAAGCGTCGGCGAAAAGGGACTCGTTACTGACGCGCTCAAAAAGCTTATCGAAAGCGGCGAGAAGTACGACCGCGTTATCACTATAGGTCCGCTTATAATGATGAAATTCGTCTGTCAGCTCACAAAGCAGTACGATATCCCCACAGTTGCTTCCATGAATCCCATTATGATAGACGGCACGGGAATGTGCGGCGGCTGCCGCCTTACCGTTGGAGGACAGACAAAGTTCGCCTGCGTCGACGGTCCAGAGTTCGACGGTCACCTCATCGACTTCGACGAGGCTATGGCTCGCGGAGCTATGTACAGACCCTTTGAGCGCAAGGCTCATGAGGAAGCCTGCAATCTCTTCAAGGAGGTAAAGTGAAATGCCGAATATGTCTTTAACAAGGAACGAAATGCCCGTTCAGGAACCGAATGTAAGAAATAAAAACTTCAAGGAAGTAGCGCTCGGCTACACCGAGGAGCAAGCCATTGACGAGGCGAAAAGATGCCTCGGCTGCAAAAATAAACCATGCTCTACAGGCTGTCCCGTACAGATAGATATCCCTGCATTCATTGCTCAGGTCGCCGAGGGCAACTTTGAGGAGGCTTACAAGGTCATCACCAAGTCAAGCTCGCTGCCTGCGGTATGCGGCAGAGTATGTCCGCAGGAAACTCAGTGCGAGAGCAAGTGCGTGCGCGGCAAAAAGGGTGAGCCCGTAGCTATCGGACGTCTCGAAAGATTCGTTGCCGACTGGCACAACGCTCAGCCTGCTGCTGAGATAGAAAAGCCCGCTCCCAACGGTCACAAGGCTGCTATTATCGGCTCGGGGCCCTCAGGTCTTACCTGCGCAGGTGACCTCGCGAAGAAAGGCTACGACGTTACGGTATATGAGGCTCTGCATATTGCAGGCGGAGTTCTCTCCTACGGCATTCCCGAGTTCAGACTCCCCAAGTCTATCGTTCAGAAGGAGATCGAGGGACTTAAAGCTCTCGGCGTAAACGTCGAGACCAATACCGTCGTCGGAAAGACTGTTTCTGTTGACGAGCTCATGCAGAACGAAGGTTTTGAGAGCGTATTTATCGGCTCAGGCGCGGGACTTCCCAGATTCATGAATATCCCCGGAGAGAACCTCAACGGAGTTTACTCTGCAAACGAGTTCCTCACAAGAATAAATCTTATGAAGGCTTATCTGCCGGACAGCTCAACTCCCATCCAGGCGGGCAAGACCGCCGTTATCGTAGGCGGAGGCAACGTTGCCATGGACGCTGCACGCTGCGCAAAGAGACTCGGCGCAAACGTTTACATAGTTTACCGCCGTACAGAAAACGAGCTCCCTGCTCGTGCCGAGGAGGTCGAGCACGCTAAGGAGGAGGGCATAATCTTCAAGTTCCTCACAAATCCCACTGAGATAAAGTCCTCTGAGAACGGCTGGGTAAGCAGTATAGTATGTCAGGAAATGGAGCTGTCTGAGCCTGACGCTTCGGGAAGAGCAAAGCCTGTTCCTAAGGAAGGCGCATTCTTCGAGATAGAGGCCGACTGCGTTATCATGGCTATAGGTACTTCACCCAATCCCCTCATCAAGTCTACTACAGAGGGACTTGATACCCAGAAATGGGGCGGAATTATTGCCGACGAGGACGGAAAGACCTCCAAGGAAGGCGTTTATGCGGGCGGCGATGCGGTAACAGGTGCTGCTACTGTCATTCTTGCTATGGGCGCAGGGAAAAAGGCTGCTGCCGCTATGGACGAATATATGCAAAACAAGTGATCGGTATCAAATAGATACATCAAAGCGCTCCCTGTCAGATACAGGGAGCGCTTTTTCAGGTCATAACAGACTTTTTTACGCAAAGTAAAAAGCTATGCTCGTAAAAGCATAGCTAAAATAAAATAATGAATAAATATAGAAGGGGAATTGGGGGATTACTTAATCCATTAATAATATACCGCCCTTACCTTAAAATAATCTTAAATTTATATAAAACTTATCTGCTTTTCTTTTTTTCGGAAGCCGAAGTGAAAATACTGCTCACAAGCGGAACTGCAGCACTAAAACCAAAAGCGGCAAGAAGCTCATCTGAACCAAGTGATACCGTTTCAAATACAGCCTGAAGCTGGGGAACACTGACTGCTGCTGCCAGAGCCGCAAATGATACTATCACCGCAAGAACAAGCTTGAAATTACCGAAAGGATTCATTCGGAATATCGACTTCGTTTCCGAGCGGCACTCAAATACGTGTATCAGCTGAGACATAACAAGTGTTATCAGAGCAGCCGTGCGGCACGCCTCAAGACTTCCTCCGAGGCGCATCACCGTCGTGAACGATGCAAGCGTAGAAAGTCCGATGAATATGCCGCGGAAAACTATCTTCCACATCAGCCCGCTCGAGAAAAATCCCTCGTCTGATCTGCGCGGCGGACGGCTCATTATGTCCTTCTCAGGAGGCTCTACTCCCAGTGCTATCGCAGGAAGTCCGTCAGTTACGAGGTTCACCAGAAGTATTTGTACAGGAAGCAGCACTATCGGCATTCCCATGAGTATACCCACAAACATCGTCAGGACTTCACCGATATTGCACGAGAGCAGATATCTCACGAATTTGCGGATATTGGCGTAAACGCAGCGTCCCTCCTCGACTGCTCTGACGAGTGTGGCAAGGTTGTCATCGAGCAGTATCACGTCAGCAGCCTGCTTTGTAACGTCAGTGCCCGTCATACCCATTGCAACGCCGACATCGGCTTCCTTTATGGCAGGGGCGTCATTCACACCGTCTCCCGTCATGGTGACTATCTCTCCCCTGCGCTTGAAGCTGCGGACTATCCTCAGCTTATGTATGGGCTCGACGCGCGCAAAGACCGTATATTTTCCTATCTCCCGGTCGAGTTCTTCGTCGGTAAGCTTATCGAGCTCCGCTCCCGTTATCGCCTTGCCGCCCTTGAGCAGACCTGCTTTTTTTGCGACTGCTACGGCGGTATTTTTGTGGTCGCCCGTTATCATAACGGTCTTTACAGAGGCGGCAGCACATTTTCGTATCGCAAGCTTTGCCTCCTCGCGCGGAGGATCTATCATGCCGGAAAGTCCCAGAAATACAAGACCCGCAGCATTCGGGTCGAAGCCTTCTCCTTCCAGCATCGCAAGAGCGAGTACTCTCAGCGCCTTGTCAGACATTTCTATAGTCCTGTCAGAAAGCTTTCTGCGCATTGACGGTGTCAGCGGGATTATTTCTCCGCTCTCGTCCATATAGTGAGAGCATCGCGGAAGAATTACTTCCTCTGCTCCCTTGAAGTAAGTCCTGCCGCCGCTTGCCGATGAACAGTGTACGGCCATGAATCTTGTTTCACTGTCAAACGGATATTCCTCGGCTCTGCGCAGGCTTCCCTGCAGTGAAGCGTTCGTTATTCCCGCCTTTGCGGCAGCTATCAAAAGAGCCGCTTCTGTAGGATCGCCCGTGACCTGCCACTCACCCTTGCCTATGATCGAACCCCGGCTGCGGCTCCTTGTACGCGAAGGTGCGGATATTTCCGCTGTCGAACACATTACCGCACACTTCAGAGCCTCGGACAGAGCCTTTTCGCTTATGGGATTTACCGCAAGCTGCTCCTCGCCTTTTGTAACGCAGCCGCTTATATGGTATCCTTTTCCGCCGAAATAGTAATTCTCACCGGCGGTACTAAGCTCTGTGACCGTCATCTTATTTTCCGTTATCGTACCCGTTTTATCCGAGCATATCACAGAAGCACAGCCGAGAGTTTCGACGCTGTGAAGCTTGTTTACCAGAGCATTTCTCTTCATCATTCTGCTTACCGCAAGAGCAAGAGCTATCGTAACCGTTGCAGGCAGGCCCTCGGGTATCGCCGCTATTGCAATGGTGATACCCGTCATCAGCATGGTAAATACCTCCTCCCCGCGGAGAACTCCGGCAGCAAACACTGCCGCGCACACTACAAGGCAAATTATTGCCACGACCTTACCAAGCTCGGCAAGACGCTTTTGCAGCGGAGTCTGCTCCCTGTCGATATCCGTGAGCATCTGAGATATTTTTCCCATCTGAGTATTTCTGCCTGCCGCTATGACCCTCGCGCGGCAGGTACCCTTTACCGCCGAGGTGCCGCAATAGACGATATTCCGCTTGTTGAGCGAGTTATCAGTATCGTCCGGTGCTCCTGCGGATTTTGCAACAGACTCCGATTCGCCGGTGAGTATAGCTTCGTCAGCAAAGAATCCGGCAGCTTTTATCGCAGCACAGTCAGCCGGGATACGGTCACCTGCTTCGAGCTCAACAACATCGCCCGTGACAAGCTTTGACGCCTCTATCTCCTTCAGCTTCCCGTCGCGATAGCATTTGGCAGTAGGCGCGGTCATAGAGCGGAGCGCTTCAAGAGTATGCTCTGTCCTGTATTCCTGAATGAAGCCCAGTATAGCGTTGAGCAGCACTATCAGGATTATAGTGACTGCGTCGGATATCTCGCCCAGAAAAATTGAAATAACCGTCGCGCCCAGAAGTATCATCACCATAACGTCCTTGAACTGCCCAAGAAATATACCGGCAGGACCGGTCCTTTTGCGCTCCTCGAGAATATTCTCGCCCTCAGCTTTAAGCTTTGCAGCCGCTTCCTTTTCCGTAAGTCCCATTTTCTCACCCTTTCGGAGCTTGTTTGCTCTATACACAATATGTCCGAAGAGGGACAAATATTCTTCATGTCCGATCATCGTATAAGAAATCTGAAAAATACGCTCTTTGACAGTTGATTTTTATGTAAATATCTGGTATAATAATATCAGATATTTAGAATGGGATGTTATTGAAAAATAATCATAAAGGCAATGGGAGGAATTACTTATGAACAATTACAAAATTTATTTTTTTGACGCAAGCTCTGCCGGATCGGCTGATGCAAAACCATACAAAAAGCGTCCGCGCGGCTCTGCTATTCTGGCTGTTCCGGGAATGCTGGGATTAATACTTCCCGTCATTATCGCAATAATCGTGCCGTCCATGCTGGGCTATGTCAAAAAATCCAAGACATCTTCGGCTCACGCCACTGCAAGCACGGCTTACAAGGCGGCGAATACTGCTTTGGTCGAACTTGATGAAAAAGACATTGATGTATATGGCAGTTACATCATATCCTCCGATACGAGCAAAAACTACAATGTAGATTTTGATGTTGACAAATTTTACGAGACAATGGATACGTACTTTTCAGATATATACAATACCCAATATTTCGTCGTCTGCGAGGACGGTATGTGTGTATTTGCTGCCGTTATAGACAGCACAGGCTATGTCGGCACGTATGACTATGATCTTGGTATTGATACAGAGGGCAAAGATCTGGAAGAGCTTTACGAAGAGGCTCTCGATAAGCTATATTAAGCCGACACCTTGTTTTTCACATATATCAGAACTATCCGCGGCGGTATATATGTATTTGTACATAAATACCGCCGCTTTATTATTGCGCATAAATGTTGACAATCATCCGCTTCGATGATATAATTAATGTATATGTGCAAATTCATACAGAAAGAGGTTTAATAAATGGCTAAGGATAAAAAGCTTGTATCAGAGATCACGTCTATGGACGAGGACTTTGCCCAGTGGTACACTGACATATGCAAAAAAGCCGAACTCATCGAATACACAAGCGTAAAGGGCTGCATGGTGATCCGCCCTTACGGTTATGCGATATGGGAGAATATACAGAGAATACTCGACGGTATGTTCAAGGCGACAGGACACGAAAATGTTTGTATGCCGATGTTCATTCCCGAAAGCCTTCTCCAGAAGGAAAAGGATCATGTTGAGGGGTTTGCCCCCGAGGTCGCATGGGTAACTCACGGTGGAAACGAAAAGCTTGAGGACAGACTCTGCGTCCGCCCGACCTCCGAGACGCTTTTCTGCGAGCATTATGCAAATATCGTACATTCCTACCGCGACCTGCCCAAGCTCTATAATCAGTGGGTGAGCGTTGTTCGCTGGGAAAAGACTACTCGTCCTTTTCTGCGTTCGCGCGAGTTCCTCTGGCAGGAAGGACACACTATCCACGCGACAGCTCAGGAGGCTATCGAGGAGACCGAGCGTATGCTCAATGTCTATGCGGACTTCTGCGAGAACTCCCTCGCAATGCCTGTAGTAAAGGGAAAAAAGACCGACAGCGATAAATTCGCGGGAGCAGAATCTACCTACGCTATCGAAGCGCTCATGCACGACGGAAAGGCGCTTCAGGCAGGTACCTCTCACTATTTCGGCGACGGCTTCGCAAAGGCTTTCGATATACAGTACACCGATAAGGAAAACAAGCGCGTTTATCCTCACCAGACAAGCTGGGGCGTTACGACCCGCCTCATCGGAGCTGTAATAATGACTCACGGCGATAACAGCGGACTTGTTCTTCCGCCTGCAGTGGCTCCGGTACAGGCAGTCATCGTGCCTATCGCCCAGCACAAGGAGGGCGTTCTCGAAAAGGCAAACGAGATATACGAAAAGCTCAAGGCTGCCGGAATAAGGGTAAAGCTCGATGACAGCGACAACTCCCCCGGCTGGAAATTTGCAGAATATGAGATGAAGGGCGTTCCGGTGCGTATCGAGATAGGTCCGCGCGATATCGAGAACGGACAGTGTATAGTTGCGACAAGATACAACGGCGAGAAGCAGACTGTTTCCCTCGAAAATGACTTCTCTGTCCTTGCTGAAAAGGTGCAGTCACTTCTGGATAAGGACATTCCGGAGGGAATGTTCGCAAAGGCTGCTGAAAACCGCGAAAACCGCACATATGCCTGCACAACTCTTGATGAGATAACAAAGGCTCTTGAAAACGGAGATGGCTTCATCAAGGCGATGTGGTGCGGCGACGAGGCTTGTGAGGACGAAGTAAAGGAAAAGACCGGCGTAGGCTCGCGCTGCATACCATTTGAACAGGAGCAGCTCTCAGATGTTTGCGTGTGCTGCGGAAAACCCGCAAAGCACATGGTATACTGGGGCAAGGCTTATTAATCGAGAAAATTATCCGGCGGATACGCGGTCTTCACCGTGTATCCGCCTTTTTTCGGCTCAAAATGCTGTCATACTGCCGCTTGTTTCCGAATATAATATAGAAAAACTCAGCGACGGGCTCATATGTCCGCCCTGACAATTTCATTATCAAAGCGGAGGACATACCTATGCAGGACAAGACCATAAAATCCAACCATAATCTCATTCTCGAAAACAGAAAAAGTCTAAGTATATCAGGGGTCACGGACGTTGACAGCTTTGATGAGCGTGCTGTCTGCCTTTACACACAACTCGGGGAACTTACGATACAAGGACGTGAGCTCCACATAGACACCATGAGCGTCGAAACCGGAGATATGACCGTGACCGGCGATATATGGGCTATAGTATATGGGGATAAGGACAGAAAAGGTCCTCTTACAGCCCTCGGGAGACTATTCAGATGAATGTTCCCGAAACCTTCTTCACTGTTCATGAGGAGCTTATCCTGTTCGGACTTTCATGCCTTTTCGGAGTGATCATCGGATCATGCTATGATGTTTTTCGCGCGGTAAGACTGATTTTCCCCCACAATTTCGCGCTTGTCCTGATAGAAGACGTATTATTCCTAATAGGCTACTGCATTTTTCTGCCGGCATTTGCCTCCGTTGCTGCAAGGGGCGAGCTCCGGGCATATTTCGTTATAGGGAATGCACTCGGCTTCATCATTTATATTCTTACCGTCGGAAGCGTAGTCATGCGCACCTTAGAGAAGTTGATGCGGCTGATAAAAGGTGTATTTCATGTCGTTTTTTATCCTATAAAACGAACTTTTGCATTTTTACGTAAAAAAGCAGCAGCTAAATTTGTGGGAAGTTCCAAAGTTTTAGTCAACTCTGTTAAAAATGTAAAAATACTATTGCTAAAACCGCCGCATTTGATGTATAATAAAATAGAAAATAAAAAGAGAAAGAACGTGAAAAACGTTGCCGAAAAAAAGAAAAAATCAGAAAAAAGGTCTCTTTAACCGCGGACTTGTCCGGCTCGCTTCGATAGCAGTTGTTATCGGCTGTGTGGTTCTCATAGCTTACACGGAAAGAGACTGTTCTCAGAAAGAAGAGGAACTAACCGCTATCCAGACCAAAATAGACTCGTATGAAACAGAAAACGCCGAGCTCGAGCGCGTTCTCGAAAGCGATGATATGTCTGCATATATGGAAAAGGTAGCACTCGAGGAACGGGGCTACGCTTATCCCGATGAGCGAAGATTCTATGACACAACAAGGGATTGATCCTGATCCGGATCTTGCCCTATTTATTAAAAGGAGCATTTTTGAGCTATGCAGTTGGAAATTGGTAAGGTATACAGCGGTAAGGTAAAGGGAATAACTCAGTATGGCGCCTTCATAGACATTGAAGGCGGCGGTACGGGAATGGTACATATTTCCGAGGTATCAAATACATACGTCAATGATATACACGATCACCTCACTGAAAATCAAGAGGTAAAGGTAAAGGTCATCGGCATAAACGATGCCGGCAAGGTCAGCCTTTCTATAAAAAAGGTCGCTTCTGACGGTGAACAGCCTGCAAAGAAACGCAGAAATCAGAGCGGCAGTTCGGATAATCGTTCAAAGCCCAATGTCTGGGAGCCTAAAAAACACCCCCCCGTTTCGGAAATGAATTTTGAAGATTGTATTGCATCCACAAGAATCTTTAACTCAGCTATTTCAAAATCTCTATTACCGCAATGATAATATGTCCTAAAACCAACCTGATCCTTGATAATCTCAATTCCAAAAAAATCAAGAGCATCCAGATCATCGTATACACTTTTCCTCTGGGAATCAATTCCATACTTTGCCAGTTCATCAATGATTTGTGGCATCGTAAGAGCGTCTGTATCATCCGTTTGCTCTTGCATGATTTTTGCTAAATATAATAATTTCTCCAAAAATAAAATAATAAATCTAGGTTATTTTTTAATTCAATTTTTGGAATTTTTCGGCAAAATTTTTGATTTTAAAAATTTTACTGTTAATGTTAATTCACCGTATATATATGAAGCGAATAGTTTTAATAATTATAATTCAGGAAAGTCTTTGATAATATTAGATCCTTTAACTGGATTAAATGCGAGTAAAAGCAGTTATAGAATTTTTGAAATACAAAATATGTTTTTAAATGCTTATGATTTTTTTGAGAAAGAAAAAATAAAGTATGAAAATGAAGTATATAAAAATGAAAGTAATGATAAAAGAAATAATGATAAAAGCCAACAATTTGAAGGCATATTAGGTTTGACGAAAATTCATAAAAATGAATATTCAAAGAAAAATAATAAAGATAAGACTTTTATAAATATTATTGATAGATTTTTCTTTTCTTAATAAAGGAAAATATGTGGAAATAAAAGTTCTTTTTTTTATTCTATATAAAATATTATATTATTA
>CALEPT010000187.1 GCA_937910385.1 uncultured Ruminococcus sp. | reverse complement strand
GCCCATAATTTCAGGCTCGGTAACCCACTTTTTCCGTTAAGGGAAGCTGACTAAGGGGAGCCCCCTTTGGCGGAATCGTGGCATAAAATTACCGAGCCTGTTATTTTAGGCTCGGTAATCTTTTTTTGTTAAGGGAAGATGGAAAACAAATACGCAAAACAGCTGAATTCAGGGGCGTGCGCCCGGATGTAAAAAAGCCATAGAGGTATTCCCTCTATGGCTTTTGATATTATTTCTCTGTCTGTGTGCCTTTGTTTCTCTTTCTGTAGCGTGACTTCGAGGAGAAATTCAGGGAGATAGTGAATATCTTATCAGACTTGAACAGCTTGAGAGCAAAGAACATACATATTGCGAAAATGACGATCTGGTAGACCAGTCCGCCGAAGAATATCGTTGTGTTGCCGAACATCAGGTTGGACATCGCCGAGAATGTATGTGTGAACGGTATAGCATAAACTATTATCCTTGCAGCTGTCGGGAGCGAATTTACGTCCTTGAGCATGGATATCATGTAAGGTACCATTGCAAGCATCATTATCGGCATGAGAACAGTCTGCGAGCTTTTTGTGTCGTTCACGAGAGCTCCGAGTATTATTGATATTGAAAGGCATATAAGTATCGTGAAGAAGAGCTGGAGTCCCACAAGAACATAATCAAAAGCAGAAAGGCTCAGTCCGAGCTGTGCGATAGCTTCGTCAGCCGAGAGATACTGTCCCGCGACCGAGGCGGTCAGTTCGCCTGATACCGAGTCGGCAGCTCCGCTTACGAAGAACGAGAATCCCACCATATAGACTACTGCGTTTATAAGAGCTATTATTGCGGCGGCAAGCATTTTTGCACCGATGACAGATCCCCTCGAAACAGGTGCGGAAAGCAATGTTTCAAGTGTTTTATCTATCTTTTCGTTTGATATTGCCGTTATGAGCATCTGCGATGTGAGCAGAATGAGCACGAAAACGATTATAGGAAGTATCATGTTCTGCAGCATCAGCTTACTCGTGATAGTATCTACTGAGGTCTGTGCAGATCTATCGTCAACGACGGTGTTTTCAGTTATAGTAAGAGGATCCTGCATGAGAGCGAGTTCTTCATCTGTCATACCTGCCCGAGAAGCAATGTAATTTGTGATATAGGTCTGTATCATGGTGGCTGCGGCGCCTGTTCCCGTTGATATGTTGGACATAGTTGCTGCCGAAGTCATGCGGGATGCCGTGATGAGATCAGACTTTTCACCGTTTTCAACAGCCTCTGTGAAGCCGCCGGGTATAATAACGAGGTTTTTCACATCGCCGTCAGCGAGAATTTTTGCATAATCACCGTTTGCGAGATCATCGTTGTTGGTTTCTATCAGCTTTACTTCCACACCTTGTTTCTTGAAATGATCGAGCATTTCGTGAGTGAAGTCGGTGGAGTCGCAGTCGCTTATAGTTATTCGGCTGTAGCCGGAGGTTATAGCCTCTGCTTCTTCGTTAATGGCGTCCTTCATGAAGTTGCCCAGAAACATGAAAACGACCAATATGAGGACAATGCCTGCTATCATCTGCGCGTTGAGCAGCTCGGACAGTTCTTTCTTCAAAAGGTTAATGAATTTCATTCTCGATCACCACCCTTTCAAATACTTCCTCAAGGTTTGCAGCACCATAGCGTTCCTTGAGCTCATCTGTCCTGCCGGTTACCATGAGATGTCCATTTGAGATTATTCCCACCCGATCCGAGACAAACTCGATCTCAAGCATATTATGTGAAGAAAGCAGGAAGGAGATGCCATCCTCCTGAGCGAGCTTTTTTATTGTTTTGCGTATCTCGATAGCGTTGAGCACGTCGAGACCGCTTGTTGGCTCGTCAAGAATTGCGAGCTTTGGCTTAGTCATAACTGCACGCGAAAGCAGGAGCTTGCGGATCATTCCGCGGCTGTAGCTTCCTATCTTATCGTTCAGCCTGTCTCCGAGGCCGCATATCTCTTTGGCTCTGTCAACGCATTTGTTTAGCTCGTCGAGATCGGAGATGAAAAGACCTGCCATGAAGCGAAGATACTTGATACCCGTCATTGTCTTGTATGCGCCAGCCTCATCGGGGAGGTAGGTTATGCACTCCCTCACCTTTGCGGGCTCCTTCACTATGCTTCGCCCTGCTACTATCGCGTCGCCGGCGGTGGGAGTGAGGAGTGTTGATATCATTCGTATGGTAGTTGTTTTTCCTGCTCCGTTGGGACCTATGAGGGCGAAAATCTCGCCCTGACTTATTTCAAAGGAGACATTATCCGCAGCGAGCACCTTTGAATACTGCTTAGAAAGTCCCTTTACTTCAAGAATATTTTCCAGATTAATTCCTCCTTTTAGATGTCAGAGCATCAGAGGTCAGAACTGCTCCCTATATGATATGGTGTTTCAGTGTGGAGCAACTTTGCCGCTGATTGTGAAAATTATACAAATATTATAGCACGCAACTGTCGATTTGTCAATGTTTTGGGTAAAATCGAGAGGACTTTTTAGGAGTGAAATTGTCTGAAAAAAAGTCCTCCGTAATGTCAGAAATAGAACAGCTCCTCGAATTTCTTATCGAGTGCAATGCAGAGTATCAGCGCGAGCTTTGCCGTCGGCTGGTACTGTCCTGTTTCTATGGAGCTTATCGTGTTACGCGAGACACCGACCATTTCCGCGAGCTGAGCCTGCGAGAGTTTTTTTTCACTGCGCACCTCTTTGAGCTTGTTGTGCAGTATGAGCTTATCGTCCATAACCCCGCCTCACATTCCTGATATATTGGTGACTATCGTGTGTCCGGTTAGAAAATATATCATTATTCCAATGAAAATGACGGACATAAGGACAATCTCGACGATGCTGCGTATATTCCGCTTTTTCGCAAATATTGCGGCGGTTTCGCCGACACCGCAGGCGAATATTAGGCAGATGTATTTCAGGATATCGTTCCCGTGAAGCGTATCATATATCATGAGTACGCAAATACAGAAAACCATTGCTATTCCTGCCCAATGCTCCTGTATTTTATCGAAGTAGCGGTCGCGTTCATCTCTTTTTTTATTTTCTTCGCGGCTCTTTGCAAGAATTTCATCTCTGTTCATACCGGCGCCCTCCTTTACAGTTCAATAAAAAAGCGAACAGTCCAGATAACGACGTTCATCAGGCATATCAGACCGACGAGAAGCTCCTGCAGACGGTGGCTTTTGAAAAATCTGTAGATATATGCGCCTGTTGCCGCCGACATCAGCATTATCAGGATATCATACGGCGGGGAATCACCATTAAAAAGATGTGACATTGATAATACCGCCGCCATTACCCCCATTGCAAGAAAAGCGAAATAGAACGATTTGTCAAAGATACGCATATCGCGTTCGTCGTGTTCGCGGTTCTCACTGCGGCTTTTTGCGAGAATTTCTTCTTTGTTCATAACGAACCTCCTTTTGCCAAGCTTACTTTGCATCGATGTGACTATAGTATATCATTGCCAAGCCGACTTGTCAATCGTTTGCAAAGCAAACTTGTCAAAATCGTGATATTGTACAGAATTGGGGCTGTAGAATTGTGGATAATCACAAATCAAGCCTCATTCATAAATTAAAGGATTCAAAGTAAATATATAATATTTATTAATATCGGCTTGTAGTTCTTGACAATATCAAATAAATTTGATATACTTATTTAGAAGGATTTATGCAGTTTGGCAATACTGCACCAGACCGAACGCACAGTGTAGGCAGCTTGTGTGCGTAATCGTGATAAAAATGAATACTCTGTGCTGTTTCCGGCGGCGGAAGCCTCTCATCACCTTCGCCGGCTCACAGCAGCTGTTTTATGCCCTGCTGACGGTAGGGTAGGGGAGCTGCGCTCTTTTTTTGTGGGTGGGCTTCTCATGATCTCATAAGGAAAGGTGGATAACAATTGGACATCAAAAGAATTTCCCGCAGTCTGACTGCCGGAGCATTGTCGCTGATAGTTGCCGCAGGCAGCTCGTATGGTGCGTTGGCGGCTGTTGCGGATGATGAATATGCTGTCTCTCAGGAGACTCTTGACGCGATGACAGAGGATTATTATACTATCGAACCGATAGATACAGGGATGCTCTCGTTCAGCGATTATTACGATCTTTTTTCAGGCGAAAACCGCCCTGATAAGACCGTCGAGATAGGAGGAACCTCATATACCTCAGTGAGCGGCGGCGACTTTTCTACCGGAAGCTACGGTCCGGAGGGCGACAGCCGCGATGATGTTCTTCTATGGGAAAGCTCTGAAGGAACGGTCACATATGGATTCGATATTGAGGAGACAGGCATTTACTGCGTTAATATGACGTATTGCCCGATGATGTCGAACAGCTCGGATATAGAGCTTTCGATGATGATAGACGGCGAATTGCCTTATGACACTGCTTCACGTATCACTCTCAGCCGCGTATGGGTCAATGAGCAGGAGATGTATACGGATTCACGCGGCAATCAGGTGCGCCCTTCACAGGTTCAGCAGGAAATGTGGTGCAGCAGCGACTTCGGCGATACTGACGGACTTTTCAGTGCCCCCCTGTTTTTCCTCCTCGAAGAGGGAAGCCATGAGGTCACGTTCTCGTCTGAGAGAGCTCAGTTTGCAATAGAGAGCTTCAAGTTCTATAATCCGGAGGCGCTTCCCACATACAGCGAATATGCGGCTTCTGTCGGAACTGCTGTTACAAAGGATTCCACCACTTCAAACATTTTCAGGATAGAGGGCGAGGATGCTGTCTATAAGTCTGATTCCACACTTTATCCTACATATGATAATACAAATTATCTTGTATCCCCATCAGATCCGAGCAAGGTCGTTTACAACACTCTCGGAAGCGGAAACTGGAAGAAGGCACTTCAATCCGTAACATGGACTATCAGCCATGACGATATCGGCAGCAGCGGCTGGTACAAGATAGGCATAAAGTCGCGTCAGGATCAGATGAGAGGCTTTTATTCCAACAGGCGCATCTACATCGACGGCGAAGTGCTCTGTGAGGAGCTCGATCAGGTAAAATTCTACTATGATACCGATTGGAACGTTGTAAGCCCCAAGTCCGGCGGAGATTATGTTTATGTTTACCTTGATGCCGACCGCGACCATACTATTACAATGGAGTGCGTTCCGGGCGAGATAGGCGACTCTATGAGAAAGCTCGAGGACGTTGTAGCTGAGCTAAATACATATTACCGCAAGATACTGATGATAACGGGACCCGCTCCCGATCAGTACACCGATTACTACGTACATGAGAAAATACCCGAGCTCGTAAGCGAGTTTCAGAGGCTTTCGGGCGAGCTCAAGCAGATACAGTCCGATATTGAGTCTCTTTCGGGCTCGGCGGGATCGGAGGCTGCGGCTCTTGAGACAATGACCGTTATCCTTGACAAGTGCGTCGCAAAGCCGCTCAAGATACCGTCATACCTTTCTCAGATAAAAGACAACATTACCTCTATCTCATCATGGATGAGAGATTACAGGGATCAGCCCCTTGAGGTGGATTACATAGAATTCGCTTCTGCGGACAAGGAATTCACCAGCTGCAAGAAAAAATTCGGGAAATCTGTAAGCTTTAGCTGGAAATCTTTCATTGGCTCGTTCTTTGAGGACTACACGACCCTCTCGGACGTTACGGGCGAGGACGTTATCAATGTATGGGTATCACTCGGACGCGATCAGGCTCAGGTGGTAAAGGAAATGTCCGAGAACCAGTTCATGCAGGATACGGGCATACCAATATCGGTGAATCTTGTTGTCGGCGGCGTAGTAGAGGCTACTCTCGCGGGCAAGGGTCCGGACGTTGCATTGTTCCTCGGCGGCGAATTTCCCGTGAACCTCGCCGCGCGTGACCTCCTTGTTGATATTTCCCAATTTGATGATTACACAGAGGTCACCAAGCGATTCCAGGAGAACGCCATGACTCCCTATGAGTACAACGGCGGTGCTTACGCTTTGCCGATAAGTCAGACCTTCCCTATGATGTTCTACCGCACCGATGTACTCACTGAGCTCAATTATGATTCTCCTCCTGAAACATGGGATGACCTCATTGATATGCTCCCTGCGCTCCAGAGGAACTATATGTCCGTCGGACTCATACTTCCTCCTGCGAATATCTCCCCTGCTACGGAAGCAGGTCATACATTTGCAATGCTTCTGCTTCAGAAGGGAAAGAATTATTACAACGAGGCGCAGACCGCTTCTACATTTGATTCTATCGAGGCTGTTCAGTCATTCGAGGAGTGGACGGATTTCTACACCAAGTACAGCTTCGTTCAGACCTACGACGCATTCAGCCGTTTCAGAACGGGCGAGTACCCTATAGTTATCGCAAACTATACCTTCTTCAATCAGCTTTCCGTTGCTTCCCCTGAGATCAAGGGACTGTGGGATTTCTGTCAGGTGCCCGGAACTCTTCAGGAGGACGGCAGCGTTTCACATGCTGCAAACTCTACCGGCTCGGGAGCAGTTATATTCAAGAAGGTGAGCGACAAGGAAAATGCATGGAAGTTTATCAAGTGGTTCACCGAGACCGATACTCAGGTGCAGTACGGTACGCAGATCGAGGGACTCCTCGGTACTATGGGCCGCTTCGATACCGCTAACCTTGAGGCTTTAGAGCAGCTTTCGTGGTCTAACGATGAGCTTGCAAGATTGAAGGACCAGCAGGAAGAGCTTGTGGAGATACCAATTATCCCGTCTTCGTATGCTGTTACAAGAAACGTCATGAATGCATTCAGAGAGGTCGTTAACAATGCAGAGAATCCGCGTGATACTCTGATATGGTACAACCGCGACATCAATGACGAGATCACAAGAAAACGTGAAAACCTCGGTCTGAGCACCGACGGAAACTGACCGGAAGGAGGAGTAAAGCTTTGGCTCAGATAGCAGCAGAAGATATCGGAAAAAGGACAAAGCAGGAGGACCGCCGCCTGATGTGGCTCTCTTTCAAGCGTAATAAGGCTTGTTACCTCATGCTTGCACCTTTCATGATATTTTTCATAATCTTTACCGTTGTTCCGGTAGTCATGTCGCTCCCTATGGGCTTCACGGACTTCAATATGGCGCAGGCTCCGAAGTACATCGGTCTTTCAAACTACACCACGCTCTTCCTCTCGGATAAGATATTCGTCAAGTCGATAAGAGTTACTATAGTTTTCGCCCTGTTTACAGGACCTGTCAGCTATATACTCTGTTTTGTCCTTGCGTGGCTGATAAACGAGCTCCATCCCAAGCTCAAAACGATATTCACCCTCATATTCTACGCTCCTTCAATGGCTAACGTATATACCGTATGGCAGCTCATTTTCAGCGGAGATATGAACGGTTACATGAACTCATTCCTGATGAACCTGGGATTCATAAATTCTCCGATACAGTGGCTTACCGATGCAAATTACGTCCTTGGCGCCACGATTGTCGTTCAGCTGTGGATATCCCTCGGCGCGGGCTTCCTTGCTCTGCGTGCAGGCTTCCAGAACATCGACCGCTCGATGTATGAGGCGGGCGCTATCGAGGGTATCAAGACGCGCTGGCAGGAGCTTATATACATCGTTATCCCCTCTATGGGACCGCAGCTCATGTTTGCTGCCGTTATGCAGATAGTAAGCTCTTTCACAGCAGGTACAGTTGCACAGAACCTCGTCGGCTTCCCGAGCACCGATTACAGAGCACATACGATCATGACCCACGCCTACGACTACGGCTGGGTAAGGTATGAGATGGGCTATGCCTCGGCGATATGTATGGTGCTGTTCGTGGTGATGTATGCTCTGAATAAGCTCATAAGCAAGGTTCTGAGCAAATACATGGATTAAGGAGGCGGAATGATGGCAACACAAGTCAATACTGCGAAGCTAAAGGCTTCAAACAAGCAGGCAGGCAGAAAGATCGGCGGAACTGTAGCTATATTCCTGTTCCTCCTGATACTGGGGCTTTTCATGGTGCTCCCTATATACCTTACGATAGTAATGTCTATAAAACCGGTAGAGGAGCTGTTCATATTCCCGCCTAAGCTTTACGCTATAAGACCTACTCTTGATAACTTCAAGGATATGTTTGGGGCGCTGAATCAGAACAGAGTTCCTTTCTCAAGATACGTATTCAACAGCGTATTCGTCACAGCGACGGTAACAGTCGCACAGTGCATATTTGCTTCAATGGCGGCTTTCGTACTTGCAAAATGCCGCTTTCCGGGGAGCAAGATAATCAACAGCATAATCGTTATTGCGCTGCTTTACCAGAGCAATGTAATCTACATCATGCAGTACATCGTAATGGCTAAGCTGCATATGATAGACACCTACTGGGCACTCATACTCCCTTCGATTGCCTCGCCTATGGGACTGTTCCTTATGAGACAGTCTATCGGTCAGGTGCCTGACGCGATGATCGAGGCTGCAAAGGTAGACGGTGCGGGTCTGTTCAGGATATGCTGGCAGATAGTAATGCCGAACCAGAAGCCTGCCCTGATGACACTGATAATCTTTGCGTTCCAGGCAGCTTGGAATATTCAGGCAGGTACGGTCGTTTTCCAGGAGCAGTATAAAACGCTTCCGACCGTTGTTACTCAGGCTGCTTCCTCCGGACTTGCAAGAGCCGGCGTTGCTATGGCGGCTGCCGTATTCATGCTGGTTCCTCCGATAGTAGTATTCATGCTCGCCCAGAGACAGGTCATCGAGACTATGGCTCACTCGGGTATCAAGGACTAAGTGCGGAAGGAGTGAATGTAATGAAAAAATTATCATCAAAGCTTCTTGCGTCAATATTATCGCTAACGCTCATCGGAGGTGCAGGGGCGTCTCTTGCAGCTTCCGCAGGTGAGCCGTATGACGTTTACAACTACGACCGCTGGGGCGAGGCTATCCCGTCTCAGGCGGGATATATCGCGGACAGAGTTGTTTCGGGATATGACCTTGATATAGGAGCTTTCGATTCGCCGAGCGACATTTTCTGCGATCATAATCATATCTTCTATGTAGTCGATACCGGAAACAACCGTATCGTTGCGATAAACGAGGATATGAGCGAGGTAGAGGAGATATATGATTCCTTTACTATGCCCGACGGCTCGAAAACCAAGCTCAACAAGCCTATGGGCATATATGTTTCCGAAGAGAATGATTGGCTGTATATAGCCGATTCAGAGAATTCGCGCGTGCTTATATGCGATCATGATGCAAATGTCATAATGGAAATAACCAAGCCGACCTCCGAGGTCTACGACCAGAAGAGGACATTTATGCCTCAGCGCGTTGTTGCGGATAAGGCAGGCAATGTTTACGTCGTGCTCGGAAATATCACGACCGGTGCGGCAATGTTTGATCCGCAGGGCGAATTCACCGGCTTCTACGGTGCTAACCGAGTAGAGCCGACAGCCGAGATAGTCGGTAACTATATAAAAAATCTGTTCATGTCTGAAGAGAAGAAGGCTCATCGTGCGAGAAATGTCCCTACGGGTATCACAAGCTTCGATATCGACGGCGACTTCATCTTTACCTGTACCTCCTCCACCACTCAGACTACAGATACGGTAAAGAAGCTCAATGCGGCGGGCAATAATATATTTGCCAATCTTGAAATTTCATTCGGCGACTATACCCCCATGTATGATACCTCTCAGAACAAGGTGCTCCAGTCGGCTATAGTCGATATAGATATTGCAGAGGATGGCACGATAAACTGCCTTGACTTCACAACGGGACGTATCTTCCAGTACGATGAGGACTGCAATCTGCTGTTTATCGTGGGAACCATTGCAAAGCAGACCGGCGGTTTCGATCAGGTTGCGGCGCTTGAATCGCTCGGCAAGAACCTTTACATAGTGGACTCTTCAAAGGATACGATAACGATATTTACCGAGACATCTTTCGGCGAGATAGTCCATAACGCAACGTCTATGTTTAATGCCGGATACTATGAAGAGGCTCTTGAGCCATGGTATGAGGTGCTCAAACGTGACGGCAACTACAGAATGGCTTATATCGGCGTAGCTTCGGCGCTGCTCAGAAAGGGCGATTACGAAGGGTCGATGAAATACGCTAAGCTTGCAGATGCAGGAGCGATCTATAATAAGGCATTTGAGGGCTACCGAATGGAGTATCTCAAGAAGAATTTCACTACAATAGTCATAGTTCTCGTAATCATAATAGCAGCGCTCATCTTCCTGAGCAAAAAGCTCAAAAAGCGCAGACTTGCCGCGGAGGCTGCAAGGATAGAGGAGGAAAATCTCGCTGAGATCCTCGATCGGCTCAAGCGCGAGCGCGAGGAGAACGAGGCTTTGTATGGAAATGCCGCGGAGACAGCGGATGATGAGACGGATATAGCCGCCTCGCAGGAAAACAATGGAGAGGAGGAGAAGCAGTAATGATGGATCTAAAACCCGGCGAGTGGGTCAAGCATTCCATAACCCACCCTGTCGAGGGCTTTGAAGATATGCGCTGGAAAAAAGCGGGTTCGCTGAAAATAGCATTTCTGATAGTGTTTCTGCTTTTCCTCGCCCAGATAGCTTATGGACGCCTTTACGGCTTTCAGTTTTATGTTTCATACGATAAGACCTTCAATATCATTCCCTACATTGTCGAGAGCATAGTTCTCTTTGCGGTATGGGTGGTTGGTAACTGGGCGATATGTACGCTGCTCGACGGCGAGGGCACGATGAAGAACATCTGTATTTACAGCGCCTACGCGCTTGTGCCTTTCGTCGCGCAGAGATTCATATGCGTTATTCTCTCTCATTTTCTGATAAGAGACGAATATGTTTTTCTTGAAGCGATATATTTAATAGGTGTGGGCTGGTCGGCGATACTGCTGTTCTCGGCGATAAAATCGGTGCATCAGTACTCGTTTGGCAAGACCATTTTCGCGATAATACTTACTATTGTTGCAATGCTGATAATGCTGTTTCTGCTTGTACTGTTCATGTCGCTGATCCAGCAGGTATACATTTTCATTTCCACGATATACACAGAGATATCCTACAGGCTGAGAGTCTGATGAAACGGCGGTGATAAATATGAGTAATAAAATTAAAAGATTTTTACTTTGCTTCCTTGCCGTTTCAACCATGGCTGTTTCCGGAAATATATATGCCGATGACGATGATGAGACCGCTTCCGGTGAGGTAACAGACGAGACTGAAGCTGACGGAGATGAAGAGGAGGCTTCAACCGAGAAGGTGAAACGCTCGGAATCAAAGGAAAAGATAGAGTTTTCGGCGCAGGACGCAGAGGAATACCTTGAAAAAATAGGTACTATCGACGGACTTGATATTTACTACAAAGCTGACGATATCGATGATATCCTATGGGAAAGAGAATATGGAGAAAAGCCAAAGAAAAAGGATTACACCGAAGAACAGGAAGAATTTGCCGATAAAGTCGATGAGATAAAAAAACTCGGCGAGCTGATTGCAGTAGATCCTGAAAAAGGTGAAGCCGTAGCTTCATTCGAGGACGGCAAAAATTGCGACGAGGGCAAGCTTTTTGTGAGCGATGCAGGCAGATACTTCATTATAACTGATGAAGATGTTACAAAGCCGTTGAAGCTCAGAATGATAATATCCTCGCTCGATAGTGATACTGCTTTTCTTTCCGCAGACGGCAAGTCTCTTGACCTTCTGACGGACGACCTGAAAAAGATCGACGATACGTTTACTTATAAGAAGGACGAGGACGGCATGAGAGTGTATGAGTCCGAGTCCGGCGAATTTGCATGGGTCTCCGAGAATATGGCTCATTATTACGGAGCATACGAGTACGGAGCGCAGAGCGATACGCTCAGAATGATAGTTGATAAAAGAAATGCGATATTCGGTATAGAAAATCTTGAGACAGGCTATATCTGGTGGTCGTCTCCTCTGGAAGCTTCACAGGATAAGATAGCTACTCAGCTTCTTGTTGATGAGCTCAAGTCGTCAAATCTCCTTCGCTATGGAATACCGGAAAAGCGCTCTAACAGCAATGTTTTGCGTTCAGGTACAGATGACTGCACTTTCACCGTGAGCGATATCCAAAACGGCATAAGGGTAGTCTACAATTACTCAAAGGCAGGCTTTAAATATCCTGTCGAGTATACCATTGAGGACGATCACCTTAAAGCAAGCGTAAAGGTATCGGAGATAGAAGAGACGAATTCTGCAAACGTGGCTACCGAAATGACAGTTTTGGGAAGCTTTGGTGCAGCCTCCGATCAGGAGGACGGATACTTTGTTATCCCCGACGGAAGCGGAGCTCTTGTTCGCTTCAACAATAACAGGACAATGCAGGCAAATACCTATATGCAGAAGGTATATGGCTCGGACGTTACTGTAGTTCCGACTACAAAGGGCGCTGTTACAGAGCAGATATATCTGCCCGTATACGGTATCGTCAAGGAGGATAACGCGATGCTCGTTGTGGCTTCAAAGGGCGATTCCAATGCAGTCCTCACGACGAACGTTTCAAAGCAGTCCAACAGCAGCTATAACCTATGCAATTTCACGTTCACTCTCAGGGGTACCGATAGCTTCTATATGTCCGGCAACAGCAATGAAAAGTTCACCGTTTTCGAGGACGGCGATATCATCTCGGACGATATCGAGCTGCTCTATTATCCTATCGCAAAGGAGGACGCTGACTACGTTGACGTGGCACAGCGCTACAGACAGTACCTCATCGAGGACGAGGGTGTTCAGATAAGATCAGAGGCAGACAGCGCTTCAATGTATGTCGATCTCTACGGCGGAGTTCAGAAGAAAAAGCCGATCCTTGGCATACCGGTAACGCTCAAGACATCTATTACGAGCTACAGTCAGGCCGAGGATATACTTTCAAAACTCAAGGACAACGGCGTTGACGACATTGTTGTATCTTACAGCAACTGGACAAATGACGGTATAAAGAATAAGGTCGATACAGGAGCAAAGCCCTCGGGAACTCTTGGCGGAAAGAGCGATTTCAAGAGCCTGACCCAGTTTATGGATAGCAGCGGCTATCAGCTCTATCCTGTTTCGGATAACAGAGACTTTTATTCGGGCAACGGCTATTATTCATTCTCAAGTACGGCGGTAAGAGTTTCAGGCTCATACTCAAGAATAGTCAGCTACGACAGAGCCTACGGCATACCGGACGGCTTCAAGAAAAATATGTCGCTGCTTTCACCAAGCTACTTTACAGAGGTGCTTGGCGAGGTGGCAGACAGCTACTCAAAGGCTGATCTTAACGGAGTTTCGGTCGCAAACCTCACAACGTCCCTCTACGGAGACTACGGCAAGAAGAGTATCTCGCGCTATAACACGATGGAGCTCCTTGAAGAAAGCTATGCTAAGCTTGACAGCTCTCTCGGAGGCGGCATACTCGCCGACAGCGCCAATGCATATGCTCTGCCGTATGTAAGCCATATAACGAACGTTCCGCTTTCGTCGAGCCACTTCGACGTGTTTGACGAGGATATACCGTTCTATCAGCTTGTAATGCACGGCGTGATACCGTATTCGACAACAGCTCTCAACGGAGATGCTGATTCCGAAACACTGCTTCTCATGGCGATAGCGACGGGAAGCAACCTGAGCTACGATATGCTCTATGAAGAGACCAGTACGCTCAAGGACACCGAGTTCGACATCTACTACTACGCAAATTACGAGCACTGGATAGATACCGCAGCAGAGGAATATAAACTGCTTGATCCTATTCTGAGGGATGTAAGCGACAGTTTCATTACCGATTATGATGTTGAAAACGACGGCGATCTCATTACAACTACCTATGAAAACGGTACGGTCGTTAAGGTAGACCTCTCTGCAAAGACTATCGACTACAACGGAAAGCTTATTGATCTTTCCGAATATTCTGAGGAAGGAGGTATCAGATTCTGATGGCAAGAAAAAAGGTTGATCCGGATATTGAGGCTGCCAAGAAGAAGGCTGCGGAAAGAAAGGCGGAGATAGGCACAGAGCTGCCTCCGCTCAAGGCAGGAGAGACGCCGGCAGAAGCTGTTTCATCGGCATCAGTGCCGGAGAAAGAGCCCAAGCACCACAAAATGCCGTATGAAAAGCGAAAAGCGATGTATGGCTACGGTTTCATTGCATTGTGGATGGTAGGAACTCTGATATTCTTCCTTATCCCCCTTATCAAGTCTCTTTACTATTCGTTCAATGAGGTAACGGTAAATCCCGGATCACTCGATACCACATGGGTCGGATTCGAGAAATATTCATATGTACTTAACACGGATCCAAACTATACCGATTATCTGACGGATACGCTCCTTGAAACATTGTGGAAAACCCCTCTTGTTCTGATATTCTCGCTCTTTATTGCAGTAATACTCAATCAGAAATTCAAGGGAAGAGCCCTCTCGAGAGCCATATTTTTCCTCCCTGTTATCATTGCTACGGGACCTGTTTACAAGATAATCAACGGTGATATGGATTCTACCGGAAACGCCGGTGCGGCTCAGTTTTCTACCATGTTTTCAACGGATATGGTGGGCTCGCTTCTGGAATTTCTCGGCATCTATGGTCTTAGCGATAATATGGGAACGATGATCTCTACGGTAGCCGATAACATTTTTGGTATCGTCTGGAGCTCGGGCATACAGATACTGCTGTTCCTTGCAGCGCTTCAGAATATCCCGCCTTCGGCTAAGGAAGCCGCTCAGATGGAGGGAGCTACCGCCTGGGAGTATTTCTGGAAGATAACATTCCCATATGTAAGCCCGTTCATACTCGCTAATCTGATATTCACCGTAATCGACTCGTTCACAAGTCCTACCAACAGCGTTATGAACCGTATCATAGATATGAAGAACCAGTGGGCTTTCGGAGAAGCTTCGGCAATGGCGTGGATATACTTCCTTATCGTGCTTGCCGCAATAGGTCTGATAACTGCCATAGTAAATAAGTTTATTTACTATGAGGTAGACTAAGGAGGTGCGGATCAATGTCAGATAATCAGTTGGCTGTTGCAGCAGGTGATGCTGTAGTAAAGACCGAGGCTGAAATAGGCAACGGCATGAGCAAAAAAGAAGCAAAAAAGATCCGTATGCAGTCTATGTCCAAGGCAGAGATAAGCTATCTGAGAAGAAAAGCTGTTGCTGAAAAGGTGTGGCCATTCTTCCGCTTTGTGATACTTTTCGGACTGGGCTTCGTTATCCTCTATCCGCTTATCTACATGATAAGCTGCACCTTCAGAGAAAGAAGCGATATGAGCGATCCGACAGTTATGTGGATACCGCGTAACTATACCCTGAATGTGCTCAAGGAGACCATTCAGGCGATGGACTTCTGGAATACGCTCAGAACTACGCTTATACTAAATATAGGCTGTTCTTTGGTTCAGGTAGTTTCATGCGCAATAACAGGCTATGGCTTCGCAAGGTTCAAATTCAAGGGCAAGGGACTTCTTTTCGGTATTGTTATCATGATGATACTTGTTCCTACGCAGGTAATCGCGCTTCCGCTTTACACTCAGTTCAGATATTTCCTTTTCGGCAAGCTCAATCTTATCGATACGATGTGGACAATGTATCTGCCGGCTCTTACTGCAAACGGCATACGCTCGGGACTTATGATACTCATTTTCCGACAGTTTTTCAAGGGACTTCCCCGTGAGCTGGAGGACGCCGCATATATTGACGGCTGCGGTCCGTTCAAGACCTTTGTAAGAGTTATGGTACCCAATGCGGCTTCGTCCTTCCTTACCGTATTTCTTTTCTCGGTAGTGTGGTATTGGAATGACTATTACGTAAGCACAACATTCTTCACAGATACAAAGACAGTTGCTCTTATGCTCACTAACCTTGACAATGAGCTGAAAATACGATTATTCAACGATGCGACTGTTCAGATAAGCCCGCGCGAGCAGATAGTGTGGAAGGAGGCAGGCTGTCTCATTTCCATAGCACCTATACTCATTTTGTATGTTTTCTTGCAGAAATACTTTACAGAGGGTATCGAGCGCTCGGGACTTGTTGCATAAAAAATCAAAAGGCTGTCCGTATTCAGTACGGGCAGCTTTTTCTTGACATCTTACTTTTTATAGTATATAATAGATTAGAACTTGATTTCACCGGTTTATTTTACCTTGTTTATACTTTATAAGGAGGATATATATATGTTGATATGTAAAAACTGCGGCAAGGAGCTTGATGACGCGGCTATTTTCTGCACAGGCTGCGGGAAGGAACTGAATGCCCCCGAATTTCCCGGCGCTGTTGAAGAAGCAGGTCAGTCAGCCGTATCCGATGCTGCATCCGATGTTGTAAAGACAGAAAGTGTTGAGGATACTATTGATGCCGCTATCAGTGCGCTCGGAGCAGACGAGGGAGCTTCCGTGAATAGCGAAGCATCGGTCACGAACGATACAGAAACATCAGAAAGCATATTTAAAAGCGAGTCAGGGATCCTGCAGGACGAAAAAAATGTCACAGTAAACGATAATGATGATACTGTAAACATCAGTGATGCTGCTGCAACTCATGTTTACGGAGCAGGTTCCGGCAATCAGCCGTCAGAATACCAGCCGACAGGATATCAGTCCCGACCTCAGTCCGGTCAGTATCAGGGCGGCTATTCTCAGCAGCCCTACGGATACGGACAGCCTGCAATGCAGACAGCTCCCTCTCCCGTAAAGGAAAAGAAGGAGGTAAAAGTTGGCGCAGGAAGAGTGATCGGAGCTTCTGTGGTCGCATTCTTCGCAATTGTATTCACGCTTCTTTTAAGCCTTATTCTTTGTGTTAAGTTCGGTGCGAACGGCAATATCATAAGAGGACGAGTGGAAAAGCTTGACCTGAGAACTATTCTTACCGCTGAGTATGACGGCGAGGAAATTTCAACCGACCTCTATAAGACTATTGGCTTCAGGACTGCTACAGAGGGAACTGCCGACGAGTCAAGCTTCAAAGAGTTCATGCTTAAAAGTGATTTCCTTGAATATGCAGGCGAGCGTGCCGAAAATTACGTTAATTATATAGCAGACGGCAAGGGCAGTGATCCGTCCGTCACTTCTGAGGATTTCGTAAACGATTTCTTCAAAGAAAATAGGTCTGCTGCGAAGGACACTTTCAATTACGATATGACTGAGGAAAGCTACAAGACTATCCGTTCAAACCTCGATAAGGAGGATTTTGATACGACCATGAGCGTCAGAGAATGGGGTGATAAGGCAGGCTTTGGTCTTAAGAATCTCAGCTATGTTTTCTCATATATCACTATCGGTATTATATTTGCACTGATAATCGTGCTTTTCATATGGATATTAGTCATCGTTGACAAGAAGGGAAGACATCTCACGGGATTCTATGGCAATATCCTGTTCATCAGCGGTGTGATCGTGTTTGCTGTCGGAGTTGCAATAATCGTGGGAGCACCTGTCGCATATGCATTCACGAATGAGCTTGCATTCTACATAATTGCTAACGTTCTTCTTCCGTTTTCACTGGTCGCACTCTGTGCAGGGTTCGTTGAACTGCTCATCGGCGGCATTCTGAAAAAGGTGAAAAAGAGCATAAAAAGAAAAGAAAAAAGAAACGCTGTTTCAGTAAATGCATAAGTGCTATCAGACTACCCGAAAGGGTAGTCTGTTTTTGTGCATTTAATATATGATCCTGCTATCACTTTGTGAAAATGGTAGAAATATCCCTGCGTATATTGATTTTTTTGTTACTTCTGATTATAATATTATTATCAATTATATATAAAAGGGGATAGGGTCATCATGAAAAAAACGTTCAGTAAGTTTATTTCGTCTGTTTCATCAGCAGCCGTGCTTATGACCACATTTACGGCATTTCCGCCTGCAACGATAACTGTTGACGCAGCTCGTTCGCTTGACGGAGCAATGTTTGAGCAATCGTCGCTGGTATACAATAATGACTTGGCAAAAATATGCGCCGAGTTCAGTCATACAGCAGAAAATGTTGACGAGACCAACGTACTTAAGCTTTACAACACCTACGGTTTTGACGCTTACGAGGCTTATAACTACGGCGATAACGCATACTATGCGTATTCTTTCGGCTATGACGAGATAACCGTTGACGGCGAGGATACAGCGCTTATTTTCGTCACTGCAAGAGGATCAACTACTACAGGCGATTTTCTCAGTGACGTTGAGGAATCGACTGTTTCTGACTGGCTCAATACGTGGGGTATTTATGATAATACCAAAACTCTTGCAACTTATTCAGTATACAGTAATGTTAAAGATTTCCAGTACTCTATACAGACTAGGCTGAACCAATTCATTAACGAGGAATGTCCTGATTTTTATGATATGACGAATAAAAAGCTCGTCATTACAGGTCACAGTCTCGGCGGAGCTGCGGCGAATCTGACTGCGGCTAACTATGATATGTTCCTCGACGGCGGAGCTTCATGGTCGGAAAAACTTGAACAGGACGATATCTATGCCTATACCTTCGGCGCGATAAAGACCAAGACCGAAAGCGATACCCAAACGATAGCCGGATTCGAGAATATCCATAACATATACAACTATTATGATTCGTTTGGACCTAACGGCAATCTCTCGGCATTCGGCGTGAGTGATCCATCAAAGCTATTCGGACATGTAGACAATGTAGCCAACGTGGGAAATGGCGAGGGAGTTACTCCCGGACACAATATGGAGGCATACAAGGCTGCTCTTGAAGCCGGAGGCGATATATGCACGCTCGGATATACAGCAGGTCTGGAATTTACCGAGTACGACGATTATGCTGCGGTAAGCGGCTGTGATAAGCAGGCTTACAGAGCCATAATCCCGGAGACGTATAACGGTCTTCCTGTTACGGAGATATCATACTCGGCTTTCGAGGACTGCTATCATCTTACCAAGGTCTATATCCCCGATTCTGTAACCGATATTGACAATAAGGCGTTTTATAACTGCTATAACCTTAAATATTTCAATTTCCCGGAGAATCTGGAGAATATAGGCAACTATGCTTTCTACGGCTGCAGCGCGATATCGTCAATATCCATTCCCGATACAGTTACAAAGATCGGTAAATATGCGTTTTATAGCACAAGTTTAAGTGAGATCAAGATTTCAAGCTCGCTTAAATCAATAGATGCTTATGTATTTGGAAATACCAACTACATAGAATATCTCGAGATACCTGAGGGCGTAACGACTATCAAGGAAGGCGCTTTCATGTATACAAATATAGGCACGATCGTTCTTCCCTCTACTCTTAAATCTATAGCGACAATGGCATTTGAATACAGCTATATCACAAACATGACAATTCCTTCATCTCTGAAATTTATCGGTTCGGATGCGTTTTATGGCGGCAGCAGCTATTACGTAAAATACCTTACTATCCCCGATATGTCAGCATGGTGTGAGATAGAGTTTGAAAATGCTTATGCTAACCCCATAGTAAAAGCAGCGAATGTACTCCAGAACAACAAGCTTATAACCGAGATAATAGTTCCTGACGGTACTACAATGATCAGTGATTATGCGTTCTATAATTTCGATCAGCTCAGGGGGATATCTATTCCTGATTCCGTTGAAACGATAGGGAATTACGCGTTTTATGGGTGTAATAATCTTACAGATGTTATAATAGGCAATGGAACAGAGTATATCGGAAATTCTGCTTTCTATGGCTGTGATAAAATGACGGGAATAAGCATAGGAAGCGGTGTAAAAGAGATCGGCAGCTATACTTTCTATGATTGTGATTCCCTTACATATGTTACCCTGCCCGATGGATTAACTGCTCTTGGAGTTAGTGCTTTCTCTGAATGTAACAATCTTCTCGGAGTTTGCCTCGGAAGCTCAATAAAAACTGTTCCTGGGAGTGCGTTTAGTGATTGCGTTTCGCTGAAGGAGATCGCAATTCCCGATACTGTGGGCGTTATAGAATACAGCGCTTTCTATGGCTGTCATTCCCTTGTTACTATGATAATCACAGATTCTGTTTATGAGATAGCAAGTCAGTCTATCGGCTATCCCTATAACACTACTTCATCTTCTTATGCACCTTATCTCAGAGATGAAAGCTTCACCATGTATGGCTATACGGGCTCTATTGCTGAGAGATATGCCGGTGAGAACGAGATAAATTTTGTTTCTCTTACTCCTGAAGTTGTTGTTACGGTACCTGTTGTTCCGGTAACAGTAACGATCCCCGGCGGAACAACTGTCACGGCAACAACAACTACTACCACTACTACTACTACTTCCACTACATCTAAGACCACAACTTCTACGACTTCAAAAACCACAACAACTACGACTACTACCAATATTGTAACAGATGATACTGTTTACGGTGACGCTAACTGCAACAGCGAAGTTGAACTTTCAGACGCAGTTATCATATTGCAGTCGCTTGCAAACAGTGATAGATATGGCGTTAACGGTACGGACAAAAATCACATAACTGAACAGGGTGCTATTAACGGTGATGTCTATCAGAACGGTACGGGTCTTACCGCACAGGACGCCGGTACTATACAGCGGTATGTACTAAAGCTCGTATCATCGCTTCCTGAGTCGTATAAGTAATGTGTCCTCAATAACCGCCGTAAGGCGGTTATTGCCCCGAACTTCGTTCGGGGAGCGCAAATTCTTTATAATATAGGGAATTTGCGCGTCACATTTCTTGATGTCAAGCTCATTTTGCCCTAAAGGGCAAAACAAAGTGCAAGAAAAACTATCAATATCTTTGTTTTTCTTGCACTTTGACAACTAAAAATTGGCTTTATAAAGCTATATTAAGCCAATTTTTAGTTGTTGAGCAGACATTAAGTAAATATTGTTCACGGCGCATAAAAAAGGCTTCTTATCCAAGAAGCCTTTTTTTACTTGATAAGCAGTGAAAGCGTGCTGAAATCGTTGACTGTCATTATCATGGAAATGATAATGTATGTTAGCATTCCGATTCCGATCGCAAGGGCTCCCTTTATCAGTACCATGAGTATCATGTTAGATGGGCGGATACCGCCTGCGGTCGAGATGCTTTCATGCGAAGCTCTGTTTTCGTTCCTCAGACGCTTCAGAGAGTTCATGACGAACTTAAAATAAAGTCTGTTTCCGAGCAGGCAGAATACAAGCCTTATCAGCCAGTCGGCAATTCCGAATATCCCATCGAGCGTGCTGAGCAGATCCTTGTTACTTTCGATCGCGGCTGAGATGCTCTCGGGCATACCCGAGGCGTCTGCCATGTAGAGTATTACGAGCGGCAGGCTCATAATGACACTGAGAAGTGCCGCAACGACTGCCCAGCCCCACATTTTTCTGTTTGCAAAGTACAGCGACGGGAATGCAAGGCAGGCAAGGTTGAACGATACTTTTGTGCCGAAGTCCTTCATTCTTTTGAATATCGGGATATAGTATATCGTATTTGTTCCGACAAAATCCGAGACTTCCTTTAATGTAGCTCCGCCGAGATCTTCGTCAGGGTCAAAGCCGGCATAATCGGAATTGAGCATATCTTCTCCGCCAAATGCGCGGTAAGAAGTGGGATCGGCATTTTCGGGCTCATTGAGAGACATACCGCATTGTCTGCACCTTTCGTCGTCAGGAGTGTTTGGAAAGCGGCATACCGGACATATTCTGAATGCGGCGGTGCTGTTTACTTTTACAGCCCGCTGCCATTTTTCTCCTGAGGAGTGATATGCCGTGTTTGCACAGCTTTTTTCTTTTTGCCAGCAGTCACGATGGTGAGGCGATCCGCACTCAGGGCATACAACGATATCATCGTCTTCAGTGAATTCATTTCCGCAGGCGGAGCATATTTCTCCGATATAGTCCATTATGTGGTCTAGATCGGAAGAGCGTCGTGTAGGGAAAGAGTGTAGATCTCGGTGGTCGCCG
>CALEPT010000186.1 GCA_937910385.1 uncultured Ruminococcus sp. | reverse complement strand
TATCAGTTCCTTTCTCCCTCAAATCCTCGTACACCGTCAAGAGAGGTATTGCTTTCGATCTGTATTGGAATGAAGCTTAATCTTGACGAGATACAGACAGCTTTGAAAATAGCTAAGCTCGCTCCCCTATATCCTAAAGATGAACGGGACAGCATTATTATTTTCGGAATTGAAAAATCACAGTCAGTCGTTGAGATAAATAATCTGCTGTATGAGCATGATTTCAAATGCCTATGCGAAAAATAATAAAAATAAGACGGAGTTTTTACGCTCCGTCTTTCGCTGTTTATGTACCAGCGTTTAATTTGACTTTATCACATATCAAATCAATAAGTCTTTTTGTATCGTCCTCTGAAAGATTCATTTTCTGAATCCTTTCAATTATCGCTTTAGCTTGAACCTCGGCTAAGTTTTTGCATAATGCTCTCTGCACATCAGCCGATTTCGGAAAATGAGATATTACCTGCATAGCAACGACCTCCGTATTACAGCCTATTTAGCACAGTTTGTACATTATGACTTCTTTTTGCGTTTGGAATTGAATTGAGAACGCATTACATGATTAATGATTTTTTCATCTTCGTTTTCGTCATCAGGCTGTAATACCACTTCATAAGTCCTGTTAAAAACTGAATCATCGAAGTTGAATTTTTTCTTCGCTTCCCCATAAGTTGTGCGAATCGTCACAGGCTTTTTGATCCCCTTTGAGTAGCTATAAAACCTTTTACCCTGTGGATAGAAATGCAGTCTCGCACCTTTAACGATACACTTCGTATCATTCGGCTTTTCTGATTCCTTTTCAAACACATCTACATTTTTTAGTTTCGCCAAAAAGTAAGCACCAATATTGTCATTATTCTTTATCTTATCAACCCATGCGTAACCATTCCCCCAGATTTTTTCAAGGTCATCTTTCGGAATAAAAAGATACCCTTTCTTTGCAGATTTTATCAGAACATGAATGTGCCATGTACCAGTATACTGAGGCTCAATTATACGGATATAGTCTAAATCTGAATATTTATAATTCAGCTTTTCCCAGAATTTTTTGAAATCCTTTGAAGCCTTATCAAAATCGTCCATTTCCCCAGTATAAGTCAGAGTAACATGAAGTTCATTGATATTGGATTGGAAGTTGTTATTAATAAGGCGGACAAGTTTTTCAAATGTTTTGTTGAGATTTCTTTTCTTGTTTGGATTTGCATTGTTTTGATACTCATGAACTTCACCCGTTTTAGTATCAACATATTCGTTTTTGCTGATATGCTTGTAGCGACTGATTTGAGTTGATATTTTATCAATTGTTTTCAACTCCGTTACGTTTCCGCAGTATACAATTTCTGTAACAGCGTCATCGGAAGGCGTGTAGTTTGTAACTATCCTTGTAGTTACTGATTTCTTGTTAGTTTTCATGAAGAAAACCTCCTAAATGCATTAGTCAAGTTCAACCATTTTACAAATGATCACACTCGCCAATATGCACTCGATATAGAAAACAAGAATCCTCCTACTTATGAATAGTTTACAATTTATTCACAAATGAATAAATTACAACTATAAAACAATACTACCATACACGTTTTTACACATGGGATTTACTCCTCGCAATTGAGATTTTACAAATAAATCACATTTAAGTATAAAAATAAGTCCCTGATATACAGAGACTTTATAATTTAGTTAATTATTTTCCGCTGATGTACCTGCAAAAATCAAGTAAAAAGGACATAAAAAGCACTCCACAAAATGTGGAGTGCTAAATTAATTTTTATTAAATCATATAAAGCCTTAGAAGACTAAAACGTCAGTAATCTCAATTTTCTTTATATTAGAGCCTGCGTCAATGTTATAGAGATCGTCAAAAGAATATTTTTCACCTTTATTTAATGCATCAGTTTCAATTTTACAAGTAGCAATTGATCTGTCATATTCGTTATATACATCAAAATAAACAGTGATTCCAGAATAACAATCTATTTTCGAGGTGATTTCACCTTTGATTGAAAGCAAAGAAACATCTGAATTGTATTCTACCGAAAAATCACTCAGAGTTACTTCATCAGTGCTCTCAAATTTGCCATAATCCACTTCTATACCGCTTGAATCAATAATGATTAGAATTACTATTATCAGTAATGCAGCGATAATTGCACCAATAACCAACTTTGTAGGATATTTCTTTTTTGTTGGCTCAACAGGAGCAGCAGCAACAGCAGCCTGAAATGCCGCTACATCTATTTGAATTTTAGCTCCACAGAACGGGCACGTATTTGAACCATTATCGATCTCTTTTCCACAGTTTTTACAAATCATAATTTTATCCTCTCATCATATTTACGACTGCTGATAAAGCTTTTTTCCAGTCCTCCTTCTGCTTACCAACAACTAAAAACTGGTGTGTTTTTCCGTCAGTAGTGCAGACTTTTATCATGTTTCCCGATGGTATAAGTACATTAAAGCTATCATCACTTGTTAAAATAGAAGAAAGCGGGATCTCCTCTATTTTTGACAAAAGAGTGGTCTTGAAAATGAGTCTTTGGTTTGTCAGAATCAAAGTTCCTCCTTTATTTACACCGAGAAATACAGTTTTATTCGCCTTTCCCTCCATAAGTACCTGTTCATTAACATTTAAAAAATTATAAGCCATTATTATTCCTCCATTATTTAAAACTTGGACCGTTCATTTCTTTAATAATTTTTAATATTATAGAATCATTAGTTTCTCTATAAATCGTTCCCACTCTACTATTATCTTTTGGTATACCTTTCATAAACCCTTGAGGCATGAAATCGTCTGTAGAAAGTAAATGCCAATTTTGCTTGAAGATTGTAGTCCATTGCACTGCAAATCCATGCTTATTCTTGAACTCATCAGGAACTGTATTTGGAATATTCTTATCAGTAACGAATCCAATAGAACGTATTGAAAAATCTCTTGGGTTTTCAAAATAAAAAGCCTTTGAAAAAACTATGTCCCCTATTTTGACATCATCAATAAGCTTTTCAAACTTTTCCTTTTCATCAAAGCCCATACACCAGAAGTTATGCGCAATGCACTCATCAAAAATATCTCTTGGATTTGCAGTGAATCCACCATATTTTACACCCAATCCATAAAAATTCATTTTATACCTCCTGTCATTTATTTTCTACATTATATCACAAATAATTCTTATAGTCAATATTTAATGCTCCAAATAAATTTATTAGATTTTGTATATAATGTATAATAAAAGGGTAAGGGAGTGAAGATATGGAAAAAGAACTTGATTACGTTGCACTCGGCATGAGAATACGAAAAGCACGCAAGGAACATCATGTTACACAGGAACAGCTCGGAGAAATTTGCGAGCTTTCTACTGCACATATAGGTCATATAGAACGAGGTACACGAATTCCCTCTCTCGATACTCTTTTCAGAATTACACAAGCGCTTAATGTAAGTATGGACTATCTTGTATTTGATTCTATTGCTCCTGATGAACAATTGTTTACATCTCTTAATTCCATGCTTCAAACCAAAGATAAACGCAAGGTCAAAGTTTTTCTGACAACTGTAAGAGCCATTGCCGACAAAATTGATGAATTATAAAATTTGCCCTATGATGATTATAACACATCGTAGGGCATTATTATTCTATCAGCCTGCTGCAATTTCAAAATTTTTCATCTAATTTCGTTAAAATTGTTGCAATTAAAGCAAATTTGCGGTATAATAGTTTTAGGGGCAAAAGCCGTAATGTTATACAGGTTTATACTATTCAATCAAGTGGGAGGGTTTTATGTTAGATTTGAGAAAAACTGCAATATACTCAAGAAAATCAAAGTTCACAGGCAAGGGAGAGAGCATCGAAAGCCAGATCGAAATGTGCAGAGCTTACCTAAAGGCAAAATTTCCAAACGTAAAAGACGAGGATATTATTGTCTACGAGGATGAAGGCTACTCAGGAGGAAATACCAATAGACCGCAATTTCAGAAAATGC
>CALEPT010000185.1 GCA_937910385.1 uncultured Ruminococcus sp. | reverse complement strand
GATAGAATAAGCGGTTCGAGCGATTATTTTATTTGCTTTGATGATGTGCTTCAATCAATAGTTAATGGCATGAACTCTACAAAAGATAATCTAACGAACAGACAGATCTATCATTTGAAGTATTCATATGAGCCTTTGTTTGAAAACGCATCCGATGATGAAGAATTCTTGGTACGCAACAAATACATCAGAAGAATGAATAGGATATCGCAGAGGGCACTCGAAGAATTAGTTCTGTATACTCCGTATAAAAAGGTTGTGAACGATAGAGAAAGTGCCATAATCGGCGTGGATCTGATGAAACAAATCAGTATGGATAATACTGCGATATGGATCGAATCCTCAAATGTAAGTTCAAAGATTGAAAGCTATAACAAGTTCAATTCTTTCCTGACTACGAGATATAGAAATGAATTGGAACAAGCAAAACTACAGTGCTTTAAAGGAAAAAACAACTTTACACTTGATAAAAAGTGTAACTCTATAGTGGGATATTGCGTTGAGTATTATTCTAAGTATTTAGTATACGGCGAATCGTATCTTGGCCATTTTATAGAGCAGGCAAAGGAAGAAGCAAATACTGACGTTATAAATGACTGCATAATTATCAGAGCTTGTATGCTTAAGTACAAAGAATTGATGGTTCGCAGCTATGGTAAAGGTGTATCTAAGCTGATCAATGTAATATCTGCACAACAAATCGTACAGGAAAAATACAGTTATTTTGTGAAGCTGGTTGTTGAACTAGGATCCAGAACTGCAAGATTTGTAATGAAAGAATTGTATTATAATGTAAAACCTGCCAATAATTATGATCCTGACTTATCTATAGAGCATATCTCAGGTTTGGCTGACTACATTACTGCAAATACAATACTAGACGTTAAAGTTCGCAATTATATTGATGAGAAATGTATCCGTCAGGTTCTTGCGTACCATTACTTATCAACCAAACGCTCTGATTTGAATATAAAAAGAGTAATCGTATATGATGCAACAAGCGATAGAGCTGTGAAAGTCAATGTACAGGAATAAGGAGCTATCATATGTTTACATCAGAAGTAATAGAACAACTTCAATACTATGTATACCGCCTGATTGATCCACGTACAGGTCAGACCTTCTATGTGGGCAAAGGCAAAGGAAATCGAATCTATGCTCATATAAATGATGCCCTGAAGAGCTTTGACGGACAATCATACGAAAGCAATGATGAAGATGAGATCTCAGAGAAGATCAAGCAGATACGAGAGATAAAAGCAGCAGGTCTCGAAGTTATTCATGTTATACAAAGGTATGGACTGACCGAGAAGGAAGCGTTTGAGGTCGAGGCAGCTCTTATTGACTGCTATCCGGGACTGACAAATATTCAGGGCGGTTATTCATCAGACCGTGGAGTCAACAGTGCAGAAGTACTTCAAAGAGTATTATCATGTGAAGAATTTGAAGATCAGCCTGACTTAAAATACTGTATTATCAAGATAAATGATCATGTTCTTAACGAGCGTGGAAGTGTTTACGAAACCGTCAGAAAGCATTGGAAGGTCAATCTCTCAAGAGTAAAAAAGATACCTTATGTTTTAGCCTGCAATAATGGAATAGTTGTAGAAGTATATGAAATCGAAAAATGGTATCGCTCAGATGAAATGCCGAAGCGATGTGAGTTTATAGGCAAAGTCGCAGATGATGATATAAGGCAGCTTTTCATCAATAAAAGACTTCCTAAGAAGTATTGTAAAAAAGGTATGGCGTCTCCGGTGCTCTACCATGATTGAGGTAAGCGAATAGATAAGATGCACTTCTTGTTTCAAGGAGTAGAGAAATAGTAAAACCAAAATGCTCCCTGTAACCCAAACTACAGGGAGCAGAGATACATATTTGTTAACTGGTTACTATTCACACTCCAATCCAGGATAAAAAACGAATAAAAATTGCAAAATAATCGAGAGCCTCAAACTTCGTACTATCGGAGATTTGGGGCTTTTTGTACTATCGGATATGTCAAAAGCGAGTCCTCCTTTTGCGTCACATTGGTATATATTGATAAATATACCAATAACACATTGACATTTTTATTGGTATGCGATATAATATATATGTACCAATACATTTTGAAAGGGGCAAAAACCATGTCAATTGTTCGTTATGTCGATAAGAAAACCGGAAAAGTTCTGCTCTATGAATCAACCTCGTATTACGATCCTGAGAAAAAACAATCCAGACCAAAACGGAAATATCTCGGTGTGGAAGATCCCGAAACAGGTGAGCTGATTCCGTCCACAAAGAAGCCCGGAAGAAAGCAGGGTTCAAAAAATCTATCCACGCAATCCAAGAAAAAAGATGATGAGCCGGATTACAAATTGATGTATGAAACACTCAAAAAAGAGAGCGATAAGAAGGATGCAATCATCAAAAAACTTGAAAGCCAGAACAAGATGTTACACTCTAATTTAGAGCGCATAAAAGAGATGATCGCTGCCGCCCTGAAAGAATAATTCTGTCGTGAGGTGTTGTTATGTCTGCATATGCTGATCTGATCCTGAAAGTCAATACATTGGAATGCATTGTTAAGTCATTGCAGCAACAGCTTGATGCGTTTAAAAGCGGCGCAAGGTACATGAAGCTACAAAAGGATTTTCATCGTGTAATTGCAGGCTATGAAAGAAAAATCAAAAACCTTAAAATTGAACTTGGAAAAGCTCATGCCGAGACTGTCGATGTGCGTGAGATCTGGTTTGAGCAGTGCGATCAAGATTGGCAGACCTACCGCAAAGAAATAGCACATATGCAGGCAGAAGTAGAGAAATTTCGGAATATGTATTGGGAAGCATTAAAGACTTGCGATGATAAAATTGCTTCTTTGATACAAGATTTCTCTGCTATGCTTGCTGAGAGAGATAATGCGCTTGTAGAAAAGGATGCGATTATTGCGGCACTCACAAGAGAATTGGAGCATAAAACTGCTTTGCTTGAAAGAAACAGCACCAATACCTCTATGCCGACATCCCAAACTCCTATCGGCAAGAAAAAGCATATCCCAAATACCAGAAGAAGTAGCGGAAAGAAGAAAGGCGGTCAGCCCGGTCACGTTAAACACACCCTTGAAAAGCTATCTGATGATGAAATAACTGAGATCGTATTCCATCCTGTTGGGGAGGAATATTGCTGCCCTGACTGTGGCTGTGACAAGCTGATTCCCACCGGCGAATACGAAGAAAAGGATGTGATCGACCACAAGGTGATCACCACAAAAACCAGAAATAAATACGAAATCTGTGCGTGTGGTTGCTGCGGTCAGCTCGTTCGTAGAGCTTTCGATGCCAATCATAGAGCAGAGTGTCAGTACGGTTCAAACGTACAGGCTCTGTGCCTGTCTCTGATGAACACAACAAACGCCGCCATCAACAAAGTGCCTATGGTCATCGCAGGATTAACAAAGGGCGAAGTATGCCCTTCTGAGGGCTATGTTGCAAAGCTTCAGCGCAGAGCTTCCAAGAATCTCAAAATCTTCAAAGCAGAGCTTGCGCTGCGGTTGATAAAGCAGTCTTTGATTTATTGGGACGATACCGTTGTCATGATAAATACTAAGCGTGGCTGTATGCGTTTTTATGGAACAGAGAACATCTCCTATTTCACAGCGCATAAACGCAAAGACCTTGATGGCATTTTGGAGGACGGCATTCTGTCTGCACTCTCGGCTTCTACAAAAGCTATGCATGATCACAACATAGTAAACTACAACAAGCAGTTTGCTTTCGAGAACATTGAGTGTAATATTCATCTTGAACGCGATCTTCAAAAACTTGCCGACGATACGGGTCATGTTGTGCTGCTGTCGATCAAGGAACTCGTTGCCAGCACCATTCATGAGAGAAATATGATGATCAAGAACGGCACTGAAAGATTTGAGGAGGGATACATCCAAGCATTCAATAACAGGCTTAGTGCGCTTTTGAGTGCGGCAGAAAAGATAGCAAAGGAAAATGACTCTAAATACTCCGGACAACCTGAAAGGGCACTTGTGGAGCGCATTAAAAACTTCCGTGAGAATTTCTTTGCTTGGGTGTATGATTTTTCTCTGCCCACTACAAACAACCTGTCTGAGAGAGCGCTCCGAGGGGTAAAATCCAAGCTGAAAATTTCAGGTCAGTTTTCCTCGGTTGATACCGCAGAATACTATGCCGATATACGCACCTACATTGACACTTGCAGGAGAAACGGCATCAACGAAATGGAAGCACTGATCCGTCTTTGCAATGGAAATCCCTACACCGTTCAGGAGATTTTCGGCTGAGATAATCCTTCCCACACGCAATCGACCGGCTAAAACCGGTCTTTTTGTGTTGTTTTTAGGGTGTTAAAGTGTGAATAGTAACGTTAACTGAAAAATATTTCGGGAAATTACGTTTTTCTCTTGACAAATACAATGGAATATGCTATACTATGTATAGAAAAGAATAGCGCATAGGCGCTTTAAAAAACGGTGATGTAAAAAACCGCTTAAAATTGCGGAAAAATGAATGTCATCAATTTTGTTATACCCAGACAAATTGAAAAGTGCTATGCAATTGTTTTGGGAAATGGCAGTAAAAACCCGCAACTTTTGCATAGCACTTTTCTTATCTATTTTACTCGATTTTTCGAGGTTTGTCAAGGGAAAAACAGAAAAAATTTGGAGCTGTACTGTTGTGCAGCTCATTTTTGTCCATTCGGGAATTTCGAGGTTCGCATTAGCTTTAGTTCGTCGGCGAATCCGTCGGCAAGTACATTTTTGCCTGTATTCGTCGGCGGTAAGTCGTCAGGTTCAACCTAAGAATTTCCCGATTTTTTGAGAAATGTACGGAATTCCAAGATTTTTTTGGCGTCGGCAGTAAAGTTTTGGGTGTAAAACCCGAAGGTTTCCTATGGGGTTTGTTTACTTACTGTTATACTGATTTTAAGCTGTCTATCTACATTTAGTGCTTGTTCAACAATGCTTTCTTGTCCTAAAGAGTTATAGTGTTCTTGTAAGCGTTCTCTTAATCTGAAAAGCTTTCCGCTCGCTGTATCGACTAAATGACCATATGTAACTGCGTGTATTCTTCCACTTGATGTTTCTTTCTCTGGATCTATATCGCCAAGTTTAGCTCCCACGACAAACGCATCAATAGTAGCTGAACTATGAAGAACCGAAGATTTTCTGATTTGGCGAACATAATATTCAATTTGATTAACTTCTTTATCAGTAATCTCAAATCCTCCTCTTTTGACTTCAACTATCAATATCTGATCCGGCTTCATTATTTCACCAGAATTATGGTCTATTCTTTCTGTACAAACCGCCTTTAATGAATAATTCTTTAAGCATACTATATCCGGCCTACGTTTAGGATTATTTATTTCGTCCATGTCATAATCAGAATCAGTGAATAACGAGCTAACTACAGTTGACAAAGCTGAATTTGATACAAACATTGGAGAGTCAAACTGTGCGCCAAATAGCCATCGAGAATTGAGTACTAATGGATGAAGAGTATGTAACTCTTCTGTGTTTTTGTCATTATATATTCTTTGCATAGCTTCAATGACAAGGATTCTCTTATCAATTTCGCTTATTATAGTAGCAATATCATCAACATTCCAATTACTTAGAATTTCTGAAAGCTTATCGATTTGATCCGGTGACATTTGTCCGAGTTGACTTAGTAGTTCTTCGCCTCTTTTAGCTTTTTCAATTGATACAAGCGCTTCAATGGCAGTATGTAGATAATCAGGATTAATAACAGGATTATCTTCGGTTACTTTTTCGATAAAAGCAGAGACATTTCTTTTGCCACTTATTGTAAGTGACCCTAATTCGTCACTTGCATTTTTTATTGCATCAATACGAATTTCATTTAGATGTTCGGCCATTACTAGTTTTATAAATGTATCAACCTCTTGCTTGACACATTTATAAACACTTATCATATTTGGAGATTCAATAAAACCGCTCCAATCCGGTAAAACATCATCAATGAGATCATTAGTTTTGACAATTATTGTATAGCGTTTAGCTGCTCTTAATCTTCCATCAAGAAAAGTAACTTTGCTATATGACCAAGATGGATGTCCAACAAGTCGTCCAGACACCCAAAATGCCACGCCGTGTTGTTGCGATTTTGCTGCAGTTTTTTCTGAATCAATTACAATCATAGAGAACGTAACATTAGTATTACATGTAAAATCCTTTTGATAAATAATGCCTTTATGTTGAGATAAATCAATATGTTTATCGTTAATTTTTACAGAAAAACAGGGATCATATAGGAAACGGGCTGAGAGAACATCCGTCATTACTGCAGCATCAGGCAAATGTCGGCTTACAAAAGTATATATTCTTGTGCCGTGTCCTTGTTTATTTTCAGTTTTATGATTTACGATTTTAAAAGGAGAACTCCCATGAGATATTGAAATATCATATATATTACAGCAGCCATCTTTCCAGGTTTCAACGGTATAGTTGTTAGCGAAACAAAGCATACCGTGCCTGCCAACTCCGTTACGACCATAAGCAATTCTAACAGACTTTTCTACACCATTAGGAAAGACAACTTTTGCCCCTTGCCTTTTTTGCCTATTATAATTTAATGTCATCCATCTTTCATGAAATTCTGCATCGCTCATTCCAATGCCATCATCTTCGACAGCTATTTCTTCATTTTCTTTATCTGGAATAGTAATGCTCACATTGTGAGCTCCAGCATCCCAAGCGTTTGCAACGAATTCTGTAAGCGCAATGTCAGAATTTGAAGTGATCGATCTATTAGCTCTGAATATATAGTTTTCTTCAAAAGCCACTGTGCCATTCTCCATTTTGGCTCCTCCTTTAACTATAAACGTTGAACAAGTATTTTTTACTATATTATATCAAAAAAAGATAAAGACTTCAATACTTTTTCTGTGTTTAATTAATAATACTATACATTTTACATCAGAGTTATAAGGAATTTCTGCATTTTAACAAGTCAGTATGAATTATTTTAATAGGAAAAATCATACCACTTATGCCATCAGTGGTATGAGCGGTGTAATGGAATGAGACCGAATCTCCGTATGAGACCTCGAAAAAGAATGTATGATTTAAAGAAGAAACTGTGTGATGCTATAATTTCGTATCTCGAAGATGAAAACGAAACATAATCAAATTAAATGCCGACAATGCTGACGGTATCGGAGATATTGACGACATAAGATGTTATTTATAAATAATACCACTGTTACCACTAATAATTTCATGCTATGGAAAGTTGAGAAAAAGATAAACCAACTATACCAATTATGGACTATGTGAAAATATAGCGAACGTTAATTAAATATTTATTTTTATGTGCAGCCATATTGTAACATTAAGAATTATCTGTCAGTCCCTCCGACAATTTCGATGTATGTTACAAGGTATAGCAGGATGGTATTTGTGGTATGAATTGAGAACTATTGTTTTATATTTTGCAAATAATAGTACAAAATGAATCTTAATTATTGCTTGTGAACATTTTTATCACGTAGGATTA
>CALEPT010000184.1 GCA_937910385.1 uncultured Ruminococcus sp. | reverse complement strand
ACTCTTGATAGTTTGCAAAAAACGTATCGTAACGCATTGCCTGAATCAGCTGCATATTTCAAGCAATGCGTTACGATACGTTTTTTGCAAACTATCAAGAGTAGGTCAGAATTATCTATCATGTACTCATCGGCACGTTCATAACACTCCTCGGTGTAATGAGGCGAAATTATCTCAACATGATCAGCTTCAGTGTGAACGGCGAAAAAGCGATCACGATATTCTTCTATCCAGTTGGTAGACTGTTCTTCATACGGCATAGCAATGTTCAGCTCAATATCGTTATACAAGCGCAGTGCAATAATTATCTCCGCACACCACAACGGAACTCCGTACTCACAGTTCACACAGAAGCGGTCATATCCTTTACAGTACAGCATCCATATTTTTTCGTGAAGTCTTGCCTTTATTTCTGGATATGGCGCTTCATGCTCGTTTTTGCAGACTAAGGTTAATTCTTCTCCCATTGAGACTATTGTACAGGTCATAATTACCTCCAACATAATCATATTTCCGACTATATACTATTATAGTCTAAAATACGACTATTTTCAAGTAGTTGAGTATATTTTATAATAGTATTGGTGATATTTTTATGATAACATACAAGCCATTATGGAAAACTATGAAGGAAAAAGGCATTTCGACCTATACCCTTATAAATAAGCACAACATCAGTAGCAGTACGATACACCGTCTGAGACATGATCAGGGCGTAACTACTCAGCTGATAGATGACCTCTGCAAGATACTTGACTGCAATGTCGAGGACATAATAAAATATGAACCGTCTGACGAAGGCTGATGACAGCTAACAACAGACGGTTTTCTGATTTATGATGTAATTTTTTAAATATATTATTGCTGACCGCCCACTCGGGCGGCTCGGCTTTTATACAGCTATTTTTATTTGACATCTCTTTACTTCTGAGTTTGTATGTGATATAATTTAAGCAACAAAATGTGTTTAAGTTCGTCCCCGCAGAAGCGGAGGCGTAGAGATAAAAACGATAAATTTGAAGACGATTACGTTTTTTTGAAAAAATGGATATGCCATTTCTTCAAAAAGAGGCCTTTTTTGCGGAAATCGGAAAATGATTTTTCTGAAAAAATGTAATTGCTATGGAAAATGTGATTTATGATCCGAATGATATATGATTTATCATGTTGAGGAGAGAGTACTATGGCACAGTATGAGAACTTAAAAGATTACTTTCAGAATGAGCACAAACAGCTGATTCAGGATGCTATCTCACACCATCTGAATGATGACATGCAGCTAACCGAGCCCGTCATTCGTTCTCTTGTGTGTACTGATGATGATGAATGTTTTAACGCTGAATTTGAGATCGGTGTTTCTGTAAATGCTGTTGATGTTGAGGAGACAGATGCTCTCAAATTCATCATTACAGTAAGAGGTAATATTGAACAGAGATTCAAGGATATCCATGTCATGAGCGTCAGAAACATCAACGGTGACTCATTTCCTGATGACAACTTACTGAGTCAGTTTATTCTCCCGGATATTACGGAAGGAGAGGCTGAACGTATCGGAAACGATTTGTATAATTTTTATTCAAAATATGGTTATTTTGAAAACTATAAACTCTCTATACCTCATTTAGTCACAGAAGGAATGATTCATTTTGCACTTCTTCCGAACAACTGTCTGGGGCGAGTTATTCTTTCTGAGTCTGATGTTGAGATTATTCAGAATGTTCAGACAGAGTTTGGTCTAAAAACTGCAGTGTGTACCATACGCGCGGCTCATGGCACAATTCTTGTCAATTATGAAAATTATGCAAAGAAGCTTGACGGTGGACTTCGTATAACTGTTGCTCACGAATTGGTACACACATTGTTCCATGGAAGGTTCTTAAAAGTGCTCCAGTTATTGGGAGAAGAGAAAGTTGATATGCATCCTTCAACAGAAAATGTTGCTCTTGATGAAACCATGTCCCATATACAGAAAGCACTCTGTATATCTGAGTGGCAGGCAGATGTTCTTGCTATGAGGCTTGCAATTCCCTCGGCTACCGCTGATACAGTTATGTGCGATATCACTGCCGATCCTTCTACTCACTATGAGAACATCGGTGACAGGATGCAGGCTTGTGTCATCAGATTTGCGAAGGTTTACGGAGTATCCTGCTATGTCGCCAAAGATCGTCTGAGACAGTTAGGCTATGATGACGTTGATGGTACTTTTATGATTGTTGACGGATGTATTTATCAACCGTTCTCTTTCCCTCGGGGAACATTAATAGAAAATGAGACCTTTGCCATTAACCGTGACAATTACGAGAGGTTGCGGCGGGAGAATAAAGATTTTGCTGAGCTTATAAACTCTGGCAGGTATGTTTATCTCGGGTATGTGGTGTGCCGACTGGATGCTGAGTATATTGACGTAGTGTCCGATGAAGATGACATTAGGCTTGTTCTTTCTGAATATGCAAGAGAAAACGCAAGCAAGTGCCTATTGAAATTCCGGCTCAGAAATGAGAAAACTTCAAATTCGTCATACTATTATAATGCATTTTACCTGAACAAGATACCAGAATACAACGAGATCGTTACTGAGTCATTTGAATTATGTGAAGAGGATACAGGATTAAACTCAAAGACTGTTGAACTAATAAAAGAGTATAATGACACCATGGGTATGCTTAACAGTTCTAAATTAAAAAAAAGCCTAGCCAATACCGTTGTCTATTATATGCAAAAAAAGAATATTGATGATAAGGAGCTTAAAGAGCGTACGGGGTTAAGCCTAACAGCAATAGAAAAAATTTATAAGGGAAAAACTAAAAATGTCAATAAAAAGAATGTCATGGCTCTTTGTATAGGATTAGAACTTGAATCAGAAGAGTGCTATGATATGTTTGAAAAGGCGGGTCACAATGTGCGTGAAGAAGATACAATGCAGAACCGTGCGTATCGCTTCCTGTTCAGCTGTACTCAATCAGGTCTCGAAGAGTGCAACAAGATCCTTCGGCATTTTAACCAAGAGGAACTGCCTGATCACAAGAAGAAATCATGCGAAACAGAGAAGTGAAATAACTTCAAGTTTTATACAATTGAAGATAGTGTTCAAAGAACCGTTGCCAGCGTATTTTCCGGCAACGGTTTTTAGCGTATTATCGGCATTTCACTATAAACTTTAAGTTTGGTTATCGCATTGAAAACTGCTATTTTACGAATTATAATATAGCTACAGTAAGTTGTTCCTACAGAACGCTTTACCAAATAATTATTATAAAGGAGATTAATTATGAAAAAAACTGTTAAGCTGGGCGATGCAAATTTAGTTGAGGTCGCAACCAAAACATATCTGGCAAACGTAGAAATTGATGGGTTACACTTTGAAAATTACACGAACGATATCAAAGAAGGACTCGGTTTTATTCTGAAAACCCTGACAGAATACTGTACGGACAGTATAATTGAAGAAAAGGGTAATTCCAAGCGTAAGTCATATAGACTTTCAATGGGTATTACTGACGATGGATACTATGAAATTATAGCAACAGCTCGCAAAAGTAAGTTTAGCCTCTATGTTAAGAATAAGGATGATGTAGTGCAGGTTTTAGAGGCGATGGACTTGGCGTTTCCTAAACGTCCGTTGCGTGAGTTTATAGGTGAAGCTGCCAGAGAAGCTTTGAGATGCGTTAAAAACAATTCTTTCAGAAATTGGATGATAGTACATGGAATTTTGTTTACGACTGTGGTTGCGATATAGAATTTGTATCTCAGCAAGCAAAAGAACTTGATAAAATAATTGAAAATAAAGCTGATGAGATTGCCCAAAAAAAGGTTGAGCAACTCTTTCTTGATAAAAAGGAAGAATTTCAACTTGAGGTATTAAAGCAGTTCCAAGAAGATGGTATAAAGAATGAGGGCATGAAATTATCCTCCGCATCTCCTCTTATAAGTGATACTTACATTGTTGATTCAAGGAGTATATCTATAATAATCCTGATGCAGCAATACAGCTTGTGCACGACGGAATCAAGGCTGCTCGTCATATAGTCAGCACCATCAAAAATGTTGAAGTTACTGACTCAATGCTTATGACGTTGGCAACGGCTCAAATTCTGAAGAGACTAGGCGTTGTTCCAGAATCGGATTTTAAAGCGATCATACACTGGTTCAGAACAGAGGCTACATCGAGATCAACGATGTCCGATGCTATCTGCCGCGAGTTCAAGTTGGCTGTCAGCGATGCTATTCTTAGTGGAGAGCTTAAAATAGCTAAGCAGTACGGACCGCCTTACTATATGACGGATGGTTATACTGCGTTTATCGCGGAAAATGATAGATCAATAAATATGGATAATGACGTTGTTAAAAACGTTGTTATATCAAAATTAAATACAAGGAGTGTTGTAAGGATGAATAAACATATTAACGAAAAAGGACTGCTCAAAGGCAAGCACGGCAACAAGCGTAATCTCAAGGTTGCGTTTAACGCAGGTGTTTTTGATGATGTGGAAGTATATTCATATTCAAGATCAGTGCTGAATGCCAAGGCAAAGGCATATGTCGATGATATCATTGATAATGAATATTGGTTCATCGTCGGCGAATATCCTGATGGATTCGTGCCTGTGCTGTATAACGCAAACGGTACACGAGCCGCAGGATATGTGTTCAATCCAGACATGGATGATAACTTCCATGAGGTCTACTTCGGAGCAACACGATCTGGAAAGACCTTTGCATTAGTCAACAGAGCGGTTGAGAAAATCGTAGTTGAGGGTACAGATGTTGTCATCATATTCGATCAGACTGGAGGCTTCTCCTCTCAGGAAATCGACAAGCATATTGGCAGAGAGCTTAGAGAGAAATATTTTGCCTTCTGGAACGTGTACGAAAATGGCATACCAGTTGATCTTCTTGACCTCTGCGGATGTTTGACACTCAAGGAGGAAAGGGAGCGCATCTTGCGAATATACGCAATGATGACTAAATCGCTCGGTAGTTATCAGGAGCCGATACTTAAGATTGCGGTCAATTGCATGCTTAGACAGATGAAAAAAACTCCAGATATGAACATTGCAGAAATAATTGACTACATCGAGTTTATCAGCTGCAACGATGACGGTGAACCGAAAATGGATGAGGCTCACAGAAAACTCTGTCTAAAACTGAAAACTATAATCGAGGATCTTGTGGATATGCCGTTCAACAATAATAACTGGGGCGA
>CALEPT010000183.1 GCA_937910385.1 uncultured Ruminococcus sp. | reverse complement strand
ACACGCTTCCGCACTTTCGCAAACTCGCAAAGCATCGGGATAAATTGCATATATGCTGCGCTGTCACCTTCTTCGGTCAGCGTGAACCACGGGAACTCAATTTTATCATCTGTGATCACAATGTCAAGACTGTCTGTATTGAGTGCGTGCTTGATAAGCGTGGACTTATTGGATACTATCCGCCGCAGGTTGTCAAGTGCCTGATCAGTGAAGAAGGAGCGCGGCATCGAGATGGTAAGGTGCGTGGTGTCATCTTCAGACATCTCGTCCTCTGATGTGTACCCCACCTGTTCTGCCTGAACAAGCGTATCGATGTCACCTTCACACTCGCTTTCCTGCGCGTTCTGAGGACTTTCAGGGAGGTCAGCCGTAAACTGATATCCTTCGCTTTCCAATGCGTTCAGGAGCGTTCTGAGGGTATCTTCTGCGCACTCTCCGGTCAGCACTGCATTCTTTCCGATCATCATTCTGCCGATCTGATAAGCGCAGCTCGGAACGCCGCAGTACCTGACTTCGGTGCCCATAAGCTCGCCGATCCTGTGCGCCAGTTCTTTCCGTTGGCTCTTGTCGATGTTGAATGTGATAGTCATAACAATTTTACCTCCGTGTAATATGTTTATATCGTTCTGCCGCCCGACTCCTCTGGCGGTAGTCACATATTACAATAGAATCGGAGATATAGCAAGCGGGTAAAATGTAGAAATACGAAAGGGCTACTGCTTGCTGATTTGTGCGAAAAGGAGAAAGAATGTAAATATTCTATGAACATACTACTAATTTGCCCTCTCCCACGACAGTACATGAGAGGACTTGATGCAATAGATGTAAATTTTCTATGAACACACCCCCGAAACGCCCCTCTGAAACGGTATATAGTAAGGGGGCTTGATACAGTTTCATAGCGTATATGCTGTCCAATAGCTGCTTTTCATCTTTTTTCCGAAATCTTGTATACGATACCGAAAATTTAGCCCTTCCCACGACAATATATGAGGGAACATGAAATTTTTCATCTCTCACACCCGCCATTTTCCCTTTCGCCACGACAATATATGAGGGGACATAAAATTTTTCACCTCAACTACCCACAAAAAGCCATCTGCCGTGACAGTATATGAAGGGAGTTGTTGCTCAATGAAATATTCGTTTTCAACACACACCAATTTGACCGTTCCCACACTATATAACAGAGGAGAGATGATTCACATAAATATTTTCAGCCGCACCCCTTACAGATCGTGTCTCCCACGACAGTATATGAGGGGAGATGAAATTTCTTATCTCAGCTACCCACAAAAAGCTGTCTCCCATACTGTATGGTAGGCGGGCTTGTCGATATTTGATCTTCATCCTTCCTTTTGCAGCAGCGAAATGTAAATATTCTATGAACAGACTTTACTGGCGACCTTTCCCACATTATATAATAGTAGGAGGTTCTGTGAGATGTACAGAGATGTGAAGTTGTTCGTGATCATAGTGGTGATAAGCCATCGCTCTTTTGCTTGTCCTAAAATTTTTTGTCTTACTACCGAATTTTACTCCCTCGAAATGCTATATAGTAGGAGGTCTTAACATATGCCTATCATCAGATAATCAGTTTTATGTTTTTTATTTGAAATCCGCCTTAATTTTCACCCCCTTGAAACGCTATATAGTAAAGGACATCGCGTGAAACTCTGTATTTACATATTCCTCATTCGTACTATTCGACCTTCCCCACGACAATATATGAGGGAGATGATATCCGATGAAAAAAGTATGCGGTCTGTCACACGGCACGGAATGCGGTCACACTATTGCCGTTTCCGAGGCTATAGCTGTTTTGTTGTTATGGCATCTCAGTACCCGCAACAATCAGCAACAATCGAAAACCTCAAAAAATCTGTTTTCCACTTTACAATTTTGCCATGCCCACGACAATATATGAAGGGGGTTTTGCTCAATGAACAGATATGTTCTTATTCCATCACCTATTACCGCAACTAAAGCGTACCATCGCACTATTGCTCTTTCCGGCGGGAAACGCTATAGCTATTTTAGTTTTCTCATTTTATCACTTTGACTTCTTGCCCTTCAGCTGACAATACATGAGGGGATCACGTCCCTATTGCTGTTTACATACGCATCCCTGCACTTATATGAAAGTTCACCGCTTTCGTATAGGTGCTTTTTTGTTGCAGTTTTTCGGATGCACTTTTTTCTTACACATACCTATAATCCCGCTTATCTCATGCTATAGAACAGTCAACGAGCCGCTCGAGCCGCTATTACACAATATTACATCATTTCAAAAGGAGCGTGATGCTTATGATTGTCAAGATTCCCCCTGCCCACCATTACACTATCGTAAAGGAGAAGATGTCAAATGAGTAATCCAATTGTTACCCCCATGACCGTCTATATCAGTTCGGTCTGCGGGCAGAAAACCAACACAAGCTATCCGTTTGAGGCGGCTGTCACTACGGAAGCTGACCTCGCCAAGGCTGCCGCATATGATCATGTGTGCGCTCATTTCGCGGACGGTCAGAACAACAGGGGCAAGCGCATTAAGGCATATCGTTCCAAGAAAACCTTTCTGTCATCCAACTGCCTGCCGATGGACTGCGACAACACGAACACCAATCCACTGGAAGCTGATGTGCCGGAAAGCGACTGGAAAACGCCGGAGGATGTCAGGGCTGCATTTCCGGGCGTGCCGTTCTATGTCGTATACAGCCGCAACCATATGAAGGTGAAGAACGACCTGCCTGCGCGCCCGCGCTTCCATGTGTACTTTCCGGTTGACGAGATGAAGAATGTCGTCGCATATGAAAAGCTGAAAGCAGCGGTGCAGCGGAAGTTTCCCGCATTCGATGATAACGCTATAGACGGCGCACGTTTCTTCTTTGGCGTGGAATCGCCCAAAGTGGAATACTTCGCAGGTGATACGCTGATCAACGACTATCTCTTCAATGCCGCCTATCTGCCTGACATCATCCCTTCCGGCTCACGCAATGCAACTATGCTGTCCTATGCAGGCAAAGTATTGAAGCGTTTCGGGGATTCAGAGAAAGCGTACCATCTGTATACCCTTGCATCGGAACGCTGCGATGTGCCGCTTGATGATTCTGAGCTTGACAGCATCTGGCATAATGCGGTGTCGTTCTATCATCGTACTGTGGAGCATGATCCGCTGTATCTCCCGCCGGAAGAGTTTGAGGTGTCTGAATCGGCAGTGCATGATTTTGAGAGCCTTCCTCCTGCTTCTGAAGCGGACAAGGGCAGCACTTCTGATGATGGTACAGTTGATAACATCAGCACAGGAGCAGTGCGTACTGGTGGTAAGCGGCGCAAGAAACTCATCACCAGTGACGATATTAAGTCTGCATTGAAATCAATGGGGATTACTGTGCGCCTGAATGTCATCACCGGTTATGTGGATATCACAGGTATGCCGGAGCAGTATTCTCAGTCAAATGCACCGAATACGCTGCCGATGCTCCTGACGGACTACTTCTCGAAGCGGAACATTCGGGTATCCCGACAGATTATTGACGATGCGCTTGTTCTGATCGAGGATGAAAACCGCTTCAATCCCGTCTACGATATGCTCACGGCAACCGCATGGGACGGAGAGGATCGCATTGCGGTTTTGGCAGAGATTCTCAACATCAGCGATTATTCCGATGCGGTTCTTTACCTCAACAAGTGGCTGCACCAGTGTGTAGCGCTTGCACTGAACAACGACATAAAGCCCTACGGCGCTGACGGTATTCTCGTTTTGCGTGCGACACAGGGCATGGGAAAGACATTCTTCTTCGGCACGATTGCAATGAAATCCGACTGGTTTGCGGAGGGCGTTACACTTGATGTAGGCAACAAGGACAGCGTGATACAAGCAACCGGAAAATGGATCACAGAGCTGGGTGAGCTGGACTCCACGCTGAAGCGTGAGCAGAGCGCACTGAAAGCGTTTCTGACAGCTTCTAAGGACACTTACCGTCAGCCCTATGCGAAGGTTGCTGTCAACAAACCGCGCCGCACCAGTTTTTGTGCTACGGTCAACCCGAAGGAGTTTCTGAATGACGATACC
>CALEPT010000182.1 GCA_937910385.1 uncultured Ruminococcus sp. | reverse complement strand
GGGTTGTTGAATAGTATATATTTGCAAAATACTTAAAACTTGTTGTTATGTTGCATTTTAATAAAACAATTTGCCCTAAATCCAAAAGCTTTCCAACCGCATCGCCGCAGCGCATATTCAATACAAAAAATTCTTTGTGAGGAAAAACTGATATAACCGCATGATCGCCTATTGGTATTAAAGGTCCTCCAAGAAGCCTATCAAATTCGCTCATTATATTATTCATATGCCGTCCCCCCATCCTGTGGATTTTTACTGTTTTGCACCTATTTAGGTGCAATTATATTATAACATATGTATATAATAAAGTCAATGGTTTTTGCACTTGTTTGGGTGCAAAAATTTTGGTGGAGGATTTGTATATTATGAACAAAGAGATCGAAAAAGCGGTCGGCAACAATATCCGCATACTGCGTGAAAAAGTCGGTATTACTCAGGAAATGCTCTCAGCTCGATTACAGGTGAACGGTTGTGATATCACCCGGAGCGCTCTTGCAAAAATTGAGGTCGGTCAGCGGCACCTCTACCCTGACGAGATAATCCTACTGAAAAAGCTGCTGAAAGTCAGCTACGAGGACATATTCAGCATATAAACGCCTCTGCAGAAAGAGCACCTCTCGGAATAATTGTGACATAAAATTACTGACGATCTGTTCATTCTATGATTATCAGTCGGTACTCTTTTAAAACAGCGAGTGGATAACAAAGATGATATATCCTGCCGTTATTGCCGCTGCGGCTTTTAGCATAGGCTCATTGGTGTTCAGAAAAAAGGATCTTCCCCTTTAAGGCAGAGAAAAGCAGCTTCTGTATATTGATTACAGAAGCTGCATTTTTTTACTCATCTTCAGGAAGCGTTATCATGCGGAGCATATACTTTTGTATTGAAAGCGCATCGCGCGAGGTAACTCCCGAACCGGGCATATAGCAGTCGGCATTGACTTCGCCCTGAGCCGTAATATGATCGGGGTCGCTGCCGGTAAGGGAATATTTTTCTGGGGCGGCAAGTGATCTTAATGTTGTAACTGCGTCTGAGAGATCTACTTTTCCGTCACAGTTGGCGTCGCCGTAAAGAGTGACCTCAAGCGGCTGGACCGTAACGCTGCATTGCAGGACATTACCGGAGCATATCGCATAGATAGTTGCCTGTCCTTCGGAGAGAGCGGTTACTTTTCCGCTGCTTACCGAGGCGACTGAGGAATTATCGGATATCCAGGTTATTGAGTATGATGATGAAGCTCCCAGAACTATCAGAGAAGCCGTATCTCCTATGCTCATTGTAAGCGAAGAGGGGAGCAGCACGAGTGATGAAGGTGCGGACGTTGTGGTAGCAGTCGCTGTAGTGGATGTTGTAGTGGTAGTAGCTTTTGATGTGGTAGTTGTTGTAGTTGAGGTAGTGGTGGTGGAGGTAGTTGTTTTTGAAGTTGTGGTGGTTGTTGAGGTAGTTGAGGTAGTGGTGGTGGAGGTAGTCGTTTTTGAAGTTGTGGTGGTTGTTGAGGTAGTGGTGGTGGAGGTAGTCGTTTTTGAAGTTGTGGTGGTCGTTGAGGTAGTTGAGGTAGTGGTAGTAGTAGTGGGTTTTGAAGTGGTAGTTGTCGTCGTCGTGGTAGTAGTAGTAGTAGTTGTTGTTGTTGTTGTTGTTGTGGCATCTACTACGTGGATAATTCCATTTTTGACTGAGGTATTGTATTTGCTTCCGTTGCCTTGGAATACTTCGCAAACGCTCCCGAAACCGAATTCATAATCTCCTGCGGGAGTGTCCTCGGGGATATTGACCTTGAGCTGAAATACAGGCAGCAGGGGATCGGGCACTAAAGGATCGGCAGTAACACTGTCGATAGAGGCTATATACACGTTGAGCGGAGATGAGGTGGAGTTCACGCTTAATCCTCCGAATGCCTGAGAGGTCTTGACAACAGAGGTTATTTCGGGAGGAGACTCTATATCGAAATCAACTTCAACTGCAAGAACCGGCTGTCCTTGTGTATCGAGGTATACGTCTGCAAGGAAGGGGCTGTCCCCGGGAGAAACCGTATATTCGCCGAATTCAAAAGAAACCTCGGCTGCTGCTTCTGTAGTGGTAGTAGTCGTCGTTGTGGCAGTAGTGGTGGTGGTCGTGGTAGTTTCAGCAGTATCGCTTATAACGAATGTCATGTTATTGAGCCCGAGATTGCTGAGATAACCGGGATAGTTGGCATATCTGCCGCCGCTGTACTCAACAAGGCATGAGGGGTTGGTATTATTATTGGTGGAATCGGTATTGTAGTTGCAGTAGTCGAGCGTGTATGTACCGGCAGAGGTCCCCTGTGGGAAGGTAACATCGAAAACGAATAGGGGGAATTCATCTGAGGTCGTGCCCAGCCAAGAATATTGATTTGTAGAAAACCATGAATAGCCGATATAGTAATTTTCAGTGGAGGCTGCTGACATTGCGGGTTCGCAGGCACCGCTGTACATACCGACAGGGACGTATTCGTTGAAATCCTCGTCTACTTCTCCGGCAAATGCAATGAACCTATCCGTGGTAATATTGCCTGATACCGTTGAAAAGGTGCGGGCGGTATCGAAATAGCTCATATTGGGGGTATAGAGGTCAAAGGTAACATTTTTGACGTCATCGTTATCTGAATTGACCGTGAACTGTACGGATATAGTCTGGGTATCATTAGTATTCTCGGTAAAATATACGGCACATGGAATGACAACATCTCCGGCATTTACAGCCGATGTAGGGATCGTAACATAGCTTCCGGCTGATGCATATTCGGAATCAGAGTCCTTATAGGTGCTTATGGTGAAGCTTTTTGTATCGTCCGATGAGCTTGCCGGAATGGGAGCTGCGGTTGCAGCAGCTGATGCCGCAATGCAAAGAGATGTAAGAAACGAAACTGTTTTTTTCATAAAAACGACCTCTTTCATAACAATATATAAATAATTAAAGTAATTCCCGCTCCATATTATAAGTAAATTATCCCATTTAATTTTAGCATACATCACAGTAAAAAATCAATATATATAATATTTTTCAGCGTTTTGCACAGCGGTTGGTAGCCTGTTTTATAACATTGCACCAAAAAGATGCTAAAAATCAGCTAAAAGCCTTTTGAAAAGGGTTCGGGGAAAACCCTTCCTAAGAAAGGTTTTCCCCGATAAATACATATAAACTTTTATATAAGCATAGCACTTATGAAGCAGTCTTGTTTTTTGTCAGTTCTCGATTTTTACGAGAGTTGAGTTTATGTTTTCAACGAGGCTGTTCATCTCAGCGATCGAAGACTTGATAATATTCGAGCTTTCGTTTGTTATGTTAACATTGTCATCAAGCGCGCTGAATGCGGAAATAGTCACCTTTAGTATATTGGTGAGCTGATTTACGCTTTCCTCCTCCATAGTGGGGTTATCATTGCAGAAGGTAACTACATTCTGGAGGAGATCCTTTACCTCGGCAGCTCTTTCGCTTGTTGCAGAGGTCGAATCGCCGATAGCGTCCATATTCGAGTTGATACCGTTGAGCTCTTCTTTGAGCTTGTTTGAGAGCTCGAGACATCCGGAAGTTATCTCGGCGAGGCGCTCATGCTGTTTTGTGAGCTCCGAGTGTCTTGCAAGGAGAACTGATTTAGCATGAACGATGCAGTTTTCCGGGGTATTAAGACCTCTGTAGATCGAGATAGCCATATCGCGGCACGAATTATATCCGCAGGCGTGACAATTATAGCTTTTTTCGTCATCAGTTAACATACCCATTTTTTCGTAGATAGGAATGAGCTGCTTTTCGCTGGGGATAGGCGAAGGCATAGAGCCCTTGTAGGTTCTTATAAAGTCGGATATCCTGAGCTCGTCGTCGAATTTCTTAAAGAGCTTATCATCGCCTCTGCCTATAAGGCCGGAAGATTTACGGCGTTTCTTTGCTTCGCTCTCAACGGCACGCATATTTGCCATTACATCGAAGCCGGTCTGATTGGTTCCGGAAGCCGGACCGATATTACAGCCGAATTCGCAGGAAAGGAGGTCGAAAACGGCAGGGTGTTTGGACTCCGGCATTCTTCCATACATATCTATCTCGCGGTAAATCTTATGTACACCCTCAGAATTGGTTATATTGAGATCCGGATCATGTACCCAGAGATTGTCTCTGAGTCCGCCCGGACGGGGATATATAGAGCCGAGCTGACCTTGCATGTCATCGAACTTATACTCAAAGTCCTCGGGAGGTTCTGCCGGGATATTGATACCGTTTCTGTCAAAATACTCCATAAGTTTTTTGAAAGTAACATTATACTCAACGAGACCTGTTTCGATCAGTTCTGCCTTTTCAGCTATACATGGAGAAAGAACAGCGATCGGATTGGTTCTTCTCAGATACTGCTTGATATAGGTAACGCTGCACATTATAGGGCTGTGAACAGGTGAAAGGTTAGAGAGGAGCTTAGGCTGATATGTCTCGATATACCTTACAACAGCGGGACATGGCTGAGTAATGATGTTTCCCACCTTATTCTGCTCGATCATTCTTAGGTGAGCCCACGTGCAGATATCTGCGCCGAAAGAAACGTCATAGATGGAACATCCTTGTTTTTTGAACCAGTCGAGAACACCCTTCCATTTTGTTGGAAGAGCGGTTTTGATAGCAGGAGTTGCAAGTATGATGACCTTTTCCTTTATCACTCTTGACATACATTCCTCGGTATCGTCGATATAGTCTCTTGCGCCGTGAGTGCAGGCTTTTACGCACTCGCCGCAGGCAATACACTTATCGGGATTGATGGAAGTGACGAAGCTTCCGTCTTCAAGCTTTCTTGTAGTATTCGCCTCAGGAGCAGGACAGCTTCTTACGCACGAATTACAGCCCACACATTTTTCAGGTTTTACAATAACAATTCTCTCCATAATTCTTACCTCTTTATAACTTATGTATCCGGATATAAATAGTTTTTACGCCCATAAGTATCCCCGTATTCAGGCAATGTATTGGTAAATACTTTTGGATGTTTATTTTTTATCCCCGAGTGCGCTTGCCTGTGCAGCCAGTGCGGCGAGATCTATCTTACCGCTTTTTTTCTCTTCAGGAGCGGCGTTCTGCTCATCGTTATCTTTTTTTCCGCCTATAGCCTCAGCCATTTGCTTTAGCTTATCGAGCTCATTCTTTTTCTTCTGCTTTTTTTCTTCATCTTCGGTATCGGTGTGTCTCTTAGGCGGTTCGGGCAGCTCGGGGGCAAAGTGCTCGGGAGTCTTGAATACAGGGACCCCGTCCGCTTTGAGAGTATTTTCAACATCGCTGAGCTTTTTGCCTGCCTGTTCAACCTTAGCGATCCCGTTTTCGCGGAAGCTTTCGAGAATAGAACGGAGCGTATCTATCTCTGAGCTGAGGTTTTTGACGTCGTTCAGCATAACTGCCTTCATATTATTTGAAGCGGCGGCCATTTCCTCTGATCTGTTCTTGGCATCGGCAATTCTTTCTGCAGCGTCTTTTTCAGCCTCATAGATAATACGTGCAGCCTCGTCGTTTGCGTCTGCGACCATATTCTCGGCAAGCTTTTTGGAATCTGCGGTGAGCTTATCGGCATTTTCCTTAGCGGCATTCACGAGCATATTTGCTGATTTCTGAGCCTCGATGAAAACATTGCTCAGTGCAGAGGCGTCGCTGCCTGCTTCCAGAGCAGCCACTTTATCGTCTGATTTTTTGAGCTGTTCTTTCAGGCTGCTGATAGTATCATTGAGCGAACTGATCTCCTGCTGGAAATTACGGTTTTCCTCTTCGGTAGCCTTCAGCTTTGTATTGATCGTATCGTTCTGGACCTGCACCTGAGTGAGCTTAGCTCTTTCACCGGCGAGAATGGTCTCGTTAGCCTTTTCCTCATCTGTCCCTTTTTTATATGCATCAAGGAGCAGCTTGGTTTCCCTGAGTTCGTTTCTCAGGTCATATACCTGCGAATTAAGGTACTCGAGCCTCCTTATAACCTCAGACTTATCATATCCGCCGAAAGTAACGGTTTTGATGAATCTTGCTTCAGCCATTTCAATATCCTCCTTAGCGCGATGTCCGGCGAGGTCATGCGCCTCTACAAATTGTACTTTATAGCAAACGACAAATTTTTTGGCGTTTGCTGTTTGCCGATCCGCACGGAGCAAACTTTAGTTTGCGGATGTGCGAGGCAATTTAAATCATATAATATAGTGAACGCCGGATTCTTTTGACGTTCACTATATTAATATAATTATACCTTAAAAGAAACTTAAAGTCAATATAAAAATTATACAAAATATCTATCAAATATGTTTATATTGCACAAACAACGTCTGATACCGATCCTGCATACAAAAGCGGCAGAAAATGCAAACCTTCTGCCGCTTTTTATAAAGCCGATATTTTATTCACCACTCGCCTTCACAGGCGGCGATGAGCTTCTTGACCTCGGCATTTTTATACAGCCCGAGGTCGAAAAGGCGGTCAGCCTGACGGCGGGTGAGTCTGCCGTTGTCGGAATAGACGTACTGTCCGTGCTTACGTGATTTTCCGTCCCACGAATCTATGACCTTTATCCAGCCCTTTCTTCCGAGTGCGAGCTCAGGATATTTAGCGTCCGGAACGAATTTAGCCGCAAGCATTTCCGCACATTTATTGTGGTTTGTGTAACTGCACGAATAAAGATCTCCTTCGGGAGATACCCAGCCGAGCTTAAATTTTTCAGGATCCATAGAGAACATCTGTTCAAGAGTGAGCGGGACATCATCTTCGGTTTCCACGAGCTCAACGAACTGATGATCCTCTGCATTGAACTTAAAGTATCCTCCGGCATCATCGAGAACAACAGGGAGCTGTTCTTCGGTGATTATCTCCTCAAAGCCTGATCCTGCCAATGCTTCAAGGGTATCGATATACTTATAATAGTACATACCGACCCCCGACCTGTAGATAGCAAACTTATTCATTTTTCAATCTCTCCAAATTACCAAATAATATCCCAAAAACCACTTTAATTACATCTTTATATATCTATACAATTACATTTTACCACTAATAAAAAGAGTTGTCAATAGAAGTGTTATATTGAATTTTCAGCTGTTTATTGTGCACCTCGCACAAAAAGCAAATGCGGCTGACGGGACCGAAGTCCGTCAGCCGCAGAAGCGTGCTCATCAGATATCAACAACTGTGTTGACAGCATTTCCTCCGTTGAGCTTAGCATTTCTTAATGCTGTATCGAGCTTAACGAGGAGCGAGTTTACATTGAGGCAGTCGCCGGCGAGGTAATGGTAAACGCTTCCTGAAGCGGGGAGCTGAACGGTGATGTTCATTACCTCGTAAGGACTTCCCATTACAGTATGGATATTCTGAACGATACCCATTGCCTGGCTCTCGGGGATCTCCTTATTGAATACGAAGCAGAATTCGTTTCCGGTGATGTTATAGATCTCGGCAACGCTGCTGAACTCAGCCTTGAGTCTTTCAGCAACTGCTGCGAGGTACTCGTCGCCGAAGTCATATCCGTATGTATCATTGATACTGCGGAAGTTATCGAGGTCGAATACAGCTATGTTGAAGCGGTCTGTTTCGAGCCTGCCGCTGATATCGTTGTCGAGCGCGTAGCGGTTCTTCATACCTGTAAGGATATTCATAACAGCGAGGTCGCTTGCCTTCTGACGTGTAGACTTGAGCTTTGCGTCAACCTCCTGGAGGCTCTTCTCACGTTCTTCGAGCTCGAGACGTGATCTCTTGGCGATCCTTGCGATTATGAAGATGATGATCTCTCCGACGATCGCAACGACGAGCATAAGGACCATAAGGAAGTATGTAGTTTTTGTGTTGGAAGCCATGAGCTTACCTGTATCGTTTGTAACGATGGTGATAGTAGCGGTAAGCATTTCGGAAGCAGTTACCTGCAGAGGATAAATGTTCTGAACGTAGAGGTCGTTCATGTTGCCGAGGCTGTCTGAGCCGTAAGCGTTCCATGCTTCACGAAGCTGAGTGAGTCTTGCGTTATATGTTTCGATGAAAGTTTTAGCATGGTTGTATCTCTTCAGCGCGGTATCCGAAAGGCCTTCGATAGACTCAAAGTCTTTCATAGCGTCATTGATATTATCGAATGCGAGCACGGTATCGTCAGCGATCTCGGTATAATCACCGATACCTGCAACGATCCTGAGAACGTTGCCGTTGATGGTCTGGAGCTCTGAATTCATTCGGTTGATAGAGTTCATTGCCTGCGAGGTCTGCTGGGAAGCCTCGCGGTTGTTCTGGTAGATAGCCTCAACGAGCAGTGTATTGATGATATAACTTACCGCAAGCAGTATAGCTGCCAATATATAGGGCAATGAATGAGCGGATCTTTTAGCTTTAGCTTTTGCCATTATCTTATACCTCCATTAATACTTATCGGGATAAAGCAGAAGCTGAATGTAATCGTCATTCAGATTGCTTGCGTCAACGAATGTAACACCTGTATCGAGTGTGTTGGGAACAGCCTCGTCATTGATAGACTTGATAGCATAGCTTATTCCAACGTAGCCCATGTTATAAGGATTCTGGATGATAGTGCCGTCGAGAACGCCCGTCTTGAGGTAGGATATCTCCTTTTCGTCGGAGTTGAAGCCGATAACGATAACGGTCTCGCTGAGGCCGAGCTCTTCTATTGCCTGACAAACGCCCAGAGTAGTATTTGTATTTGTAGCGAACATGATCCTGATATCTTCATTTTCCTGAAGGAGCTTCTTGGCTTCCTGATAAGAGGCGTCGACGGTTGAGCAGCGTTCGCCCTCGAGAATGTAGCTTTCGATCAGTTCGGCTGTCTGCTCTTCTGTTCTGAATTCACCCATAGCTGCGTCGGGGGGGACAATGCCTTCGGGAATGCCGTTTCCGCCTTCTTCTGCGGCTGTTGTTGCAGCTTCGGTGGCAGCTTCTGCAGACTCTGAGCCTTCCTCATCGGCATTGGCAGTCTCCGCAGCAGCATCCGTAGCAGCCTCCGGACCTCCCATATCATCGGGTCTGAAGCCTTCGCCGCCGAAGCCTCCGAACTGACCTCTGTTGTTGAACTTGACAGTTTCGATGTAGGAAGCGAGCTGCGAAGAGAATTCCGTTCTGAAGCCGGATACACGCTGATCGGCGGTAGCAGCGGTATGAGCGATGATGCCTACCTTACCTACGACTGCGTCTACCTGGAAGTTGCCATCGAGCATTACGTTTCCGAGCATGAGCGAAGCAGCATTTCTTGCCGCAACTGCGCCGCCGTCACTGTCAGACGAGCTGATGAGGGAAATAACTCCTTCGTAGTCTGTTCTTGAGTTGATATTGATGAGCTTGATCCCGGCTTTTTCAGCCTTTTCAAACGCTTCGTCGAGCTCTGAATTGCCATTAGGAGCGATAACGATAGCTTTTACCTTGTTGTCGATAGCCTCGTTGATATACTCTATCTGGCTTGCATAGTCGTTATCTCCGGATGCTATATAGTAATCTATATCGTATCCGAGCTCTTCGCCGGCATCTTCGGCGCCTTTCTTTACGTCGTCCCAGAAGCTGACGCCCTGAGTCTTACAGATCACAGCGATCCTGCCGCCTGAAGCGGGCTTTCCGCAGGCTGTCGTCATCAGCATAGCTGCACTGACAGTGCATAGAGCGATAGCGCTGAGGAATCTTTTTCTTTTGCTTTTGTTCATATGAACCGGTCCTCCTTAAATTTTTAAAGTCTGCCGGAATCGTATATCCTGCCGCCGCTGCCAAGGGCTGGCAATGACAAGATATTAACAGACTTTATAAGTCGCTTGAGTTCAGCTATACTTTATTTTATCACAAAACCGTCTGAATTTCAACACAAATTTCTGAATATCCGGCATAAACATTAACCAATTATTTCCACAAAAATATATGCAACATTATGAAATTTATACTATTATGAAAGGCGAGAAGTTTTTATACTGCGCGTATATCGTTGGCGCCGGTAAATGATGGATGCCTCTTTTTCTCCCGATATACGCAAGGATCGTGCGCTCTCCGCCGCGAATTTATACTTTCAGTTAAAGAAGTCTTCTTTATTTCATTTTTATCTATTGACAAGCTTTTGGAAAAGTGATATACTAATTGTGATAATAATGTGTTGGAGCAGTATTCATTTAAATGTCTAAATGTCAGGAGGGTAATTATGCAATGCGAGAAGTGTGATGCTCAGATATCTCCCGAGCTCGTTTCATGCCCGAATTGCGGCGCGCCTGTTCCTCAGAATGTAGAGGGTTTTGAAAATACTATGGAATTTCAGAAGGAACTGCGCGAAATTATAGTTCAACACGGTCCGCGTGCCGTTATCAGAAAGAATCGGTTTGAAGGACTCCTCAACGACTACATTCCCGATTATAATAAAGAGCGCAAGCTTCTTATTAATATGTACCGCCTCGGTGTTCTCAAGCTCCTGCTTAAAGAGACCAACAGAGAAATTTCTATAATGAGAGCCAAAAGCTATATGCTCGGCGAGCTTTTCCTGTCTGAAAATGCGACGGAATTCGTTCTTGCCTGCTTTACTTATATGATCGGCTGGCCCTATCAGTCTCCTCTTAAGGAGCTCCCCGAAGGCTCGGCTCCCGCAGCGGATCCCGAAGAGGAAAATGCCAAAAAGTCCGGTCAGCCAAGAGTCGATGATATGGTCTTTACCCCAAGGGCGGCGTTCAGATACAGACTCAGCGGAAATATCGCCATACCCGAAGGCTATACCAAGCTCGACGCTTTCTGCTTTGATAAATTCAGCTCGCTGAGGACCATCGAGCTCCCGTCTACACTTCTGGCTATAGGGGAATATGCATTTTCCGGCTGTAAGCGCCTGAGAGGTCTTGACCTGCCGGAATCGCTGAAGATCATCAAGCAGGGCGCTTTCAGTCAGTGCGCTAAGCTGGTGGTCGTAAAAATACCTCAGGGCGTTCTCGAGATAGAAGACAGTACATTTTCATTCTGTACAAGTCTTGAAGTGATAGAGATCCCCGATTCAGTAAGCAGCATCGGTGCAGAGGCGTTTTCAGGCTGTGATAAGCTCAGAAAGCTCTTCCTCCCCGAAAGCGTGAAATTCATAGATATAAACGCTTTTTCATACTGCCCTCAGCTTACTATACACTGCATAGAAAATTCATATGTACATAAATACTGCCTCGTTAACGGTCTAAGCGTCAAGCTCGTTAAATCATCGGCAGAAGTTTAAGCTTCATAAATCAGGAAAGGATTGAGTTCAGATGGTAGAGCTTGAAATAGGTCAGGAAGTTGAAATGGAGTACGGCGGGAGCGCCAAAGTGCTCAGCGTTATAGGAAGCGGCGGTCAGGGTACCGTTTACCTCGTAAAATTCAACGGAATGAAATGGGCTCTGAAATGGTACGATATCGACAAAATGAAAAAGCCCAAGGTGTTCCGCAAGAACCTTGAGAATAATATCAGCGACGGTCCGCCGAGCAATAAGTTCCTCTGGCCGAAATACCTTACAAAAGAAACCGAGGACGGCACCTTCGGATACATTATGGATCTAAAGCCCGACGGCTTCGATTCGTTCGTCGATATCCTGAATACATATAAGCTTGAGATCGACCCGCTGACCGGACGTGCGGTAAAAAAGCCCGTGAAATTCACAAGCCTTTCCGCTATGGTCACGGCTGTAATAAACATAGTCAACGCTTTCCGTCAGCTCCACAGAGCCGGAAAGAGCTATCAGGACCTTAACGACGGAGGCTTCTTCATCAATGTCAATACCGGCGCCGTTCTCGTCTGCGACTGCGATAATATCGCACCTGACGGAAGCAACTTCGGTATCGGAGGAAAGCCCGGATATATGGCTCCCGAGGTCGTAAGAGGCATCGCCCAGCCAAATGTCCAGACAGATAAATACTCACTCGCAGTAGTGCTGTTCAAACTCCTTTTCAGAGGCGACCCCATGGAAGGCGAGAAGGTCGTGAGGGACGTGTGCCTCACAGAATCCTCCGAGCTCAAGCACTACGGTCAGAACGCAGTGTTCGTCTATGACCCCAACGACGCTTCAAACCGCCCGGTAAGAGGTATCCACGACAACGTGATAAAATTCTGGAGGATCTACCCCGATTACATCAAGGACGCTTTTATCCGCTCCTTTACAACAGGTATCAGCGAGCCTGCTAAGCGTATCATAGAGAACGAATGGCAAAAGATGTTCATTCGCCTGCGCTCAGAGATAATCATGTGCGGCTGCGGAAGAACAAACTTCACTTCAATGTTCGTCCAGCCGGGCGAAAAGACCTTTAAATGCCCGAAATGCGGAATGGAGTTCGCTTCGCTCGGATTCAGCGACAGGGATTACCGTATGCCGCTTTACCTCGGCTGCAAGTTCTATGTTTGTGAGATCAGCCCCGATTCGGACGATTTCACAAAGATCGCCGGAGAGCTCGTCGAAAATAAGCTCAAGCCCGGCGTGCTCGGTATAAAGAACTGCTCAGACTTCAAATGGCGCGCAAAAATGCCCGACGGCGTTTTTTATGATATAGCTCCGGGAAAAGGCTTCCCGATCTGGCAGGGTCTTGAGATCGACTTCGGCGAGATAAAAGCTCAGATATAAGGCAGCTGTCGATACCCCCTCATCAACGTATTAAAAAGCTGCGACTGAAAGGATGTAAGTAATTATGAGTAATGAGAATATAACGGAACCCGTAATAAATAGTGCTGAGTCAGCTTCTGCTGCAGCAGATAACTTCGAGCCCGCCGGATCGGCAGCTCCCAACACTAATGCAGCAGACAGTCTGCTCGATTTCGATGACGATCCGCTCAGCGCTACTGGCGTTTCAAGAAAAAGCCTTGTCATCTTCTTCCTGATAGATACTTCGGGAAGCATGAAGGGCAAGAAGATGGGCGAGCTCAATACCGTAATGGAAGAGCTTATCCCCGAGATACGCAGAGTAGGCGAGGCAGATACAGAAGTAAAGGTCGCTGTGCTTACCTTCTCTACAGAAGTAAGATGGATGTATTCAGCCCCTATCCCGATAGAGGAATTTGAGTGGGCAAGGCTCCGCGCAAGCGGCGTTACGAGCCTTGGCGCTGCTTTCAAGGAGCTCTCTCTGAGAATGTCCAGAAACAGCTATCTCAATTCTCCCTCCCTCTCATTTGCCCCGGTCATCTTCCTTATGACAGACGGTTATCCCTCGGACGACTACAAGGAAGGTCTCAGAGAGCTCCAGTCGAACAGCTGGTATAAGTTCGGTCTCAAGGCAGCCCTCGGTATCGGAAGCGAGGCTAACGATAATGTTCTTGCCGAATTCACAGGTTCCGCAGATACTGTCGTTCACGCATATTCCGGAAGCCAGCTTGCCCAGATGATAAAGATCATCGCCGTTACTTCCTCTCAGATCGGAAGCAAGAGTATGACACTATCCGACGAAACAGGCCGCGAGCTTGCAGAAGAAGATGTCTTCGCTGCAAAACAGAAGCTTCTCGGTCAGCAGATCCAGGAGCTCGTAAGCAATCAGGTAGAAGACAGCGACGTTCCTTTCGATACAGGCTGGTAATAATACTCTACATTTATCCGGGAGGAGGACTGGGTTCAGATGTTCAACGGTTTCAGTCATTCGGTGATGGGCGCGAGCCACGAAAAAACAGGTCTTGTCTGCCAGGACAGCTCTGCACATAAAGTGACCGAGCATTACGCTATCGCTGTTGTTGCCGACGGTCACGGAAGTAAAAAGCACTTCAGAAGCAACCTCGGCTCACAGTTCGCAGTCGAAGCCACTATTGAAGCAATCGACAGGTTTTTTGAGGATTATGATGAGTTCATAAGCAATTTCCCTGCCAATCATAAAATGATAATCAAAAATATACAGAAGCAGGTCATCTCAAACTGGAACAACAGGGTCAATGCGCACCTTGCGGAAAATCCGGTAACTGCTGATGAAAAAAGCAAGTTCACAGATGAGGAATTCGAGAAAATTCCGCCCGAATCCTACTACGGCTCGACTCTTATCGCTGCCGTTGCCGCAGAGAACTTTACATTCGGTCTTCAGATCGGCGACGGAAGCCTTGTGGCGATCTTCGACGACGGAGAAGCTGTAATGCCTATGGAATATAATGAAGCCGCTCCCGCCAATGTGACGGCATCTATATGCAATTCAAACGCTGCGTCCATGTTCAGCGGATTTTACGTTGAGAATAAAAAGCTCATCGCGATGTATGCCTCTACCGACGGGCTGTATACCTCTTTCGGCAGCGAGTATGACTTCCTCGATTACCATACCATAATAACAAGTCAGCTCACAAATGTCGAGACCTTCAAAACGGTGATCGTCAATAACCTCACCAAGCGTTCGCGCTACGGAACAGAGGATGATATCTCGCTTTCATGCGTATTCAGCGAGGAGCTCCTCAATGAGAATATCGGTCTTATCAACGAGAAGGTAGAAGAAAACAAGCAGCGGTCAGCTGAAAGAAAGGCTGAACGTCTCACCAAAAAGATATGATAAACGTCTTTTAACGATTATTGCGATCGTTGATATATCAGCGCCGCAAGGTGCAATCAAAACGGAAAGGTAAAATGGTGTATTCTATGGAAATCAGCGCTTTCTACAATACCGCAAAAAATTTCGCCGAAAAGATAAAAGCGGAAAAACCGGAATATGTTTCCGATCCTGATGCTTGTCTTTGCCTTATAATAGCCGATACTCAGGAAGTATTCTCGGGCGTTACGACAGTCGGCGTTAACGACGAAGGCAGTGTTGAGGTCATTCCTGCCGAAAACATCGCTGTGATGTCTCTGCTCACAAACGGAAAGGCAAAGGCACGGCAGATGATCGTTATCTCGTTCGACGATAACAGCTTTTTCAAGCCAAGTGATTCGAGCCTTGCTATGCTCGCTTCATCAAATGCCGAAAACGGCAGCTGCGAGGTAGTTCTTTCCCCTGAAGAAACAGCGGCGGCTGCAAGCCTTACATCTGCTGTCCCTGATTTTCTCAGCGGTTACGGCGATGACGCCGCGCAGTCCCTCGGAGCTCCGGCAGAGTTCGCTGCAGGCTTCGATATTGACGACAGCAATCCCTTTAATCAGAATTCTCCTGCCCCCGCTCAGAATGCGGCTCAGCAGAACGATGGTCCAAAGTTCCTGTATGAGCAGCCTACAGAGGCTCAGCAGATGGGCGCAAGCGGCTTCGCTATCCCTCAGCAGAGCGGCTATCCTCAGCAGAGCGGCTACCCTCAGCAGAGCGGTTACCCCCAGCAGAGCGGTTACCCCCAGCAGAGCGGCTATCCCCAGCAGAGCGGCTATCCCCAGCAGGGCGGTTATCCTCAGCAGGCAGGCTATCCTCAGCAGCAGGCAGGTTATCCCCAGCAGCAGGCGGGATATCCCCAGCAGAACGGAGGCTTCCCGCAGGCAAATCCCTACTCGGGCGGCACACACGCTTCTGTATATCAGCAGCAGGGCGGCTATCCCCAGCAGAACGGAGGCTTCCCGCAGGCAAATCCTTATTCGGGCGGAACACACGCTTCCGTATATCAGCAGAGTATGAACGCTAATCCCTATAATCAGGCTTACAACGGATATTCCACCCATATCGGCGGAGCCGCTCCTGTAAGAAGCGTTTATCAGCAGAACAGCGTCATGGCTGCTTCGACAAGCGGAGGCGCTTTCAGAAAGAGGCTCAACAGCTTCCTCGATGATGATGATGCCGTAGACGCTGAAACAGCAGAAATTGCCGCTAATGCAGCTACAGCAGGCGAAACAAGCCTTGATGACGGACCTATGTCCAAGAGCGATATGCTCAAGCTTGCTAAAGATAAGAAAAAAGCAGCAAAGGCAAATATCAATATCAAGAAAATGTGAATTTCATATGCCATTGTATGTGTTTCTCCTTGTCTTTGGGAGGAACACATACTTTGAATATCCTCATGGAGCTTAAAGGCGCTCGACAGTTTCGACAAAACATTATGCAGTGAACACTGTTTAATTCACATTTTTTGTAAAGATTGCTTTTATCTCATGTTATTGCGTATTTTCTGCTTGCAATTTATGATATGGTATGATATAATATTCATGTAGGATATAAAATAAATTTATTTCAGGCTAATACTCTACTTGAAGCATAAAGATTAATAAGCACTGTTTAATATTTAAATTATCAAGGAAGGTATATTTATGACTTATTTGTTAAGTATCGATGAGGCCATCGACCGAAAGTTCCTCGTGACCAAGTCGGTCAAGGGACAAGCTGAAGCCGGCACCATCATTCATGTTATGGACGCGGAAAAGGCACCAAATAATAGTATTGTTGTGTATTACAGGGTGGCTCGTTTTAACCAGAAGTTCCATGATTATCAGGATTTTACCGCAAAATTTGAGGATCTGTCTCAGTTCTGCAAATGGGTGCAGCCCGATAATTTCATCGCGAGAAATTACGAAAGCTTCAGCATTAAAGATATCCAGCACTACATAAAGATCAAGAAAAGAACTTTCGCTTCATTCTGCCTGCCTCTTATTCTTCTGGCAGCCGTTATAATATGGGGTCTGTCGCTTTACTTTATGGAGGCTCCGATAAGCATTATCGTTGCAGCTGTTCTCACGGTTTTTGTGATCGTTGCGATCTTCTCTATGTTCAGAACGCAGAAGAAAAAGGAAAAGCTGCGAATGTACAAAAAGATCAGCACCGGCTGGGGCGTAGTTATTGAATGATAAAAAGCCATACAAGAACAATAGGCAGTTTTTGTATGGCTTTTTCTTTTTGTATTATCATAGCTGAGTAAGTTTTTGAGGGAGACCCTTTTTAAAAAGGTCTCCCTCAACTTATAGCTTAAAGCTTGTATATGTGCAGCACGGGCATACCGTCTGCTTTAAGGATATATTATTCTTCGGGGAGCTGAATGAGCTTGAGCAGATACTTTTGTATCGCCAGCGCGTCTTTTGCAGTAAGACCGTCTCCGCTGCCGGAGCAGTCTGCATTCGCTGCACCCTCTTCGGTAATGTGTTCGTCGTCAGTACCGTTCTCACCGTACTTATCAGGATTTGCCTGTGCCTGAAGGACAAGAACTGCATCTGCCATTTCTATAGTACCGTTGCAGTTAGCGTCGCCGTAGAGAGTTACGTTTATGTTCTGACCTGTAGTTGTTGTGGTAGTCTTGGTCACAGTGGTCGTGGTTGTAGTGGTAGTTATCGGGGAGCTGCCCTTGAAGAGATCTGTGGGGAGCTCGTCGAGGGTGATACAGAATTCGCTGTTGTAGAGTTCTGACATAGCCTCATGATCCTGATAGTTTTCGCCGCTAACGAATGCAGCGTCGCCGGAATCGTACCACGGGCAGAAGTAGAGCCAGTATGCGTGCTCAACGAGCATATTCTCCAGGCTCGGGATAGAGTCGTTCTCAGCCATAGCTACCATTTTGTGGTTATCGACGTAGCCTATGAGCTTGTAGAAGATACCTGCCTCAGCGTCGAGATTCGGACCGGAGGTCTTGCCGTCGTGGCGGTTGTACTGAGTGTTGTACTTATCGTAAGCTACGAGGTCGGTCCTGTCGTCGCCGACATACCATTCTGCCGAGTAATCAGACCACGCATAGAGGTTTTCCTCCCAGATGAGGTTGTGGAGACCGTACTCATTCTGGAGCGTATCCTGTAAATAGTTCCAGAGCTGCTTGTAGACATCTGCGCCCTCCTTAGCCCACCAGAACCATGCGCCTGAGCCGTCGGTCGGGTCGTCGGTAGTGCTTGGGTTGCCCTCAGCCTCGTGGAAGGGTCGGAAGATAACAGGAACGCCTGCGTCCTGAAGCTTGAGGAGCTCGTTGGCAAGGTTTGCCATACACAGCTTGAAGTATTCGTACTCAACGGTGCCCTCAACGAGGCAGTTAGCGGTTACGAAGTCAGTTTTGTTGCTGTAGGTGGTCTTGGAGAAGTCGAGGGGCTCGCCGAGAGTGTAGTCGGCAAGAGTTGTGGGGACGTTTATATGCCATGAAGCTGTGCAGATACCGCCCTTTTCGTTTGTCCACTCGATCATTCTGCCTGCAACGCCGTCGTCCCAGCAGTAGCATGGGCAGTAGCTGCCGAAGTCGAAGCCCTGTATCGCAGGGTACTTGCCTGTGAGGGAGTAAACGAGGTCAACGTCGTTATCGTAGTAGTTATAGCCGTAAACGCGGTTCTGGGTGCTGTAGGTGTAAACCATACCGTCGTCGCCGGTGCAGTGCCAGTAGAATACGTTGCCCTGATCGTCGGTATCCTTGGAATCGCGGTCGATCTCATAGGTATTGCCGTCGGAGTCAACGCAGGTATCGCTGTTTGAGTCATAGCGTATGGAGGTAGAAATGTAGTTTCCGCCGCCGTATATCTGCTGCTGACCCGAGAGGATGTGGGTGCCGTAAACGCTGTGGAGGTAATTCATTAGGGATTTTGTTTCAGCGGTGGCGTCGGGGTCGCAGGTCTCGACGGAAGCAGCGGAGAAATCCGGGAACTCAGCCTCTGAGATAGTGATGGTATCTATCTCATAATAGCCGTATTTTGCGCCGATGAACTCGATGAGGTTCTCGCCCTTGCTGAGCCTTACCTTACCGAAGCTGAAATCCTGCCATTCGGTAGAATAGCCGATATAGGCGGTGTATTCCTTGCCGTTTATGGCGATCGTCTCCATATTCGACGAGCCCTCGGTGCCGTTGAGGAAGGTAGCCTTGAGGTCGATCTGATACATAGCGTCCTCGGGAACATTGACTGCCATGGAAATGGTGTTGCCCTGAACGTAAGCGAAGCCCTCGCCGGAATACTCACCGTTTGAGATGAGCTCGCCGTAAATACTCGTCCACGGCTTGTCGGTGTTGTCGGAGTAATCGTGCATATACACATTACCGTCGAGGGTCTCTGCCTCCACAGTGAGAGGGAACTGGGTGTAATCGTCATCTGCCGCAACGCTCGTAAAGAACGCAGGTGAGGCTGCCTGACCGAGTGCAAGGGCAGCAGCGGCGGCAAACGAAATTGCCTTTTTCATCTTTAATATCCTCCTTAAAAAATTAACCTATCGTAAAATAGCCGATATCTTATACACACATTATACTTAAAAAATACATAAAAGTCAATACCTTTTAGTATGATTTTCTTTAAGAAACGATAATTTAAGCTGACTGACTTAAATTAATCAAGGCTCATGCGGTTAAATAGTGCAAAAGATAAACCTAATCCGGTAAATGATGTACTGTCTACCGTAAAAATAATATAATTTTATACTTGCTGTTGACAAAATGTGAAAAAGTTTGTATAATGAAAAAAAGAATGATTCGTTAATATATGAGCTTGGTCTGATAAGCGTTGGTTTTCCTCAAATCTGACGCTTCAAGCATGAAAGGAGTTTTTATGAAGCTGAAAAGAACTATCGCATTTGCAGCGGCTGCGGTGCTTTCCCTCTCGGCAGCGCAGTCGGTCAAGCCTGCTGAGACCACCTCTGCGGCGGTCGATACGAAGGTGTACTTTACCGATTTCGACGCATCGGTAAACGGCGGCGAGCCGATCAGGGGAGTGGACATCTCCTCAATAATTGCGATCGAGAACGCCGGAGTCGTTTTTTACGACGAAAACGGCAGCGAGCAGGATATCTTCAGGACGCTCGCCGAGCACGGCGTGAACTATATCCGCGTAAGAGTCTGGAACGACCCCTACGACAGTGACGGAAACAGCTACGGCGGCGGAAACAACGATGTTTACACGGCAGGTCTGATAGGCGCGCGCGCTGCAGAGTACGGAATGAAGCTCCTTGTGGATATACAGTACTCCGACTTCTGGGCTGACCCTGAAAAGCAGACTCCTCCGAAATACTGGGCGGAGCACGATCACGATACGCTGAAAACCGAGATGTATAAGTGGACCTCGTGGGTGCTTGAATCCGTGACCGAGGCGGGAGGAGATATCGGCATGGTGCAGGTCGGCAACGAGACGAACTGCTTCTTCTGCGGCGAGAGCGATATGTACCAGATATGCGATCTTTTTGCGAGCAGCGATCAGGCTGTCAGGGACTTCGACAGCGATATCCTCATCGCCCACCATTTCGCTAACCCTTCCAATGCCGACTATTACCTCTGGTACGCAAAGGTAATGAACGAATGCGGGCTTGATTACGATGTTTTCGCCACCTCGTATTACCCCTACTGGCACGGCACTCTCGATAATCTTACCTCGGTCCTGAAAACGATAGGCGATACTTACAATAAATACGTCATGGTCGCTGAGACGGCTTACCCGTACACCAACGACGACGGCGACAGCTTCGGAAATGTTGTCTCGTCATATTCCACCGACTGCGAGTTCAGATATGATATCTCGGTGGAGGGACAGGCGCAGTGCCTCACGGACGTTTTTCAGGCTGTTGCAGATACGGGCAGCCACGGCATAGGCGTTTTCTATTGGGAGCCGGCATGGCTCGGCGTCTACAATATATCGTGGAGCGAGCAGAAGGCTCTCTGGGAGAAGTACGGCTCGGGCTGGGCTACGGCTTATGCTGCGGAGTATGATTCCTCTGTGACAGGAGCAGGCGGCTCCTCATACGACAATCAGGCGCTGTTTGATTTCAGCGGAAAGCCGCTTGAGTCTCTTGACGTTTTCAATAACATTTACCCCAAGACGGAGAAGGTCATTCCCAAGGTCGGTAGCGTTATCGAGGAGGGCGAATACCGCATAAAAAATGTCAACAGCGGACTTTATCTCACCGTTGCGAACGGGGTCGGCAGCGCCGGCAGCAACGTTGTCCAGTATACCGCTGACGGCGCGGCTGAGTACAATACATGGTACATCGAGAGCGCAGGCGACGGCTACTATCGTATATACTCCTTACTCGGCGGCGGCAGAACATATCTGCTCGACCTCGATTACGGCAAAGCAGATGACAGGACAAATATCGGTTTGTATACCGATACAAGCACGGACGCTCAGCTTTTCAAGTTCGTGGAGCAGAGCGACGGAAGCTACATTATAGTTACAAAATCCAGCGGGGATAAGAGCACTGTGGAAATATACAATGCCCTTACGAGCGACGGAGCAAATGTACAGCAGTTCACGATAAACGGCCATTCCTGCCAGAGCTGGATACTCGAACCAGTAGAGGAGTATTACATTACAGGCGACCTCAACAGCGACGGCAATGTCAACATTTTCGACTACGTCCTGATGAGAAAATGTATACTGAACGGCACATCTCCTGCAAGCGCAGATGTGAACGGAGACGGCGAGGTCAATGTCGCCGACCTTCTGACTATGAGAATGTTCATGCTCGGCATCTCGGATATGGATATTACCGAGCACGGAACTCCCCGCAATACCGTCTTCCCGCAGATATAACCATAATATCGTATATAAGCTCTTTCCGTTTTGTATATGACATTGTGCCCCCGGTATGCGGCTTGATGCTGTTTGCCGGGGGTAACCCTTAATTGAAAGCGGAAACTCAGGAATAACGCCATTCCGAAAAAATACAGACAAAACCCCCGCCGTGACTATTGACAGGTTGACAAAAATTGTTTATAATAGTATCAGAGGTACGATTGATTTTTTTCAGCCGTGTCTGTGCGGAGAGTGCAGCTCCGCAGCTAAAAACGATCAACTTTAGGAGGTATAATACAATGTCACTGACAAAAAACCCGAATGTATTGAAGTGGGTAGACGAGATGGTAGCTCTCTGTAAGCCCGATAAGGTAGTGTGGATCGACGGCTCCAAGGAGCAGCTCGACGCTCTTACCGAGGAGGTAACATCTCTTCCCGACGACAGCTGGGACAAAATGTACAAGCTCAATCCCGAGAAGTACCCTAACTGTCTCTATCACCGTACCCGCGTGAACGACGTTGCACGTGTAGAGGACAGAACATTCATCTGCTCAAAGGAAAAGAAGGACGCGGGTCCGACCAATAACTGGATGGCTCCCGACGAGATGAAGGCTCTCCTCACACCTATGTACGACGGCGTTATGAAGGGCAGAACAATGTACGTTATCCCTTATTCAATGGGACCTATCGGCTCTCCGCTGGCTAAGGTAGGCGTTGAGGTAACAGACTCTATCTACGTTGTTCTCAATATGAACATCATGACAAGAATGGGTACTCAGGCTTTCGAGAACCTCGGCGATACCTCCGATGATTTCGTAAGAGGTCTCCACTCAAAGGCTGACGTTGACCCTGAGAAGAGATATATCGTTCAGTTCCCCGAGGAGAATACTATCTGGTCGATCAACTCTGCATACGGCGGAAACGTTCTCCTTGGCAAGAAGTGCTTCGCTCTGCGTATCGCTTCCGTACAGGGCAGAAACGAGGGCTGGATGGCTGAGCATATGCTTATCCTCGGCGTTAAGAAGCCCGACGGCGACATCAAGTACATCACAGCTGCATTCCCGTCTGCCTGCGGCAAGACCAACCTCGCAATGCTCATTCCGCCCGAGGGATACAAGAAGAACGGCTATGAGGTATTCACAGTCGGCGACGATATCGCTTGGATGAAGCCCGGCAAGGACGGCAGACTCTACGCTATCAACCCCGAGAACGGCTTCTTCGGCGTTGCTCCCGGAACAAATGAAAAGTCCAACTACAACGCTCTTGCCTGCACAAAGCAGGGAGCTATCTTCACAAACGTTGCGCTCGACAACTCCGACAACACTCCCTGGTGGGAAAAGCTCACAAAGAATCCGCCTAAGGACGCTACAGAGTGGACCGGCAAGAAGGTTGACGGCGAGGCTTGGACAGCAGAGGGCAACAAGCTTGCTCACCCCAACTCAAGATTCACAGCTCCCGCTCAGAACTGCCCCTGCATTTCGCCTGAGTTCAACAATCCCGAGGGCGTTCCGATCTCCGCTATCATCTTCGGCGGCAGAAGAGCAACAACAGCTCCCCTCGTATATCAGTCGTTCGACTGGACTCACGGTACATACCTCGGCTCTGCTGTATCCTCTGAGACAACAGCAGCTGCTACAGGTGCAGTAGGCGTGCTCCGTCACGATCCTATGGCTATGAAGCCCTTCATCGGCTACAACGTAGGCGATTACTGGGCACACTGGCTCGAAATGGGCGATATCCTCGGCGACAAGGCTCCGAAGATATTCAACGTTAACTGGTTCAGAACAGACGACGAGGGCAACTTCCTCTGGCCCGGCTTCGGCGACAACATGAGAGTTCTCGACTGGATAATCAAGAGAGTTGAGGGCAGCGTTGACGCTGTTGAGACAGCTATCGGCTACCTCCCCAAGAAGGAGGATATCAACATCGAGGGCATCGAGGACGAGGTTTCCGACGCAGCTCTTGACACTCTCCTGAGCGTAAACAAGGACGAGTGGACAAAGGAAATTGCAGAGATGAGAAGATACTACAACGACGACATCTCCGCAAAGGGCGGCAATGTTCCCGAGGCGCTTTACGCACAGCTCGATAAGATCGAGGCAAACCTCAACAAGTAATTATTGCATAATGAAAAGCTCCCCGAAAGGGGAGCTTTTTCAAGCTGTGTCAGTTTAGTCGCCTTAAATCCAATGGTGGTATACCCTCATGCTAAGACAGAATCCTGCCTCGCACTCGGGCAACCCGGGCCACGCTGCCATACCACGTTCACACTCGCAAGATAGTTCTCTTTGCACAGAGCGGGAGGCTGCGCTCTATTCTTCGCTCCATTCCTCTTGGACTACCTCGCCGTTTTCAATGCTTTTCTGATAGATCACATCATAATTCTTTCCGTCGCGTACAACAAGCGTAACTCCGTTCGAGGTGTCGCCGACGTATTCGCAGTAATTCTCCAGAAGCTCCTGTATGATCTCAAAATCGTGGTCCGACATTCTCTCGTACTCATGGCATACGTGCAAGGTGATATGAGCGGCGTCTGCCACGCTTCTGAGGTCGCACTCCGACAGCTTATAGCCGTTTACAGGTGAAATGTCTTTTTCCTCAATGAAAGAATCAGCGGTGAGCTGGACCGATAGGACCATGCCCTCATAGAAGTGGTAGTAAGAGTGGTCAATAATTTCCCCGTCGAAAGTTTGGGAAGCGATTTTGTCTATAAATTCGCAGTTTGCTATATCTTCTGCCTGACGGCGCAGAAAGACAAGCATTGTTGTTCGTGTATCCTCATAGTCAGATGTATTGCCGCTCCATACAGAAGCCTTGTGAGAGAATCCGTTTTTATCAGTGTATGAGATATTCCACCAGCGCTCCTTGTATGTATCACCGTCTTCATATTCGCCCTTTTTCTTACTTGCGAGCTGCATTGAGTAATTCCCGTCGAACGTATAATTCAAAAATCTGCGGTATCTTATTTTCATGTTAGGACCGTAGCTGAAAAAGTGTGCAAAAACTATTGCCCCTGCCAGTGCAGCGCAGATAAGTACTACTCCCATTGTGATATATCGTTTCATGAACACACCGCCTTTCAAGTTCATTTTATCATATAATGCCTTAAAAATCAATACCGACCGCGACGCCACCCCGATGAGCCCTTTATTCCCGCGAGCGGAGAGCGATTGTCGCTTTGCACATAGTGAGCATGTAAGTTCAGCAGTATGGCTCCCCCCCGGGGGGATTTCATGCTCGGGCTGATTCAGCTCTATGGGCTTGACAAATAAACGGATTTGTTGTAAAATATAGTGTATGTACTTATATGCTCTTGTACGGACCGTAAACGGTCTGCACTATAAAATTGTAAAGGCGGTAAACAAATGGGTTTATTTACAGGTATTTTCGGCGCGAATGCTTACAGCAACAGAGAACTCAAGCGTATCGAGCCTATAAAGAATAAAGTCCTCGCACTCGACGAGGAGTATCAGGAGCTTTCAGATGCTGAGCTCAAGGCCAAGACCCTCGAATTCAAGGACAGGCTTGAAGAGGGCGAAACGCTCGACGCTATTCTTCCCGAGGCTCTTGCCACGGTAAGAGAGGCTGCATGGCGAGTTCTCGAAAAGAAGCCATATCCCGTGCAGATAATCGGTGCTATCGTTCTTCATCAGGGACGTATCGCCGAAATGAAAACAGGTGAAGGTAAGACCCTCGTTGCCTGTGTTGCTTCATATCTTAACGCACTTTCGGGCAAGGGCGTTCACGTAGTTACCGTAAACGACTACCTCGCAAAAACTCAGGCTGAGGAAATGGGCAAGGTGCTCCGCTGGCTCGGACTTACTGTCGGCTGTATCCTCCACGGGCTCAACAACGACCAGAGACGTGCCGCTTACAACTGCGATGTTACTTACGCTACCAATAACGAGCTCGGCTTCGATTACCTCCGTGACAACATGGTCACTCACAAGGAGGAGCGCGTTCAGCGCGAGCCTAATTTCGCTATCGTGGACGAGGTGGACTCTATCCTCATCGACGAGGCGCGTACTCCGCTTATCATTTCAGGACGCGGAGACAAATCCACAGACCTCTATTCTATCGTTGACCGCTTCGCAAAGACCCTCACACCCACAACGGTAGTCGAAATGGACGATAAGGCGGATCAGGACGCTATCAACGAGACTGCCGACTATATCATCGACGAAAAAGCCAAGACCGCTACCATTACTCAGCGCGGTGTTAAAAAGGCTGAGCAGGCTTTCCAGATCGAAAACCTCATGGATTCCGAGAATATGACTCTGCTCCACCATATAAATCAGGCTATCAAGGCTAACGGCGTCATGAAGAACGATATCGACTACGTTGTCAAGGACGGCGAGATCATCATCGTTGACGAGTTTACCGGACGCCTTATGATGGGACGCCGCTTCAACGACGGTCTGCATCAGGCTATCGAGGCTAAGGAGGGCGTTAAGATAAAGAGCGAGTCGAGAACCCTTGCGACCATAACCTTCCAGAACTTTTTCCGCCTTTACACAAAGCTTTCCGGCATGACGGGTACTGCCATGACCGAAGAGGACGAGTTCAAGGAGATATACAAGCTCGACGTTATCTCGATCCCCACCAACAAGCCCGTTATCCGTATCGACCACAACGATCAGGTATACAGCACAGAAAAGGGCAAGTATGCCGCTATCATAGAGCAGATAATCGCCTGCCACGAAAAAGGTCAGCCTATCCTCGTGGGTACGGTATCTATCGAGAAATCCGAGCTCCTTTCCGCAATGCTCAAGAGAAAGGGCATAAAGCATGAGGTGCTCAACGCCAAGCAGCACGCCAAGGAAGCCGAGATCGTCGCTCAGGCAGGAAAATACGGCGCCGTTACGATCGCCACCAACATGGCAGGACGTGGTACAGATATCATGCTCGGCGGTAATGCCGAGTTCCTCGCACGCGCCGAGATGAAAAAGCGCGAGATCCCCGAGGAGATAATCACCGAGGCTATCGGCTTTGCTGATACCGATAACGAAGAGGTCATCGAGGCAAGAAAGCTCTACCGCGAGCTTTACGATAAATACAATGCAGAGATCAAGGAAAAGGCTGTTGCCGTAAAGGAAGCCGGCGGACTTTATATCCTCGGTACAGAGCGCCATGAATCGCGCCGTATCGACAATCAGCTCCGCGGACGTTCCGGACGTCAGGGCGACGAGGGCGAGAGCTGCTTCTTCCTCTCGGTAGAGGACGACCTCATGCGTATTTTTGCAGGCGACCGCCTCGAAAACATGATGCGCACCCTCAATGTCGAGGAGGATATGCCGATCGAGAGCAAAATGCTCACAAAGATAATCGAGTCGTCACAGAAGAAGGTCGAGGGTCACAACTTCAGCATAAGAAAGAACGTCCTCAACTACGACGACGTTATGAATACGCAGCGTGAGATCATCTACAAGCAGCGTTCGCAGGTGCTTGACGGCGAAGACCTCCACGAGAGCATTCTCAAGATGATGGAGGAACTCATCGAATCTACCGTAAATACGTATCTCGTTGACGACGAGGTAAAGGACGATTGGAACATCGTCGGTCTGAAGGACTACTTCCTCGGCTGGCTGATAGGTTCCGAGGATCTCAGCTTCGAGGAGGACGAACTCCAGTCTGTATCCAAGGACGATATCACAAATGCCCTCAATGAGAAGGCAGGCGAGATCTATCAGGCTAAGGAAGCAGAGTACGGCTCTGAGGTAATGCGCGAGCTTGAGCGCGTTATCCTGCTTAAGGTCGTTGATACCAAGTGGATGGCTCATATCGACGATATGGAGGAGCTCAAGAAGGGCATCGGACTGCGCTCGTACGGTCAGAAGAACCCTGTTATCGAGTACCGCTATGAGGGCTTCGAGATGTTCGACGCAATGGTTGAATCCATTCGTGAGGACACTATCCGTATGCTGCTCACGGTAAAGCTCCAGAAGAACGAGGCTCCCGAGCGCGAGCAGGTGGCTAAGCCTGACGCTCCGAATGCAGGCGCAGGCGACGGAAGCTTTGCAAACGAGCCTGCGAAGTCGAGCAAGAAGGTCGGCGACAACGACCCCTGTCCGTGCGGAAGCGGCAAGAAGTACAAGAAGTGCTGCAAGTACAAGGACATGGAGAATAAGTAATATCAGGGCGGAGCTAAAGGCAATGCTCATGTAGAAGTTTTTACGCGTGTTAATGAGGGCACCCCTCTGTAGCCGAGGGCGACATCTCCCCACACCGTGGGGAGTCGCCCTCAAACTTCCTTCCTCAAACTTCCGGCTTGAAATTTTTGCCCTACAGGGCTCACCAAGAAATGTATAAATTTCTTTAGCAAAACATGGTGAGTCCTGTAGGGCAAAAATTTGGAGTTAAAAGTCTTTGGAAAAGGGGTACGGGGAAAGAACCTTTCTTCCAGAAATGTTTTTCCCCGATAAGATACATATAAAGTTTCTATACGAGTGCTGCTCTTATGCGTCCGCCCTTTTCGGGCTGTGTCAGCCCGGTGCGGGGCTCCCCGCCTCACATATAAGGGTCCAACAATAAATTCATCATATTGCAGGTGATAATGTGAAAAAATATATGCCGTTAATACTTCTTCTGTGCCTGCTTACGGGCTGCGGAAAGGACAGTAAGGCTTCCGGAACCGACGCTCCGGTGGACACTGTCGCAGATGATACGGATATCAGCGCTTCCGGCGATGACGAGGCAGTCACCTCAGCTCTTCAGACCACAACGGCAGGCGGTGATGCAGCGGCTGAAAGCACTGCTGCTGTAACAACGCGCGCAGTGCGCAGATATACCGATCAGATAGTGACTGTATTCTACGGCCCGGGAGTTCTTGTGCCTGATTACGGTGAGGACTACAATGTCTATGGCACAGTTTCACCTGTTCCGGTGGCAGAGGTCCCTGCCACAACTACTGCCGCTCTTATTGACCCGACAGTTGATCCCGAAGCACCTGCTGTCATCGAACCGGAGCAGCCGGCTCAGCAGCAGACGCAGGAACATACATATGATCCGAAAGATCAGTCGGTCATATCCTTCGAGATAACAAGCTCGGGAGTAAATGTCCTGCGCGGAGGCAGCGCTGCTCAGACCCTTTCCGCAGATACCTCGCTCATATTGCCGCTTATTTCGGGCGGAGCTTACTCGCAGAGTCAGCTTCTTATCGAGGAGGACTTCGACTTTGACGGCTACAGAGACCTTTTTGTTGCCGAGAATGTCGCTGCGAACATGAATGGCAGATATTTCCGCTATGACTCATCTACAGGTACATATTCCGACTGGCAGGCGCTGAATGACGTAAATTGGTACGTAACGGCAAATTCGGCAGAGGGAACTCTCGCCGCCTACATAAAGTACGGTACTGCCGAGTACGAAAACAGGGTCTATAAATGGAGCGGCGGAACGCTCGCGCTTGTGAGCATGGAAAAGCAGTATCAGTCCGAGGACGGCAGCATTTACCTCGACCATTACGATTACAGCAGCGGCGTCGCGAACCTCTATCTGCGCGAGCAGTATGTTGACGGCAAATACATGGAGGTGCCTATAGAATGAAAAGGAGTATCTCAGCGGCTCTTGCCGCTCTTGCTGCAGCCGGACTTGCAGGCTGCAATGACAACAATATTTATGAAAGCGGGAGCTATGTCTTTGAAGTAACAGAAGAAGCGTCGGAGGCTTCCACGGGTATAAGCGATGAAGCTTTCTCCGAGCCCATTACAACCATTCCCGAAGCGGCTGAGCCCACCACTGCGGACAATAGCTCCGATGACGGATCCGAATTCGGAAAGCTGCGCTGTATATGGACGGTAGACGGCATATCTCTGGTAATGGATAAAGAGGATATACAGTTCATTGAAATGGAGGATCTGCCGACCGCCGACGAGGTTATCATCGAGGACTTTAATTCCGACGGCTATGAGGACGTTTTTATCCCCGATAAAAGCTCGGGAAACGGCAAGGACGGAAATTACTGGATATATGATCCCGAAAATAAAAAGTTTGAAGCATCTCAGGAGCGCTATGCAGCAGGCGGTATCATCAAGAGGTGAATATGCAGTGAAAAGGAAGGTTTCATGTGCTTTAGCCTTTATAGCAGCGGCAGGCATTGTGGCGTGCAGCGATAACAACATATACGAGCCCGAGAGCTCTGTTCCCGAAACGACGGCGGAGACCGTGACAGAGGCGACCACCGAAGTGCAGACGGCAGATCCCACCGCCGAGCCCGAGCACGGTAAGCTGCGCCCGATATGGGGAAACGGCGGCATAACGCTGAAAATGGACGGTGAGGAGATTCAGTTCGCCGAGCTTGAAAGTGTACCGACAGCCGAAGATGTGTCCATTGCGGACTATAATTTCGACGGCTATGAGGACATTTTTATCCCCGACAATGACGTAATCTGCGGCATGGGCGGAGACTACTGGCTATATGACCCCGAGAAGAACAAGTTCGAGCTGTCGCAGGAGCTCGCGCTCGTGGACGGCAGGGGCTGGCGAATGGACATTTATAACAACGATCAGCTTTGTCTCGCACTTTACGGTCACTACGGCAGCACCAAGACCTACTACCAGTGGCAGGGCAGCAGTCTTGTCCCCGTGAGATTCCTCGACATATATTTTGCTCAGGACGACAGCATGGACCAGTTAGAGGATGCTTATGAATACGATGAAAACGGAGAGCGTTACATGGTCAGCCGCACATTCATAAACATCTCCAACGGCGCGAGGTACAAGACGATCGACTCTCCGAGATATTTCCGCGTGACCGATGACTCTGTGCTGGTGATGCAGGGCAGAGAGGTGCTGCAAACCATTGAGGGAGTCCGCCTCATGGGGATCGTGGAAAAGCTGGAAGAGTACAAGGAAAATGCCGAGCAGACCCCCGAGATGAGGGAGTTCGAGGTGCTTGCCCCCGAGCATTATCTGCTCACCAGCGACTTCAACTTCGACGGCGAAAACGATCTTGGGATACGGACGGACACCGGTCTTGCGAATGAGACACTCAGTTATGATTATTACGTCTATGACCCCGACAAGAAGCAGTATGTCATTGTGGAGGAGATAAGCGGAAAGTCTCATATGTATGATCTTGACAGCGAGGATAAGTCTTTTTGGATCTATGACGGCTGGGGCTGGTGGACAGATGACGAATATGATGACTATAGATATCAGTGGCAGGACGGCAAGCTAAAGCCCATAGAATGGCTGCATACCTATAGCTCGGACGGGAAAAGGCTATGTGACTGCTATGAGTACGACGAGAACGGAAACGCAGTCTTTGTGAGAACGGGAGTTGTGATCTGCGATAATTTCAGTGAGGAGGACGAAGCACAATGAGCGGCTACAGCACGTTTGCGCGGTATTACGACGAGCTCACGGCGAATATCGACTATAAAAAGCGCGGCGAGTATTTCCACGCTATCATTCAGAAATTCAAGTCCACACAGGGGAATATCCTCCTCGACCTTGCATGCGGAACGGGCAGTATCTCACAGGTCATGGCGCGGCTCGGGTACGACGTTATCGGCGTTGACAGCTCCGACGAAATGCTCGGCATAGCTATAGAGAAGAAGTTCGGCAGCGGACTGGATATCCAGTATCTATGTCAGGATATGCGCAGGCTCGATATGTTCGGCACTATCGACGTGACCGTCTGCGCCCTCGACAGCATAAATCATCTTCAAAGCCTTGACGACGTCCGCCGAGTGTTCGGGAATGTGGCTTTTTTTTCGGAGATAGGCGGACTCTTCATTTTCGACGTGAATACGCTCTACAAGCACCGCTATGTCCTCGCGGATAACACCTTCACCTACGAGACGGAGAGCGTCTACTGCGTGTGGGAGAATACCCTTGTCCCCGATACCGATGAGGTGAAAATGAACCTGGAATTCTTCGAGCGTGAGGAAAACGGGCTCTATTCGCGCAGCTCCGACAGCTTTTCGGAAAAGGCATACAGCGAAGCGGACATAGAGCAGCTTCTGACGGACTGCGGCTTTGAGCTTATCGCAAAATACGGCGACGATACCTTCGACCTCCCGACCGGGACTACTCAGCGTATCGTCTATACCGCACGCTGCGTCCGCAACGGTCAGCATGAATGATATTTGCACCGCACGGCTTAGTTAATATGCAGCCTATTGAGGGGGACCCTTTTGAAAAAGTGTCTCCCCTCAAACTCCCCTCCTAAAACTTTCAGTTTTATTTTTCCCCTGATAGGGCGCTATCCATATAACTACATCGCTTTAATTTTTACGAGCGCCCTATCCGGGGAAAAATCAGCTAAAAGTCTTTGGAAAGGGGTCTGGGGAATAACCTTTCCTCAGAAAGGTTTTCCCCAGTAGGTCACGTAGAAACTAAGCTGTACGGTACACACAGCATTGATACTAAACGAAAGGAACATAGAAAATGGGAAAGCTTTACAGGGCGATATCGGCGGACGGCTCGGCATTTGCGGAGGTACTGGACGCGAGAGATATCGTATCTGAGATAGAAAGAATACACAAGACCTCAGCCGTAGTGACGGCGGGGCTGGGGCGGCTGAGCGTTGCAGCCTCGCTCATGGGATATATGCTCAAGGGTGAGGACGACAGCGTAACGCTGCGTGTGGACGGAGGAGGTCCGGCTGGGCAGCTTGTTGCTGTCGCGGACAGCCGCGGAAACGTCAAGAGCAGCGTCACCAACCCGGTGGTGGAGATACCGCTCAATGCGCAGGGAAAGCTTGATGTGGGCGGAGCTGTCGGCACGGACGGCACTCTCTCGGTCGTAAAGGATATGGGACTGAAAGAGCCATATGTCGGCGTTATCCCGCTTGTTTCGGGCGAGATAGCTGAGGACATCGCAAGCTACTATGCGACGAGCGAGCAGATACCGACGGTATGCAGTCTCGGAGTTCTTGTGAACCCCGACCTCACGGTGAGGGCTGCGGGAGGCTTTCTCGTGCAGCTCCTGCCGTTTGCGGACGAAAAGTGCATCGACATCATCGAGCGGAATATCACGAAGCTCCGCCCTGTATCGGCAATGCTCGACGAGGGGATAACTCCCGAGGAGATAGCGGATATGCTCCTTGACGGACTTGACCCTAACGAGCTTGACACGGCTTCGCCCGGATATAAGTGCGATTGCAGCCGCGAGCGCACCGAGAGGGTGCTCATCAGCATAGGCGAAAAGGAGCTTCGCTCAATAGCCGCCGAGGGCAAGGAAACGGCTGTATCATGCCATTTCTGCGGCAATGAGTACATTTTCACACCCGAGGAGATAGCCGCTCTTGCAGACAGCGCGGCAGGAAATTGAACTGAAAAAGTTATCCCCGCTCATATAAGGGTTGTACTCATAAAGAAGTTTTATATGCGAATGTATCGGGGAAAAACCTTTCTGGAAGAAAGGTTCTTTCCCCGTACCCCTTTTCCAAAGACTTTTGACTCCAAATTTTTGCCCCATAGGGCTCACCGTAGTATAAAAAGAGAATTAGAGAATTTCTTTTGGTGAGCCCTATGGGGCAAAAATTTCAAGCTGAAAGTTTTAGGGAGGGAGTTTGAGGGAGACCCTTTTTCAAAAGGGTCTCCCTCAATAGTTCACGTATATACTTCTATATAAGCATCGCCCTTATGAGCGGGGAGATTTTTATTTACAGGCTCATGAGCATATCCATGTCCTCGTCAGAAATGGTGAAATCGACCTGTGAGTTGCTGATGATATGCTCAGTTTTTGTGGACTTGGGGAGCGATACTGTTCCGAGCTGCAAGGTATACCTTATGCACAGCTGCGGGACAGTTACTGCATACTTGTCAGCCAGAGCCTTTATATCCGGTGAATCGAGGATATTTCCGTGAGCAATGGGGGAGTATGCCTCCACGAGGATATCATGCCCGCGGCAGTAGTCTATAACATCGTAGGGAGTACACTTGATATGGCACTCTATCTGGTTTATCATGGGCTTTATTTCGCAGGAAGAAAGGATATTCTCAATGTCATCCTGCAGGAAATTGGAAACTCCTATCGCGCGGAGCTTTCCTGCCTTGTAAGCATCCTCGAGGGCGCGCCAGACAGCTCGGTTACCCTCATAATAGTGATTATCACTGCGGAACTCCGCCCACGGCTGGGGGCAGTGTATTATCATGAGATCAAAATAATCAAGTCCCGAGACCTCCAGCGACCTGTCGATCGACCTTACTGCCTCGTCATAGTTTTTTATTTCGGCGGCGACCTTAGTCGTGACGAAAAGCTGATCGCGCGCAACGGAAGCTGTGCGGACTCCTTCGCCGACTCCGCGTTCATTTTCGTAAGCCTGAGCGGTGTCAATGTGGCGGTATCCGGCTTCGACTGCACTGCGGACGGCATTTGCCGCTATGCTGTCGTCGATCAGCCATGTACCGAGCCCGAGCTTGGGGATATTTACTCCGTTTTGCAGTGTGTAAAACTCATCAAGTATCATATATCATTCCTCCGGAAGTGTTATGATCTTAAGCAGATATTTCTGGACCGCAAGAGCGTCCTTAGCGGTAATGCCGTCGCCCGAGCCGGAGCAGTCGGCATTTTTTGCTCCCAGAGCTGAGAGGCAGTCCTTATCCGAGCCGCCTATGCCGTACTTATCGGGGTTTGCCTGAGACTGGAGAATGAGAACGGAGTCTGCCATTTCAACAGTTTTGTTGCAGTTGGCATCGCCGTAAAGAATATCCTCGCCGACTGTTGATGCAGTGGTGGTAGTTGTAGTGGTTGTAGTGGTAGTAATGGGCTTGTCGGAGACCGTCATGCCGCCATCGGCGTAGGTGCCGTCGGGCTCGTAGCCGTAATAGAGCTCGCCGTTTATATAGACAGGAATATACGGCGAAACTATGCCTATTTCCTTGCCGTCCTCATCGGTAGTGCTTCCGCCGTCGAGGAGGTCGTGGTTGGAGAAGTCGTTAGTCGCGTCCCAGCCGCTCTGATAGTTCGGGAAAACGAAGGCGAGCATTATCTCACACTGATGCATACCTTCCGAAACAGGGAGAACTGCTCTGCCGTCGGGGAGAGTTACTTCGACATAATAGATATTGTCCTTATATTGTATAGGATCGGATATTTCGGCGCCTGCGTAGCCCCTGCCCGCATACATGGAAGAAGCCTGATCGCGGTCGCAGCGGATAGTCATATCGCTCGGTGAGTATCCTGCGCTTATTACTTCGCTCAGGTCCATATAGTAGCGGAACGAGAGGTTATCCTGAACTCTTGCAGGCCATGCGGAGTGGTTTGTTATCTTGAAGCTGAGAGATACGCCGCTTGCTGAGGTCTGTCCCATTTTCGTTTCAACGTAGAATTCCGGACCGTCATGCTGCTCAACGGGAGGGAACGAAGGATCGCTCGTTCCCCCGTATTTATCTATCATCTTGCAGAGCATTGCCGTGTAGCCGGCATTGTAGTCGGTCGCGACCTCGTTGTTGATATAGTTGCTGCGGTCATCTTCATAGGTGCCGTCTTCACTGGGACCGCCGACGAGTGCCCCATAGAGAGTATGGCGGCTCATCACAGGATACGCCTCAGCATTTTTCCATGAAGCATGAGCCGTGCGGTGGTGGGGATTATGTGGACAGTTATCGCCGTAACCAACAACATAGCTGAAGTTATCAGGGTTATCCCCGAGAGCGTAGTTGATCTGGGTTTCATAAAACTGTTCGTAAGAGGAGGTATCTGTCCCTGCAAAGATAGTATCACTTGCAACAGCGGCAAGGAAAGCAGCTGTTTCAGCGTATCTGAGGCAGCCCCATGTAGTAAGCCAGCGGAAACCTCCCGGAAGGGTCTTTGCCTCATCGCCGCTTACCCAGCGGTCGAGGTGCTTTTTTACATGAGCGATATAGGTAGAGTCGTTGGTGTTGATAGCATACAGGAGCATTGCGCCCTGCATATTATCGTCCCAGCAGTGGCACCAGCCATAGGCAAGGGTATCGCCTTCGCCGAGCATTTTGCTCAGATTCGGGATATAGCTTTTTGCCTTGTCGAGATATGACTGCTCACCTGTAGCGATATAAAGCCAGTTTGCGGCATAGAACAGCTGATCGTAGAAATGGGAAGAAGGATAAAAGCCCTGAGCATCGCTGCCGTTATAGACATCATCACTCTTTGAAGCATCAGCTGCCTCAAAGATATGCTCAGCATGAGCAAGATAATCAGAGATCTTGGAGCTGCTTATACGTCCGTCGAGCGCTACGGCTCCTGAAGCAAGCGCAGCAGCCATTTCACCGAATACAGCGCAGCAGCCTTCGGAGGACTTCAGAGCCTCACGTGCACTTTCGTATGTAGTTCCGTTATCCACCATGGCATACTCATAGAGCTCGACCGGTCCCCACCATGTATGGTCGATCTGACCGATCCCGACCTGATAGACTATCTCATCGCCGAGATCGCAGTCCACAAAATAATCGAGCACAAATTCAAGGTTATTGACGTAATTGGTCATTTCGCCGCTTGCTTCAACGCCGTCGGGATACTGATAGAGTCCCCACGCGAGCATAGAGGCAGAGTAAGCCATAGGCAGATTGAATTTTACGTGATCTCCGGCATCGTACCAGCCGCCCTTTATCTCGTCTATCATAGTAGAATCGGCGCGCCACTCAACGCGGTTCCATTCCGGGAGAGGACCTGCCTGCTGGCATTCATAGAAGTAGAGAGATTTTTGCAGAGCTTCGGCATAATCAGGCTGATCAGCTGCCGATGTGCTCATGACGGAAGCCGGAGCGTATGCCGCTGCCGAAGCCGCGATCAGTGCGACAGAGACAAGCCCGCTTGTAAGCTTTTTGAACATGGAAATTACTCCTTTCGCAGTAAATTTTAGTATTTGGTTAGCATTTATTGGTGAATTTATATAATCCGGTTTCAATTATAACATATAACTGCAAAAAAATCAACCTGCGAGGAGGGATATTTCCGATTTTTTAACCTTTACAGGGCTCTGCCCGAGCTGAATCAGCTCGACCATATCCACGTTGTCACTCGCAAGCTCGTTCA
>CALEPT010000181.1 GCA_937910385.1 uncultured Ruminococcus sp. | reverse complement strand
TTTAGTGGTATAATAAAGAAAATGAAGTATTAGGAGCTGATATAATGCTTATCTCTTTAAAGGTCAATAACTGCTTTATTTATAACACGGAAACAGAGTTTACTATGCGCTCTGATATGCGAAACAAGCATTTTCCAAGCAATGTAGTTTCCGTAAACTCCACTAATGTGCTGAAATCAGCAATAATAATGGGACCAAATAATGTCGGAAAGACTAACTTTGTTAAATGCATTGATGCTGTAAGAGGCATCATGCTCAATGAGGGAAAGCGAATGGTTCCGAATATATTCAATGCAGATAAGAATTGCGAATTCGCAATATCTTTCTGCGATAACAGTTTTGAATACAGCTTTGAGCTGAAGTACGATTTCCCTAAGAATGACTATATTTTCGAGAAGTTCTCAAAAATCACCTATGATGTTCATAAGAACAAGAAGGAAACAATAATTCTGCTCAGGGATACAAAAAACAAGGAATACATCTGCAATACAGAAGACGAGGAAGAAAAGAATGCTGTTATTTCAGCGATGAAGGTAACTGCAAAAAATAACCTTTTGATCTACCTTCTTGATACCTCTCAGTTCTCTGTTTTGTCTGATATAAAGGATATCATTACCTCATTTGCCAAGAAGATAGATATCGTTGATATGAATAATATCCCGATGAAGAAAACTATCGAAATGCTAAAGATATCCGATGGCAAGACACAAAAGATAGTAAATTTCATTATTAATGCTGACCTGTACCTTGAGAATTATCAGTATCTTAAAGCTGGTAATGCCGATAATGATATCATTAAGGTATTAGATCCGAATGGTGAATTAAATTTACAGGAAAAGGTTTTAAAAGGCTCAGAAACATTTATGGATCAGCTCCATTTGTTCTCGACATATAAAGGTCTGACTGTTCCAAGTCTTACTTTTGACTCAACCGGCACCAAGAAGATAGCTTGCCTTGCAAGTTATGTGATAGACGCTCTTGAAAACGGTCGTATACTTGTAGTGGATGAACTTGACAATAGCCTTCATTTCAAGCTCGTTAGAGCTATAATAGCTATGTTTAACAATGAGCTCAACACAAAGGCACAGCTTATCTGCACGGTTCACGATATTACTCTGCTTGATTGCCAGAAGCTGTTCAGAAAAGAGCAGATATGGTTTGCTCATAAAGACATGGAGAATGCGTATCTGTATTCATTATCTGAGTTCACAGCTGAAAAGGACGGAGTAAGAGATACAAGCGACCTTGTTGAAAAATACAAACGTGGCGTATTTGGTGCTCTTCCTGAGCCTGATTTGTTCGAATCTTTGCTGGAGGTGCAGAATAATGGCTAAACCTCCGATCAGTTATAGACACAGAGTATGTGTTATATGCGAAGGACTTGAAGATACTGAATACTTCAACAGGCTTCTTCAGCTGAATGTATGGCGTACAGACATTTATGACTTCTATCCGATTAACGCTAAAAGTGCTTCAAATATTTTCGCAAGATATCAAGATGCGTACAATAATGACGCTTACGAAGTTATACTGGTATTTTGCGATACAGACAAGGCTCCATATAGAGAGTATTCTTTGATCAAGAACAAGATTAACGGTTTTCATGCTAAATCCGGAGTAACCGACAAGGTGGTCATCTTCGCCAATCCATGTACAATGCAGATCGTTCTGTCGCATTTTGGCGATGCAGATCTGCGAAATCAAGGAAAAAAGACTAATGGAAGAATAATAGAGGAACTAACCGGGGTTGCCAATTATGATGCCCATGCTGATCAGGTCAAGGAGCTTTGCTCAAAGATATTCAAGCGAAGCTATCCAGAAATGCGTGAACGTGTAAAAGAAATGGATAAGGGTGATGAAGTATCAGGAAGCACGAATTTCATTCATTTCCTTGATAAGTTTGAAAATGAGGATACTTCATGGATAAGTGATATAGAGGAATGCCTTGAGCAATAATACTTAACCTTTTTAGACGGCAAAAATAATATACTCGTAAGTTACTAACTCGTAATTCACTTAATTAGAAGATGTATATATTCAAAGGTTATTTGATTGAGGTGATAAGATGAACGAATTATCGAAATATCTGTGTTTACTCCTTCGTCATCAGCCTGAAAAAGCAGGACTTGATATGGACGAACACGGTTGGGTATCAGTAGAACAGCTGATAGATGGTGTTAATCGCCACAGCAGCTATAGGCTAGACCGTGAACTGCTGGAACAGATCGTAGCCGAAGACAACAAGGGGCGTTACAGATTTGATGAAAAACACGAAAAAATCAAGTGCTGTCAGGGACACTCGGTTCCGTGGGTTGAACCTGAGCTTGAATATTGCGAACCGCCTGAGTTTCTGTATCACGGAACCACTACAAAGGCTCTTGAAGCCATTGAGGAGAGCGGAGCTATAAAGAAGATGAAGCGACACGCTGTACATATGCAAGCCGATATAAGCAAAGCATGGCAGTCTGCTGAGCGTTGGCA
>CALEPT010000180.1 GCA_937910385.1 uncultured Ruminococcus sp. | reverse complement strand
GAGCTATAAAGAAGATGGCGAGACACGCTGTACATATGCAGGCTGATATAAGCAAAGCATGGCAGTCTGCCGAGCGTTGGCACAAGATTCTTGTAGTGCTGAAAATAGCAGCATCTAAGATGAGCAAGGATGGATATAGGTTCGGCGTTACCGAGAACGAGGTATGGTGTACCGAGGAAGTACCTGTGAAGTATATCTGTGATATAATCTATACTAAATTATAATAGGGAGCTAATCTATATGAAGCCTGCAAATACCAAAAGAATAAATAAGAAGAATAAAAAGATGGCTTTTTTTCGTAAAACAAAATGGCTCTGGTTTATTTCATGTATTATTATAATACTACCGTTTTTTATTGGTTTTTTTTATAATCTCAATAGTAAGCAAATCATTCCAATTGAAATGGGTGATTTACTCTCTTACTATGCTACTGCATTTGCTATACCAGGAAGTTTCGCAGTTCTATATGTAACAAGAAATATGGAGCTTAATGACCGAAAAATGAAAAAAGAAGAACAAGATGAGAAAGAGGTTAAGGAAAATGAACCTCACTTTACATTAACATTAGAAAAGTCTGGACAATACTTTAATCTAACTATTAACGGATGTGGAAAAGGCAAATATAGGAACATTTATTTTTATGATAATCGAATATGCGATATTTGGACTCAAGAGCAATACAAATATAGATTATATTTTGAAACGGATAGAATATGCAATCCCAAAATAGCAAACAGAGTAATAAGAATTAATGATACATTCTTGGGCCTTGATGAAAATGATTATCCTTTGGAATTCTATATTATGTGTGAAGAAGTAAAAATAGGTGCAATATACTTATGTTGTTATAAAATGCATGTGGAAAATGAAAAAATCTATTATTTACAAGATAATATAGATGTCATTGATTGGAGGCAATAAAATAACAACTATTACCTAGAATTGGAGGCAATTAAATGCTGGAGATATATACATATAACGCTGGAAAAGGCGATTGTATAAGAATTAGATTTGGAAACCGACATAATATAATAGTTGATACGGGAATTACTCGTTTTGCATCAAAATTTCTGGATTTATGCAAAGACATTGAACGTAATAAAGAAATAATTGATGCTGTTATCATAACACATATGGATGATGATCATCTTGGAGGAGCATTATTTGCTGCAAGGAGAAACAAAACTCTAAACATAAATGAATTTTGGTTAAATGCTAAAAATACCCTTGTTGAAAATAAAGGGGGCACCCCATTATCTGCTAATCAGAATAACGAATTATACTCATTAATAATTTCTAAAGGGATACCGGTACGTTCAGTAATTAAAGGCGATTCTATTAACATCGAAGGTGCAGAGATTAATATTTTATGGCCACCCAAAGACATAGCTGAAAAAGTGTATTGTGAAACCAGAAATACAAAGCTTTCATATACTTCAGATCGTAAACAAAAACTATCTACTTTAGCAGATGATGATATAACGGACTGTGACTCAAGTCTGAGCAACAGAGCTAGTATTGTTTTTACTTTTTATTATGAGAATAAAAAACTTCTTTTTACAGGCGATGCTTGGGGAGTGGATATCATAAATACAATTTCTGATTATAGCTATGACATGATTAAACTCTCTCATCATGGTTCAATTCGAAATCTTACTGAAGAATGGAAAAAGATAAAATGTAATAATTATTTGATTTGTACTGATGGGAAATCTCACCCAGATAAACAAACAATTGCAAAAATACATAAATGGAACGGCAATATTGTTATATATAGCCCTTCCGACTGGTGGTCAAATGGTTTCTTTTTAGACGAAGATAATAATGAAACAATCCGTTGTGTTAAAAGTGATGGAAAGCCAATAATAATATAGGTGATATTGTATGAAGAATAATATTTTGGATAATTGTCATAATACTCGAAAATATAGTGTACTAATTACTAATGGGGCTAATCATGGAAGTGGACTTTTATTTTATCCTGGCGGAAACTCTTTTTATGTTTTTACTTGCAAACATGTAATAGATGGAATGAATACAGAAGAATTTGAACTACATATTCCTACTCCAGTTTGCCCTGATAAAAATGAATACAAGGAAACTATTGTTAAGGTTTCAAAGAAACAAGTTGTATTTCCTGAGAATAAAAATCACGATTATTCCGTGATTACTATTAGAAATGCGCGTCGATATAATATTAATCGTACAGAGTATTATATCGTTGAGGCTGTTAATGATAAAAAAGTATACTTTCAGGGTTATCCTGGAGGGAAGACGGACAAAAATCTTATTTATTCGCAAGACAGAGATTTTGGATTCGTTTTAAACAACATTCCTTCAGAGCATTATTTCCAAATTCGTGCAACTACGCCGCATATGGACAATTTTGATAGAACGAAGGAACTAAAAGGTATGTCAGGAGCTCCAATTTGGCTGGATAACGATAAAGAATTATGTGTATTAGGGTTGCTATCCGAAGGAAAAGGTGAAAATGCAGATAGAGCCATATTACATGCTGAAAAGATTTCTAATATTAATACTTTAATGAAAGAAAAATTTAATATTATTATAGAGGATAATCCCTATTGCGATTATATAAATACAAAAGATCCTCTTCCTTTACAGGAAAAGGAAAAATCTGTAAATGATGTTATTACTATTATATTAAAAAAAGAAGTAAAAAGAAAGTTCTTAAAAGAACCCGATGTTAACATAGTTGTTGCAAATAAAAAAGATTTGATGAGTGGGGTTCTTAAATGGATTAATAACGGAAAGAATAGCAATGTGAATGTAGATATTCAACTACAAGAATTAAATAAAGGCTCTATAAAGCAAGAAAAAATAGGACGTAAAATTGTTAGTTTAAAACATTTGTCACGAAAAGGAATAGGTGATTTTACAAATTATACTAAAGAAAAACAATATTTTGAAAGTATAAAAAACAAAAAAATAAATGTGTGTCAACTATTCTTAAGGGATAGTACGAATCAAGCTTATTTTGGAATAACTAATCCTGAAGATTACATCTATATTCTTTCTCAAATAGCTACTAATGATTCTACTGATTATCATCGCTATAGACTATCACAAGAATATATAACGATTCATTTTATTCAAAAGCGTGATAATGGTGAAGAATTTAGTTTTATCTCTCCTATTAAAAAAGAATCGTTACCTGCTCAATTCATTAATAATATGCTCAAAGAGCATAATTTCCATATTAGAGATATGGCTTTTGATATTGAAATTAGTAGAATGCTACTTGCTCAATTCTATAAAAAGCTTTCAATTAAAGCATGTAATAATAACGATGAATTACTAGAAGATAAAAATGTAATGGATCTTGAAAGTTATATCCTCGGCTGGGATGGATGAGTTGCTGATTATTTCTTAAGAGATTGAAAACATGGAGGAACTGTACCATTGAACGACTACAAAGGCTCTTGAAGCAATTGAGGAAAGCGGAGCTATAAAGAAGATGGCGAGACACGCTGTACATATGCAGGCTGATATAAGCAAGGCATGGCAGTCTACCGAGCGTTGGCACAAGATTCCTGTTGTGTTGAAAATAGCAGCATCTGAGATGAACAAGGACGGATATAGGTTCGGCGTTACCGAAAATGAGGTTTGGTGTACCGAAGAAGTGCCTGTGAAGTATATCTGTGACAGCGTATATACCAAGTGATAGAGGTTAAAAATGTTTATAGATTTTGAATATCTTCAACAGTTACTCAAAGAAGTCAACGAACTTAGGGAAAACTTCAAGTATTCTGAAATAAGTGTAAGTGAATATGACGAGATAACATATATTGCTAATAAAAATGACACAAGGATTGGTGTACAGCAAGGACTTAGACAAGTACTTGAGTGCAATAGACGGAAGTTAAGAGAGAAGAATAGTATTAGGAAAGGGACTTTGAATTATTGTAAACTGTATAAAAAAGAAGACAAACTTGTACGAGTTGAAAGCTACGTAAAAGGCAGAATAGACGTTGTCTTTATTGCTTATTATAAAGAAGATAAGCGCTTCCTATTTCCTTTTTCTTCTATCGGAGGCTTTTATCCTACATATTCTTATGTTACGCATTTCAAAAATGAGATTGTTTATGAAGAATATTATGCAGATCGGCTTCAGATAGTGTATGAACGCTACCAGTATAGCAATGACAATACAGTTGACTATGATTATATCAATTATGCTCCTGAAGGAACTTATCCTGTATTATCAAAAGCAAATGGAAAGTTTATTCTGAACCCTGAGCTTCAGTATTATGGCAATTGTTATTCTACATGGGACGAAGATAAAACGTAAGGATAGGTGAAAAAATGAGCGTAGATATCCTTGTATTTGATAAAAGCAAAGCTCCGACTGAGCCTATGGAGTTCCTGAAATGGTTCTACAAAAAGAGCGAATGGAATTCGGACAGAGACTATAATGACATCAAAGGTACATCACAGTCTCTTGTTGATTTCTTTATGGAGCTTGTTAAGGAGTATCCCTCAATGAATGGAGAGTTTGCTCCTACTGATGATGAACTTGAAAACGATCCCGAGCTTGAAAACAAGCTGATAGACTACACCATAGATGACGATCTGATATATATGGGGATCGCATATTCAGTGTCGGATGAGGCTTTTGATAAGATTGAAGATTTAGCCTATAAATACGAACTCGGCTACTTTGATATGTTCAATGTTCATCTTGACAGAGAAACAGTAATAAAAATACCGCAGATAAGTCGTGATGAACTGAATAGCCCTGACAATAAAAAGAATAAAGGCTTTTTATCAAAGTTGTTTGGCAGAAAAGGATAAACGTTATGAAGAATAAAAAACAAGGCAATAACTGGACAGCTTACTATGATACTGATACCAAAAGATACTTTGCGGAAATAATGTATACTAGCCGTGAAGGACGCGAGCAGTATGATTATGAGATAACTCAGGAAATTTACGCCCGTCTCGGTACATTTAGTGATGATGTCGATAACGAGAGACTTATCAAGACTGCCAAGAGTATATACTCTTATGAGAACACGATATATGGCACTCTCGGCCCCGAGAAAACGGTCTGGGATGAAGAAGCTAATGAAACAATGAATAAGTGCGTGAAGAAAAATGATGACTGATAAAGCATTTTTTCATCTTCCGGGGCTATTTGAGTTCTATGACCTGTACAGTGCGTTCCTGCCGCTGTACCGTGATCATCGGGAATACTTCTACGACTGGTGCGAAATAGCATCTGTCTATGGTGCTCCTGCCGATTGTATCTGGGGCGGCGGACGCGTGGGATTTGGCGACTGTAAGGCTGAAGATGTACTCGCACTTATGAATGAATACGGTATTTCTTCAAGGCTCACTTTCAGCAATTCGCTTATAAAACCTGAACATCTCACCGACAGGAAATGCAATGCTCTGTGTGAGCTTTTCGCCGGAAGCAAAGGTGTACAGAATGGGGTGATTATCCACTCGGAGCTTCTGCTTGAACATATTAAAAATAATTATCCCGGTCTTTATTTTGTTTCCTCGACTACAAAGGTTCAGACTGATTTTGATCAGTTCATAAAGGAAACAGACCGGAGTGATTTTAAATATGTTGTTCCTGATTTCAGACTGAATAAGCTATATGATAAACTTGATACACTCTCACAGGTTCAGAAAGATAAAGTCGAATTTCTATGCAATGAATGCTGTTCGTTTTATTGTAAAGACAGAAAAGCTTGCTATGAAAATGTAAGTCGGAAAAATCTCGGTGAGAACTGTCCCAATCATATCTGTACGGCACCTGATGCTGGAGACGGATATCGTTTTTCAAAGGCAATGAGAAATCCGGGATTTATCAGTATAGATGACATAATCAACACATATCTGCTCCTCGGATTATCAAACTTCAAAATAGAAGGCAGAGGGCTCGGAAGTGCTGTCAATCTTGAATTTCTGCTTTATTATCTCACAAAGCCGGAATATCAGCTTATTGTTCGTGAAGAGGTCTATCTCGACAGCATGCTGGATCTGTTCTGAATAAAACAAAAAAACTCCATGTGCCATTCACACATGGAGCTGAATTCACAAAGCGAAAAACCATTTACATATATTTTGATGATATGATTGTTTTGACAAAGTCCGGAAAATAGCCATTTGTCGTATGTCATCTCTTTAGTCATAAATTTACAATATCACCTAAGACCGTTTTCAATGTACTCTGTATGTTGAAGACGGTTTTATTTTTTATATCTATGCGCTCAATGAGCAGGTGAACCGCGTCCGCGTCGGGAGCGCTTTTGATAGACTGTAACCAGCTCCGAATAGTTTCAACGCTGTAATCTTTCGGCGGTTCTGTATGCTGCAAGCACTCAATTTCAGCTTGAAGCGCCTGCATTTCCTTTCCAATGTCAGCAACGACAGGAGCAGGCAGCGCACCGGTTGACAGGTTCACAAGCAAATTATCATAACGCTGCTGCTTTTCAGTGATCTTCTTTTGTAATATCTTCTGGAAGTCTTCCAGGCGTTCACGTTCTCCGCCCTTGTATGCCCTCATAGCGTCGGCGATCTTCTTTTGATTATCTTCATTGAGCAGCTCATGGAGATACTTCACAGCAGCTTTGTCAACCTCTTCCATACGGACGGAGGGAACGCCACACTTCTTCGAGCAGCCGAAATAATAGTATGTGTGCCCTTTACGCTCTGACTTCATACCGTGCATTTTCGCGCCGCATTCGCAGTACACAAGACCGCTGCACAGATACCCGGCTTTCTTTCCTGTTTGCTTACGTTCATTCATGATCTTCTGCACCTCTTCAAATACCGCCTTGTCGATGATTACCGGCAGGGCGTTTTCTATTTTTATGGCGTTTGGCTCTTGCCTACGGTCTGCGCGGTTCTTTTCCTCTTCTACAGAATAGGCATATACGCCTGTGTATTTCTCATTACGGAGCATTTCATATATCTGACTATACTTTATAGGCTTTCCGCGCTTGCCCTTTATGCCGCGTTCTGATAGCTCTTGTATGATCTCAGTAAAGCCGCGACGATGTAAAGCCGCGTCGAAGATCCGGCGCACATATTCTGCTTCCAACTCATTGATAACATAGCGGCGATCAACTACATCATATCCGAAAGGAGCAACACCGCCATTGTGCAGACCTTTCAGCGCATTCTCTTTTAGTCCTTTTCGCGTTTCGGCTGCGAGGTTGTCAACATAGTATTCAGACATTGCCCACATAAGAGTTTTCATTATCTTTGACTCTGCACTGTTTCCAAAGTCCTGAGATACTGCAATGAGCTGCACGCCGAGCTTGTCGAGTTTCGCAGTCAGGTTGACGTGCTCTCCCAGATTGCGCCCGATACGGTCATATTTGTGAATGAGGATAACCGAAAAAGAACCTTTCTGACAATCTCGGAGCAGCTTCTGATACTGTGCGCGCTGCGCTGTCTTACCGCTTACAGCCTCATCAGCGTACACGGCTATTATATTAAGTTCTTTATGTGCTGCGTACTCTCTGCAAGCTCTGATTTGCGCGTCAATACTCTCTTCACGTTGCAGATCAGAAGAGAAACGCGCATATATTACCGCGTTTTGCGTTTTCGGTCAACTCCTTTCTTGTAAAAATGTTCACTCGAGTGAACAAAAAATGGCTAATCGAGTGATAGTCTCATTGCTGAGACAGCAAGCATAGCGGACGGCATTCCGCTTTGAAAGTGTTCATTCAAGTGAACAGATTTTGTGCAGTCGATTGCACATTGTGTATACTCGAGTATACAAGATTGCGTGCTATGAGCAATAAGTCGCAACACATCAAACACGCGCGAGAATGCGCTGTAAGGCGTGCGCGTTTCAATAATGTAATTACACTATGCAGAGAACAGACTACAAAAAGAAAGCAGCGTGAAAAGCGTCAGTGCTTATTGTCCGCGCCTTTTCTTTTCAAGTGCGTACCGTTCAAGTGCTGCCGCTTCTTCCTCAGTCGGGTACAGCATAAGACCGTATTCGAGCGCCAATGGTTCAAGCTCTGAGAGATTATGCTGTTTTACTTTGTTGCGGTATGCTCTTAATGACTTAATCCCGATACCGAGCGCCGCCGCTCTGAGTATCGCATAATTCTTTTTGTCTCTTTCAAGTATGCTGTCGGATAGCAGACGATCTTTATAATGTTGACGTTCATTCAATTCTGCTTCTGTCCTATCGTCTATAAAAGGGCGGTTGCTGTATCCGATATAGTCATTATCTGGAAAGAAAATCGGCGTTATACCCTCAATAAAGGCGTGAAAGGATATACCTTGACAGCTGCAATGATATTCTTCATATTTTGGGAAGCGGCTATCATTGCCCGATATGCTGTATATACGGTTACGGCGTTTAGCACACTCAGAGCAGCAGCCGCCAAAGGACCCGGCGACGGTTAAATCATAACCAAGATCAATAACGTGCTGTATTTGCCGTGCGTGCATACTGTCAGCGGTTGAGCTGTCAGAAGTGGTTGACATTGCTTTTTCATAGTATAGAGCGTCCGAGATCATACCGTCTTCATAAAGCCAATCAATTAAGCGTTTATAATCGCTTTTTTTCCAGGCTATTTTTGAATGCTGCATGAGCTGGACAGCTTTCTTTTCCAGGACGATTGAAAGCGCGTTCTTTCTGTTTTTACGGAAATCAACAGCTTTTCGGCGCAAAACATAGTCAAGGCAACCGGCAACACCGAGTTTGTATTTCCCTGGTGTCTCGGAGCTGACAGGCGCGCCAAAGTTAGGAACGGCAATATTTGCAATGCTGTTTTCGTTTTCAAGATCATATTGAACGCCGTCAGATATGATATATCGAGCCCGTGTAAATTCTTCACGCTGATTATAGTAATCTTCAAGCGGCGGTTCTGTTCGTACCAGATAGCCATTTTGATATATCGCCGTTATACTCATAGCGTCAGCCCCTTTCAGAATGCTATATAAAGTGTCTATATTCTCGGAATGTAATTATACTGCGAAAGCAACAGAAGCGGCGCAGCGGTCAACGTCGCGCGAGCCGGGCAACTATTCTTTATCATTTTTGGTATACTTTGATATTTCCGTCAATTCTTCAACACGTTCAACGGCGACTTTTTGCCCCTCTTCATTAAGTTTATCAAACGCGCCGATTAAATTATTTTTGTAATAATTATCAGCCCATTGTTGAAAAGCGTTTTCGATTGGTTCCCAGTCCATAAGGACAGTAGGAGATACTTCAAGAGCGTCTGCTATTTTTTTGAGAGTTGAAGTAGATATTTGTACACTTCCATTTTCGTATTTAGAGATGATAGAACGCTTAACACCAATTCTATTTGCTAATTCCTCTTGTGTTATGCCTTTTTCTTTCCGTGCCTTATAGATATTTTCACCAACGGTCATATTATTCACACTCCTTTAGTGGTATTTTCTATATTGTATCCTATTTGGAACAAAAAATCAATACTTTTTCAAAAATGTTCTTGACAATAACAATTCGTTGTGATATAATGTTCTTATAATGAACATTCTTGGAGGTGATGAAATGAAAATCGACAGACAGAAAATTGATGTCCTTATGGTGAAAAGAGGTCTTACAGTTTCAAAGTTTGCTGAAAAGATAGGCGTGTCACGTCAGAACCTTTCAACGATCAAGAGCCGCGGAACTTGTAACCCTCAGACCGCCGTCAAGTTATGTAACGGACTTGAATGCGCCATTGAAGACATCATACCAACAGAAAGTGAGGTAAAATCATGAACGAGACAAAAGAGAACATTTGCCGTATTCCTGTATCAGCAACAATGCAGATCATCAACGGCGAGCCGGTCATGGTTGCGGCTGAGTATGCAGAAATAAGTAACAGCGGACACAGTGAGCCTTTGAACCTATACACAATAACCGTTGCTTCTCCAGGCGAAAGAAAGTCAAGCAGTTTTCACAAGTTCATTGAACCGCTTGAAAGCTATGTAAAACGTTATAATGCTATTCACAGCGTCGATATTCAGAATAATAAAGCTGAAAGAGCTGTTATTGAAAAGCAAAGGCAGAAAGCTATTAACAGTAAAAATCCCGATATTGAGAAAATCAAGGAACTGAGTGCACAACTCAATGATATGGGAGAGCTGCACGAATTGAAGCTGAATGTTAAGGACGTAACGCCCGAGGCTTTAGCGTGGGAAATGCACTTGCAGAATGAGCGTATCGGAATACTTGACGATGAAGGAAGCGTTTTTGATGTCCTCAGCGGCTTGTATTCTAACGGACAAGCTAATATAAATATCTTCCTGGAAGCTTACGACGGTTCACAGTATACGATATTAAGGCGTACACGGGAAAGTATAACGCTTAATAATCCGCTTCTTACCATTGGACTTATGACACAGCCAAGTCACTTTGATGACGCTATGAGCAACAGACAGTTTTCAGGGCGCGGCTTTATTCCTCGTTTCCTGTTTTCCTTTCCAGGTTCAAAAGCAGGGTATCAGAAAATAGCGAACGGCGATATAAGCGACATAGCAAGCAATAATTATATCAGGCTTGTGAACAAGCTGCTTGAAATGCCTTATCCCGTCGGAACCGTTCCGCTGATAACGTGTAGCGCAGAAGCTGAGGTGCTGCTTGAGCAGTATTTCCAGCACTTGCAAGATACCATGAAGCCCGGCGGAATGTTTGAAAATTTGAAGGAGTGGGCAGCAAAACAGTTTGCAAGATGTATAAAAATCGCTGGTATTCTTCATCTTTGTGAACATGATACAGCTGTAAAGCTAAGCGGTAAAACTGCCATGAGTGCTATTAATATAGCTATGTGGACAGAAAACCATGCTCTTAAAGCTCTTTCAGGTGAAATGACCGAGCCGCAGGAAGTCAAGGACGCTAAGTACATTCTTATTGCATAACAAAGAAATACTGCTGCCGCTCAGAAGAAATTTGCAGGAACTGAATATACGCCGTTTCAGCGGCAACTCTAAAATAATAGATATACATAAGAATATCGCCGATATCAAGGAACAGCGCCATGTACTATCCAGACTCAGGAAAAAAGGCTTCATGGATGAGAAGAAGTACAACGAAAAGCTCACTGAACTTGAAAGTCAGCTCGCAAGGCAAGAACGAGAGCTGAAAAAGATGGCTAAGGCGGATAACGAAGATGGCACTCTCGAGCAGCTCGATATCCTTATAGACAGCATAGAAAGTCAGTCAGGTATATTTACAGAATTCAATGAGGAGCTGTTCAGAATGATAGTAGAAAGTATAACTGTACAAGATGTGTTTATGGTAAAATAGAAATGCAGAAAAAGGGCTCCAAAAGTGCATAGGTGA
>CALEPT010000179.1 GCA_937910385.1 uncultured Ruminococcus sp. | reverse complement strand
TTAATGAAAGGGTATACAGTGATGAAGAGGTGGATCAATACTCGGCAGGTCTTGATGAAGTTTTGTGGGATGAAATCCTCGGGGAGAATGAAAGTGCCACATATGTAACTTTTAATCTTAACCTGACAGATCAAATTGAAGGGTTTCCTTTTGATATTACGTGGAAAACCGATAAGCCTCAAATACTTGGCGGATCGGGAGTAATAGATAAAGAAAAACTTCGGGAGGCGGATCCGGGTAATGAAGGCATACAGGTGCAGTTGTGTGCAACGTGCAGGTACAAAGAATACTCTGAGGATAAGATGGCATATGTTGAATTACATTCGGTGCCCCAAAATACCAGAGATGAAATTAAAGAGGCCATTGACCGGTCAATAATGCATAGTGATACGGAAAGCCAAAATGAGCATGATCAAAAACTGCCGGAATATGCGGGAAATAACACACTAAGATTCTACAGATCTGTTGTAAACAGGGGATGGGCTGTTTTGTTTGTAGGAATGTTGAGTGCTTTTTTGATCATGGCATACTATGACAGAAAGATAAAAGACAGAGCCGAGTTAAGGAGAAAAGAGATAGAGGAAGACTACCCGAATATTCTCAGCCAGTACGCACTGTATCATACAGCGGGGATGAATCCCCGCGCCATATGGTATAACATTTGCAACAGATATGAAGAAAATCTTGACGGGGCCGGCAAGAGAAGAAGGTATGCGTATGAAGAGATGATAACAACGAAAAAGATGATGGAGGAGGGATGCGGAGAACTATATGCATATGATGAATTTGCAAGGCGGACTCAAAGCATAAGATACAGATCATTTGTAAATCTTGTCAAACAGAGTGTTGTAAAGGGAAGCAGGGATCTTGACAGTATACTTGAAGAAGAGCTTGGAAAAGCACAAAAAGATAAGAATAACATGGTCCGGATCAGGGCATCCGAAGCAGAGACAAAACTGCTGCTCCCTATGTTTATGATGCTTATCGCTGTCATAGCGATAGTTATGATACCGGCATTTATTGGACTTAACGGATGAAATTGACAGATTGATTTATCTTTACAAAAGCATTTTTCTGGAATAAACTTTTTCTTTGATTGGTACTTTAGTCAAAAGGAGAATCACATGCCGCTAAGCGAAACAAAGATCAAAGAACAGATATGCGATGTCTGCCATAAAATGTGGCAGCTCGGATGGGTAGCCGCCAATGACGGAAATGTTTCCGTGAAGCTCGACGACGGCACTTTCATCGCTACTCCTACGGGAGTCAGCAAAAGCTTTATCACACCTGATATCCTCGTGAGGATAAACGACAAGGGCGAGGTGCTTGAGGCTGCCGAGGGCAGAAAGCCCTCTTCGGAGATAAAAATGCACCTGCGCTGCTACAGGGAACGTCCCGATGTAGGAGCTGTAGTGCACGCTCACCCGCCGACGGCTACGGGATATGCCGTTGCTAACAAGTCCCTCGACGAGTATACTATGATAGAATCTGTCATCGCTATAGGTTCTGTACCTGTGACCCCTTACGGTACCCCCTCTACGGACGAGGTGCCCGAGGCAATAACCCCGTATTTGCAGGAACACGACGTAATGCTGCTCCAGAATCACGGAGCACTCACGGTCGGATCCGACCTCATCACAGCCTACTATCGTATGGAAACGCTTGAGCTTTTCGCCAAGATAAGCCTTACAGCTCATCTCCTTGGAGGAGCTCAAGAGATATCCCGCGAGAATATCGACCGCCTGTGCAATATGCGTTCTCAGTACGGAGTCACGGGCAAGCATCCGGGCTACAAAAAATACAATAAGTAAGGAGGCCGCGTCATGCTTAAAGGAATACCCTCTGTCCTCTCGCCCAATCTCCTGAAAATACTCATGGAAATGGGTCACGGAGATGAGATAGTAATTGCCGACGGTAATTTCCCTGCCGCCGCTATCTCACAGCGGCTCGTCAGACTCGACGGTCACGGTGTCACGGAGATACTTGATGCCGTTATGAAGCTTTTCCCCCTCGATACATACACTCCCCAGCCCGTGGGACTCATGGCGGTAGTCCCGGGTGATGATGTAAAGCCCACTATCTGGGAGGACTACAAGACGGTCATAAACAAATATGAGCCCGATAACTGCAAGATAGAGTTCATCGAGCGGTTCGAGTTCTATGAGCGCGCAAAAAAAGCCTACGCAGTCATCGCGACGGGCGAAACGGCTATATATGCCAATATACTGCTGAAAAAGGGCGTTGTTGCAGATGTGTGAGCGCGTTTTATGCTTTGACTTCGGAGCCTCGGGCGGAAGAGCCGTTCTCTCCGGCTTCGACATTGAGCGTAACATCATAACCGCCGAAGAGGTACACCGCTTCAAAAATCGCGGTATTTCAGTAAACGGCACGCTTTACTGGGATATTCTTGCTCTTTATAATGAGATAAAAACTGGTCTCGTAAAGGCACACAAGGCTGGCGGATTCAGCTCCGTCGGGATAGATACATGGGGCGTTGACTACGGTATTATCGACGAAAACGGCTTTCTCATCGGTAACCCCATCCAGTACCGCGACAGCCGCACCAAAGGTATGACGGCGCTCTCCGATAAGCTCATCGGCAATGACCGCCTGTATGAGCTCACGGGAACACAGATAATGGAGATCAACACTGCCTTCCAGCTTCTTGCAGAAAAGCAGCTGCGTCCGTATGCGCTCGAAAACGGCGAAGCCATGCTGAATATCCCCGACCTGCTCGCATATATGCTCACGGGAAACATCTCCTCGGAGCTCTCCATAGCTTCAACCACACAGCTTCTCGACCCCGTAAAAAAGGAATGGTCTGACGAGGTGATTTCTGAACTCGGACTTCCGCGCAGGCTCTTCCACGACGTAGTCGCTTCGGGACAGAGTAAAGGCTTCCTCTCAAATGAGCTGTGTGAGGAGCTGAATATTCCTACTGCGGAGGTCATAGCGGTGTGCGGACACGATACGCAGTGTGCATTCTATGGAGCTCCGTGCTCGGGCGAGCACAATATCATCATCAGCACAGGAACGTGGGCTCTCGTGGGAACTGTTCTTGATAAGCCTGTTGCTTCGCAGAAGGCAGCACAGCTTGCGCTCACCAATGAATCGGGGGCGGACGGCACGGTCGATCTGCTGAAAAATATCACGGGACTCTGGCTGATACAGGAAACAAAAGCCTTCTTAGAGTCGCGCGGCAAAGAATACACCTTTGCTCAGCTCGAAGCCGCAGCAAGGGAATGTGCCGATTTCACGGCATATTTCGACCCGGATGCTCCGCAGTTCTCGGCCGCGGGAGATATGCCCTCGCGCATAAAAGAGTACTGCAAAGCTACGGGGCAGCCCGTCCCCGAAACTATCAGTGAGATAATGAGGACTATCTACCTCAGTCTCGCCATGAAGTTCCGTTATGCTATCGAGCAGATAAAGGAACTTACCGAGACCGCCGACGAAGTGTACGACATTTACATGGTGGGCGGAGGCATACGAGACGAGCTTCTATGCTCACTTACCGCTGACGTAAGCGGCTGCACGGTCTATACGGGTCCCATTGAGGCGACCGTAACAGGAAATGCCCTTATTCAGCTCATAAAAAACGGCAGCATTCCCGATAGATCAATGCGCAGACAGATACTCGAAAATACCTGCCTTGCGCGAAACGAAAGGCGCGTATTCGCTCCCTCTGTGGACTACAGCGCACAGTACGAAAGATTCAAAGAAATTATTGAGCGGTAAAACCGCCAAGGAAAAGGAGTTTTTATCATGAATTACCCCAAAATAGGCATAAGACCAATAATCGACGGCAGACAGTTCGGCATAAGAGAGTCCCTTGAGGTGCAGACAATGGACATGGCAAAGGCTGCAAAACAGCTCATTGAGGAGAACATTTTTTATTCCGATGGCACTCCCGTTCAGTGCGTTATCTCTCCTTCCACTATCGGCGGCGGAGCCGAGGCTGCCAAGTCCGAGGAATACTTCTCTACACAGAATGTCTGCGCTACGCTCTCAGTTACCCCCTGCTGGTGTTACGGCAGCGAGACTATGGACCTGAACCCTCTCACTATCAAAGCTGTGTGGGGATTTAACGGCACGGAGCGTCCCGGTGCAGTCTATCTTGCGGCTGCAATGGCTCTTCACGCTCAGAGAGGACTTCCCGCGTTCTCCATCTACGGTCACGATGTTCAGGACGCTGATGACAAGACTATCCCTGAGGACGTAAAGGATAAGCTCCTGCGCTTCGCACGCTGCGCGATCGCCGCAGGTCAGATGAGAAACCGCGCTTATGTCAACATCGGCGGAGTTGCTATGGGTATCGGCGGATCTTACTGCAACAGCGATTTCTTCCAGAATTACCTCGGTATCCGTGCAGAATGGGTGGATATGACCGAGATACTGCGCCGCGTGAATCTTGAAATATACGATCATGAGGAATACGAGAAGGCTTATCAGTGGGCTCTGCTCAAGTGTCCCGAGGGTATGGACATAAACGAGGAAGTCCCCCTCGATACCGAGATCGACCCGTTCGAGATAAAGAAGCCACACTCTCCCGAGCACAAGGAGGAAAGCTGGGAATTCTGCGTTAAGATGACTCTCATCGTAAGAGATATTCTTCAGGGTAACCCCAAGCTTGCTGAAATGGGCTGGCTCGAAGAGTCGCGCGGCAGAAACGGGATTCTCGGCGGCTTCCAAGGACAGAGGCAGTGGACGGACTGGCTGCCCAACGGCGACTTCACCGAGGCTATCCTCAATTCGAGCTTCGACTGGAACGGCAAGAAGGAGCCCGTTACCCTCGCAACCGAGAACGACGGTCTCAACGGACTTTCCATGCTCTTCGGAAAGCTCCTTACGGGCACCGCTCCCCTCTTCGCAGATGTCCGCACATATTGGAGCCCCGAAGCTGTTGAGAGAGTTTCCGGCTGGAAGCCCGAGGGGCTTGCAGAAAACGGCTTCATTCACCTCATAAATTCGGGAGCTGCAGCTCTTGACGCTACAGGAGCTTCCAAGGACGAAAATGGAAACGGCGTTATCAAGCGCTGGTGGGACGTTACCGACGAGGACATCGACGCTATGCTCGAAGCTACAGATTGGTGCTGCGCTAACCTCGGATATTTCAGAGGCGGCGGATATTCCTCTCATTTCAAGACCTCCGCTGAAATGCCCATGACTATGGTTCGCCTGAATATCCTCAACGGAACTCAGCCTTTTCTCCAGATAGCAGAGGGCTACACCTGCGTTATCCCCGAAAAGGTGCACGACATCATCGACAAGCGCACAGACAAGACATGGCCAACAACGTGGTTCGCTCCGCGTATCACGGGCGAGGGCGCTTTCAAGGACGTTTATACCGTTATGGCGAACTGGGGCGCAAACCACGGTGCTATAACCTACGGACATATCGGTAAGGATCTCATCACGCTCGCAAGTATGCTGAGAATCCCCGTATCTATGCACAACGTCCCTGACGACGAGATATACCGTCCCAACACATGGGCTGCATTCGGCACAAAAGATCTCGAATCCGCAGACTACAGAGCATGCGAGGCATACGGTCCGCTTTATAAATGATTTTTATATCACAAAAAAGGGAGCTTTTAAAGCTCCCTTTCATTATTATCCTCTGAGTATCGAATGCGAGTGTATAAAAAACTCCTCCTGGCTTGGCTGCCATGCCTTTTCCTTTGGTGGAAACTGCGAGTCAAAGCGCGCAACGGCTTCGGTATCTGCACACGCCGCGTCAATATCGCTTGGAGAGTATATCCACTTGCGCCCGTCGAGTGCACCCTCATGCAGCTCCTTTACGAGCAAAGGAGCGGGGAAAATATCACCCTCCAGACATATATTGTACCTCAGGCAGCTCTTATAGCCGCGCGCGACGTAATTGTCGGGATTACCGAAGTTTATCACAACATCATACCCGAGCTCTGACGCCTGTTCAAAGGTATGCTCCAGCAATAGCCTGCTGAGACCCTTTCGCTGATATTGCGGGTGAACACACAGCGGTCCCATTGTTAACACGGTCTTTTCCGCACCGCTCTCATCAACGAGCTTCGCCTTTGAGTACATGATACAGCCGATAAGCTGCCCTCCATACTCTATAACATAGGCAAGCTCGTGAACGAAGTCCCTGTGCTGTCTCATAGTGTGTACAAGATAGTGCTCGTCTGCACCCGGAAAGCTCTGATTCCAGAACGCCTCACGTATAAGAGTTTCCGTCTCGCGATAGTCATTTTCTGTTTCCAAACGGATAATAAGGTCATTTTTATTCATTGTTTTTCCTCCTGAAGCTTTTGTTGACCCAAGCACGGGAGGTTTGTGTGAGAAAGTATTCGCAAACCTCCCGTTTACGCTACTATCTCAGGTCTGTTGTTATTGTACAAACAGCACCCTCCTAATATAAATTTGCAGATGCATAACTTTGCATTGCAATATTATAATAACACAATGAATAATGAAAGTCAAGCAGGAGAAGCGCTGATTTCGGTGATTACCCCGCCGTCCATGCGGAAAACCCTGTCGGCATATTTTTCTGCCTCATTTTCATGGGTGACAACTATAACCGCAGCTCCGTCCGCAGCAGTTTTTTTGAGGAAACCGAAAACTATCGCCGTGTTCTCATCGTCAAGGTCGCCCGTAGGCTCGTCAGCAAGTACGATCTCCGGCCTTCTTGCAAGAGCCCTCGCAATGGACATTCTTCTGAGCTCTCCGCCGGAAAGCTCGGAGGGCATTGCATTTTTCAGCCCGATGATATCAAGCTCTGTCAAAAGCTCCTGCGCATACTGTTCACCGCCCGACTCCTTGTAAAGAGTGTACGGCAGAAGGACGTTTTCGAGCACATTCAGACTGTGTATCGCGGTCTGTCCCTGAGGTATATAGCCTATATTCCGGTTGCGCAGCCTTGACAGATCTCTGTCTCCGAGAGTATATATATCGGTGCCGTCAAGGAGTACACGCCCGATCGTGGGAGTCAGAAGTCCTGCAAGCATATTAAGCAGAGTGGTCTTGCCGCTGCCGGAGCGACCCTTTATCACTATAAGCTCACCTGAGGAAATTGCCATATCAGTTTCCTTGACTGCCGGAAATCGGTTAGTTCCGCGGCTTTCACGAATAAATTCCTTGCTCAGCTTTTCCGCTTTAAGTATCATCAGTTATCCCCCCTGAGAATGAGTCCCGTATCTATTCGGCTTATGCGGAAAGCTGAAACAGCAGCCGCAAGAGCTCCTACAGCTACTGAGGCAGCCAGAGCCATTATTACATACGCTCCAATACTTGCCGCTCCGGGCAGCAGAAACGGCAGACCGAGCGATTCTTCAATAAAATTATTGAACGGGATAACGGCAATAAGTCCGATCACGATACCAATAACTCCACCTATAGCTCCTGTCAGCAAAGCTTCGGACATAACTATTCCTGCAAGCTTTCCTCTTGAAGCTCCGATAACGCGAAAAACTGCAAATTCCTTGCGGCGTTCGTTGACGCTGAGCTTAAATGCAAGCAGAAGTATTACAGCCCCGAACAGCCACACAGCGCCTATAAGAATACCTATAATATCCGAAACTCCTGAAAGGCTATCCGAAACCCCAGATATCATTTCCTTCGTTCGGATCGCCTTGACCTTTTTTACATGAAGATTGATATCGTTTACTATCTCTTCAACTGTATGCTCTTCGTCAGCGTTTATGAGTATGCACGAGACCGTTGTATCAGGATCCACATTACTGAACGTATTCATTTTCAAGTCCACCGAAGACCTTATCAGAGCCTTTATAGTTTCCTCATTTGCAAAGACCGTCGTGTCATAGCTTGTGCCTGTCTTATCAAGCTTAGCTGCTACTTGGCACTCCTGCCCGTAAAATGTAAGTGTGTCTCCGACAAATGCGTTAAGATCGTTGCCGACAACTACATCAAGTGTTTGCAGCTCCTTGTTGTAGCTCTTTTTTATCCACGGGGATATGGTGAAGTCGGTATCGGGGTCGAATCCGATTATCTGAACCGGTATAGAACAGCAGCTCGAACTCGCAGAAGCAAGAAAAAACTGGCACGAAAGCTGACCTATTCCTTCGCACTGAGCAACCTCCTGCGCATATGCATTATCCATGTAAAAATACCCTGTATTTCCCTGTAATACGATATTTTCAAGGTCGGACTTTGTCGCCGCCTCATAAGGAACTACCATTATATCTGCTCCGAGCCTTGATTCAAGAGAATCAAGACCTGTTCTGAGACTTGTAACTATAAGGGTTCCTCCAAGAACGGTAAGCGAAAGCAATGCGGTGATAAACACAAGCGCAGCCGTTCTTATCGGCTTGCCCTTGATATTCTTTACAGGAACACTTTCCCTAAAACGCATCAATCCCTCTCCTTATTCATTCTGTCAGCTATTACAGATATTACAGCTGCAGCGGCAATTACTGCCGAAAAGCCTATTACTGCCGGTCTCATCATAGAATGGCAGTGCATATCCTTCATCATGCAAAGGTTTATCATATTATTCGGAATGACCGCCGCCATGATCGCTGCAGGTATCATCGCAAGAGAAAGTCCCGTCTTGATATCCGCACTTCTCACAATAAGGCGTATCAGAGCCATTGCCGTAAGAGCAAGAGCGACTGCGAAAACAGCCTCCTGAGCCCAGTGACAGCTCATCCAGCTGCCGTCGGGCTTTTTATCACAGGCATGAAAAACAAGCTTTATACCTGTAGAGAATGCTGCTCCAAGAAGGATCAGCACGATGTCCATAACGATCTGAAATTTACTTACTTTTTTCATTGATTTGTCCTTTCTGTTACGGCATATAGTTTTTTTCTGCCATAGGATATCTGCCGTAAAAATCCTCTGTGGCATACTGCTCATCTCTTATATGGAAGGGAAAATCTTCATCGCTTTTCAGGAAATATTCCTCGGAATCCTCCTGATCGTCCCATGTCGCATCAATATTATAGTACTCATCGTCAATGCGGACTATGTTCCACGCATGAAACTCCTCTCCGTCCGGATACTGAGCCGTACCGGTTATCACCCTTGCATCTATCCCGACCTCCCGCAGCAAACGGTACATCAGCACACTGTAGCCCTGACACACAGCCCTTCCATATATCAGTGCTCCAAACGCCGTGACCTTGAGGTGATAGTTTTCGTTTTTCTTGTGTACCTCGTCAAATTTGGTGTGATCGCGAACGAAATCGTAAACCGCCCTCACCTTTTCGTGATCGGTCGTACTTTCGTCAAAGCCAAAGCTCTCAATGACCTCATTCACTGCCTCGGTCACCTGCTTTTCCTGTTCGGCAGTAGTGTAGTGATCCGGATATATAGAGACGGTGTGTGTGTATCTGCTTCCGCTGCGATCGCTGCTGAATTTCAGCTCATATCCGCCGTACTGGTGGTATATGTAATCGCCCTCTGTGGGATCATCAGTCTCACCGAGCGCAAAGACCATGAGGTCGCGGATAAGCTCTGGGATATCGTCCGTGTTATCGCTGTGCGAGCGGTATGTGATCGTCACACGCCAGTCGCGCCGCTTCATTGCCTCGCGTATAGAGCATATAACGTCGTCAGAGTTAGAAAAATATACACTCAGATCCTTCCTTACAGCGTAATTATGCTCGGGCTCATCGAAGCATGACTGCGCAAATACCGAAGCTGCCAGCATTACAAGCATTACAAAAAATGTTATGTACCTCTGCTTTTTCACTTGGCTTTTCTCCGCTTTCTTTTCCATATCGCAGCCGCATTTGAGTTCACGAGAAGACTGTCGATATCTATCCCCGCAGGGCAGATATTTCGGCAGGCAAGCGACTTTCCGCAGCCCTCATAGGAATGCCTTTTATACTCCCTGAAAATTTCCTTTTTCTGCTCATCAGGAGCCGCCGCGATGATACGCGAGGCAGGAACGATAGCGGCAGTTCCGAGAAAATCCGAACCGCAGTAAAAATTCGGACAGACCTCCAGACAGCATCCGCATTGCAGACACCTTGAAGCCTCGTATGCAATAGCGCCTATAGTCTCATCAGCTTTGGTTCGCTCATTGAACCAAAGCCGCATTGTTTTCAGGTTTTCAAGCATAATACTGCGGTCAACAATGAGGTCGGCTATCACGGGGAACTTTTTCAAAGGCTCGAGCTTTACGGTATCGCCGAGCTCTCGCAGCTTTGAGTCACAGGCGAGACGCGGTGTTCCGTTTATGAGCATTGCGCACGCTCCGCACTTTTTTTGCAGACAGCTGCACTCCCAGCGCACCTCCCCGACAGGTCTGCAGTCTGTATCAAGGTAAGATCGCGAGGCATTTATCTGCGTGAGAGCTGTGGCGACCGTCGCATTTCCATCGTTCGTCTCAAAGACTATTTTCTGACGGTAGGGCTTGCTATGCGCACTTTCACGACGAAGTAAATCAAGTGTTATCTTCATTCTCCGCCCTCCTTTCGGGAAGCTCCCTGAACGATATGCAGACCTCTCCGCCTTTGAGCTGTGCGACTGTGGCACGGCGGAAGCGCTCGTCTCTTTCAGGGTAGTCCTCGCGGTAGTGAGCTCCCCTGCTTTCCCGGCGCTCGAGTGCACCGCGCAGCATTGCCTGAGCAAGCCTGAATCGGTTAAGCTCCCGCTGATTATATTCGCGCTCTTTCTCGAGCGCTGAGAGCTTCGACAGCGCCTTGGTGAGCATTTCCTCGCTGCGAACAATGCCAAGCCCCGAAAGCAGTATGTTGCTTATCCGCTCAACGAGTTCGGGAGAAGCCTCCTGTGCAAAGGGTTCATATTCATCGATATATCGAGGCTCGTCATCACAGCCGATAGTCTCATAGTCTCCCGAAAGTATCGTATGCGCCGCCTTTTTGCCGCCAAAAAGAGCTCCGAGCATGGAGTTCCCGCCGAGTCGGTTGGCACCGTGATACTGACACGTGCACTCGCCCGCCGCGTAAAGTCCCCTGATATTTGTGCGGTGCAGCTCGTCCGTGTCGATACCGCCCATAAAATAGTGTATGCCCTCATGAACGGGAACGGGCGCGTACTTCGGGTCTATATCGAGATACTTTATCAGCTCTTCGCGCAGATCGGAGAGCTTATTTTTCCACGTATCCTCGGGGAGCTCAGTCATATCGAGATACACCTCTCCAACACAGTCCTCCTGCCGTCGAACGAAGAACATCTCCCTTGCCACAACGTCGCGCGGCATGAGGTTTTTCAGCTCGGGATACTTCTCCTCCATGAAGTACCACGGCTCATCACTCTTGCGCATTATCCAGAGCCTGCCGCCCTCTCCGCGCGCAGCCTCCGTCACAAGACATCTCTTGCCGGATATACCGATAGTAGTTGGGTGGTACTGCACCATTTCGGGATTCCCAAGCAGAGACCCCTGTGCGAACACGGTAGCCGTCACGTCTCCGCTGTTCTGAGTCGTACCCGTGGTCTTACCCGGGAATACTCCGTTCATTCCGCCGCTGCAAAGTATGACTGGACCCGAAAAATCAGCTATTCTGCCGTTGTAGCAGTCTCTGATGCGCACGCCGACACACTCTCCGTCCTTGATTATCAGGCGCAGGAACTCGTGATGCGGATAACGCCTTATGAGTCCCGATACCTCGTACTTTCGGGCTTCGTCGATGACTGCCGACATGATTATCTTTCCCGTGCTGCTGCGTGCATAGGCGGTTCGCTTTTTCTTCTGTCCGCCGAAATTGCGGAGTATTAGTTCTCCTCCGCTCATATTGAATGGTACGCCTAATCCCTCAAGCCACCGGATTATCCCGGGAGCTCCGCTTGTCAGGTTATGTACCGCATTCGGGTCTGCCATGAACACTCCTCCGCGCAGCGTATCGTTATAGTGCTCCGCGACTGTATCGTCCTCGCCCATAGTATTGAGCGCTCCGTTTATTCCACCCTCCGCGAGCACAGACTGTGCCCTTTCGGACGGCTGGAGAGAGAATAGATTGCACTCAGTTCCGCTCTCGGCGAGCGTGATAGCTGCCGAAAGTCCCGCAAGTCCCGCACCGATAATGTTTATTCTGCTCATAGCTCCCCCTTAAAAAACGTTCCACCGCAGATAGTATATTACAAAGGCGGCTCCCGTAAATGCGAGTATTATCGAGAGTATCAGCAGCAAGTCGATAAACGCCTCGCGGAATCCCTTTATGCCGAGCGATATCATCAGCGGTCTGATATTTGAAAGTACATGGACTGCTATCGACGCCACGAGAAGAAGCTGAGAGATGAGCTGTGCGCTCTCAAAGAGCTTCAGTCTGAACGCTCCGTCGCTGCTGCCCATAAAAATAAGTATGTGGAACGCGATGAACACCATTATCGCAAAGCCGCTTATCCTGCGCAGCCAGAAGAGCTTGTTTTCCTTGAAGTATGAAGCTCCCGAGCGCCTTGCGGTAATGAGCGTATCGGCGGTCAGCTTTATTCCGATAAGCGTGTGGAGGGCTATCAGTCCCGTCATTATCCATGCCAGTATTTTCATTAGCTGCGAGCCTCCGCGGAACACTCCGGCAAGCTGAAATCCTCCCGCAACCGCGTGAACTATAAACAACACAAGTACACCCATGCTCAGTATAGCGTTAAGCTTTCTCATTCTGACGCTCCTTTTACGTGAAGTACCTCTATATTGTCTTCATTGTACAGTGTATCAGCACTGTATAACTCAGCTATCTCGTCAGACATTACTATTATATCGAATTTTCCGTACTCTGCCTTTGACAGCATAAGCGTGGGGTCTTCTGTCTTTAGCACCATCTGATTCTCCGGAAGGCGTGTCATGTAGTTCTCTGCAAGCTGTATACCACCTGTATCACTATTAGCCGCCGTACACTTTATATCCTCGAAAATAAACGAGACATCTCTCCCCTCGAAGAAATCTTCCCAGAGGATAAGATTATCCTTGTCAGTGTGCTTTTCAAGATTTATCAGTACGGTGTAGTTTCCCGAGGGCTGATCCACAACGGCAGAAGCTCCCGAGACTGCATCTGCGCCGCTGCCGCTCGCTATTCCCTTGAAGTAATCCGATGTGAAAAACGGTACTCCGAGTATCAGTAAAACACCTGACGCAGTCACGATAATATGCCTTAGTATTTTCATATCAATCGTCTGTTTCGGCTTGTTTCAGGGCAGCATTTACAGCCTCCTTGAACTCGTTGTAGTTTACCGTTGCTCCGCTTATTGCATCAACGTCCTTGATATTTCCCTTTTTCACAAGCTGCTCTGCGTACTTATCACACGCAGCAAGAGCCTTTTGTGCCTTATTATAGAAATCTCTATTCGCGATCTCGCCGTTTTCCTTGCCGTAATCCTCGTCTTTTAACGTTCCGTTGAGCTCGTAGGTCTTGAAGGTACAGTCTGTTATCTTGTTGTCCTTTATAGTGAGCGTAACAACTCCGTAGCCGTTTCCTGCAGTGGAGTCGTCCTCATCATTAACGTATTCCGCACTCTGGGCAGTGTATGTACCGTCTGCGTAATTCTTTTCGCCGCAGCCTGCAAGCAATCCGGCTGAAATAAGCGGTAAAGCCGCTAAGTAAGCAAGTTTTTTCATATTATACCTCAGTCCTCCCGATCAAATTTTATCTGCCCGGTAAAGTTTTCGTTAACGACCTCTTTGGCAAGCCTGCCGCTTCGCAGAACAAGAGTTCTTTGAGCAACCTCAGCGACCTCCGGATCGTGAGTGACCACGATCAGAGTAGTTCCCTCGTTGTGAAGCTTGTGGAACAGATCAACAACTATCGCTTCATTCGCCTCGTCGAGATTTCCCGTAGGCTCGTCGGCAAGGATTATCTCGGGATAATTTATGAGAGCACGAGCAACACAAACACGCTGCTGTTCACCGCCTGAAAGCTGGCTGGGCAGGTGCTTTGCGCGGTCTGCAAGACCAACGCGCTCAAGTGCCTCCATAGCCTCTTTTTCGTCAGGCATACTGTGATAGTACTGCGCAAGCATTACGTTCTCTATCGCCGTGAGGTAGTTTACAAGGTGGAACTGCTGGAAAATGAGACCTATTTTATCGCGGCGTATCGTGGTGAGCTTATTCGCGCTCTCCTTCGCGATATCAACGCCGTCAAGCAGCACCTCACCCTTCGAGGGCCTATCCATGCAGCCGATTATGTTCATCATCGTGCTCTTGCCCGAGCCCGAGGGTCCCATGATAGAGACCCATTCTCCCTTTTCGACCTTGAGGCTCACGTCGTCGAGCGCATGAAGCTCGCCGTATATCTTATATACATTTTTCAATTCAAGTAAGCTCATATTTATTCTCCCTTCAATACAAGCGCAGGATCAACGTCTGTAGCGCTTCTTATAGGCATGAGGCTTGATAAGCCCGTAACCGCTATCGACACAAGTATAGCTATCGGAGCGAGCAGCGGACGGAACTGTATCGAGCTGCCGAAAACGTTCTTGCTGACCTCCTGAGCGAATATGAAGCCGAGTATAGCTCCTATTATTCCGCCCAGAAGTCCGAGCAGCATGCTCTCTCCCATAAATTCCTTGATTATACTGCTGTCGGAGGCTCCTATCGCCTTACGCAGACCTATCTCCTTTCTGCGCTCCGCAACAACCGCGGTCATGGTCGTAGCCACGCATATCATCGTAAGCGCAAGCACCACTATCGTTACGAGAAGCACGAGCGCCTGAAGCTTGGTCAGGACAGTTGTTTCTGAGGCAGTAACTCGCTTTACAAGCCTTGCGTTTACCGCAGGAACGCTGCTGTTAATTTTATCTACATAAGAACTGAGTTCGTCCGACGAAGCAGAAACACTCAATTCCGCTACGTCTATGCTGCCGCTCTCGCCCGTAAGTTCCTCAAGATCGGAAAGATACATATAAACGTAATCCTCCTCTGAGCCGCCCGTATCGAGTATGCCGACCACATCAAATAAAATGAAGTTATCGAGCGTTACTTCATCAGTTTCGTTCTCCTCGGGGGTATAGGTCACCTCTATCGTATCGCCTGTTTTCAGGTTGTAGTTTTCCGCGATATCAGCGCCTACGAGCAGCTCGCCCTGCGCAGAGGGCCACTCACCGTCAACCGACCAGTATGGACTTGCAGCCTTCGCGCCCTCCATATCTGTACCTGCCGCAACAACGGGAGTCTCGCGTATGCGGACGTTCTCGTAGCGATACGGTGCCATTCCGACAAGCTGACTGCTGCTTATCTGTGCAGCTCCCTTTTCAGCGTCCTCAATAGTAAATTCCTCATCGGCTGCTGTGAAGATCATATTTGCTCCGTAATTTCTGAACTCCGCACCCATTTGTCTGGGAACATCGTAGTATATCGTAACAAGTCCCGAAAGCACCGTCGCACCTATCGCTATAGAAAGCAGAGCAACGAGCATTCTTGAGCGCCGTCTCATGAGAGAGGCGGTTATCATACGCAGATACATTCGTCTTTTTTTCATTTTGCCGCCTCCTTATCTTCCGTGAAGTACTTCAGCGGGACGCAAACTTAGAAGCATTCTTATTGCAGGTATGCTGCCGATGAGAGTAACAATAACAACGAGCACCGCAACTATCGGAATTACCATAGGTCTTACGTTTATAGCCGAGCTGAATACTGTTTTACCGATTATCTGTGCAAAGCCGAATCCCGCAAAAAAGCCTCCGACTCCACCGACTATCGCCGTTATGAATATCTCCGTGAGCACAAGTCCCGATATCGCGCCGTTCTGCGCACCGATAGCCTTCATGAGACCTATCTCGCTGCTGCGCTCCATAACGCTTGCCGTTACAAGGTTGCATATACCGAGCGCCGCGCCTATCAGACTGAGTATCGTGATGAGCACCATGAGCAGCTTCGTCTTTTTGAGGATAGCTCCCTCGGAATCTGCCACCTGCCTTACGGGTGAGGCAACGGAATCCGTGATGACCTCTTGTATCTGATAGCAGATAGAGCTTGCGTAGGCTGTGCAGTACCATGTCTCGAACTGACTTACCGTCAGCGAGCCTACGCCCTCCTTCATTGCCCTTACAGCGAGCTCGTTGTCGGGAGTAGTCAGAGCGCTGACCTCTATGCTGTCGATGCAGCCGTCAAGTCCGTCAAGTGCCTGAGCCGTGTCGAGCTGAACATAAATCTGATCATCCTCGTCTCCGCCCGCATCAAATATACCTACTATCTTCAGCTCTCTGCTGCCGGCAATGCCGCTCACCTCGAGGGTATCACCAACACTTATGCCGAGCTTATCGGCAATAGCAGCGCCTATCATGGCAGAGTTTTCGTCGGCATCGCTCTTTTCGTCAAGCCACGAACCGCTCTTTATCTCCCACCAGCTTCTCAGACTCGTTATGCCTGCGTCGAGCTGCTCACCCGTGGGAAGCTCCATATGATGATTGAACCAGCTGCCGACTACAGTAACGTCGCTGCCGTCCGCAAGCTTTGCCTTTACACTTGTAAACGGAGCATAGTCAACGATATTGAAAGCCCAGAATATGGTCTTTATCTTTCCGAGCTCGTCCTCACGCAGATACGCTTCCGCCGAACCTCCGTCCTCCAGCTCATAGAGGTCATTGAGTACCGAAGCCTCCTTTGGGACAACAGTGATATTCGCGCCGTAAGTCTTGAGTTCCTGATTTACCTTGTCCTCAACGTCGAGCATAACGCTGAGCATTGCCGTTGCAAGAGAGGCGCCAAGTGCAATAGTAAATGCTATCATAAGCATTTTTTTCCACTGTCTGAACAATGCTCCGCGGATCATTCTTCCGAACATTTCGTCCCCTCCTTACTTAAATTCATGTTCATATTCGAGAAGTCCCTCGATAGGAACGATAATATTTCCGTTTTCCACGCTGTACGGGATAACGATAGGATTGCAGCCTCCCTTGAAGCCTATGGTGTTGATGTTCATTACAACATCACAAAGCTTGCAGACCACCTGTCCGTCCTTCTCATAATAGCCCGTCTCGCCGCATATATCACAGGCATCGAGCCCTATTCCGTAGGACGAGGAATTGGGCTTCTTGATGACGATAAAGCGTATCTGAACATTATCCTTTGTCACATAGCCGAAACGGTGAAGATGCCCGTCAGAGACTTGTTCAAAAGATACATAAATATTCTCGTCGTCAACAGAGGCTGCGTCCTCTACAGGCGAGAGCTCAACAACCTTGTTTGCCATTGCCTTGAATGCAGTCATGTTGAGCACTGTGAGCGTAAGGCAGAGGACTGTCAGAAGCGCCCAGCGTCTGCTTATCTTCCACTTCTTGCGTATCTTTCTGTGCTCGGCAGGATTGCTGTAGGGTTCCCTGACGTTCACGCTCTTTATGTAGAGGATGAGCGGGATAAATACGGCAACGATTATACCCCCGTAGATGAACCAATGGTCGTTATTCGATGAAAACTTAGCCATCTCAAACAGCGTATCGGTCTTTTCGATCATCCGCTTTGTCAGGAGAACTCTTATGCACACAGTTACCTGGCGGACTGCATTGCAAAGGAGCACGACACTCATCAGGATAAACGCCGTAAGCACTCCGAGCCGCTGACTGCCCTTATTAACGGCAAGTCCCGCGAGATAAACAAGTATGATACCGAAAAGGATACCGACCATTTTCAGTATGAAGGTCGTGGAGAGAACAGACTTCTCAACCAGCAGTACCGAATACGGATACGATAATACGGTTGGCAGCGCATAAAGCAGCGCAAGGCACACTATAACCGCAAGCGCAAGTGCAGCAATAAAGCTCATGATGTCCGCCGCCACTGACTTCTTTTCCGTTTTCTTAGCAGCTCTGCCAAATATCAGAGCAAGCAGCGTCAGCACGAAGAACACCGCCAGCGCAATGAGTGAAACGGTGAACGTCCTCAGGTTCCACATAGAGGTATCTATCTTACTCGTCGCATTCTTCATATATGCCATAACCGCACCAGAAACGAGTCCCGCAGCTCCTCCCAGCAGTACGATGATACGCTCTCTTTTAGGATAAGCCGCATTAGCATACCCGAACACAAAGCCGGTTATCAATGCCGCAGTTATCAGGGCCTCGGTAGTATCAATAAAATATTTCAGCAAATTTATACCTCCTATGAGAATGTCGATAAATAAATATTCGTCAACGCTTCTCAAAGCAATTTATTTAAAATGTCACAGAACTTTCGGAAATATCGAAAAAATCTAAATTTCTTAAAAAACACGCAATGCGCCGTGCAAAAAACACGACGCATTTTTTAATTCACTTGACTTGGTTATAAGATCACCACTCCTGAGGAATGTAATCCCAGCCTTCAAACTCAACAGTGAGATTTCCGTCAGCGAAATACTCATCAAATGTACCGCCGGGGCCGGTCTCCTCATCAACGTGGAGCAGATAACCGTTCTCCTCAGGGCTGTGGATAGTGAGCTTGAGTGTGTATGTATCAGCATCGGGAAGAGCGATGTTAGCGCCGTAGTGAGGACCGTCAGAAGCACTCATCTCCATGAATGTTCCCGAAGCAGCACTCTTTCCGTCAGAGCCGATTACATCGTAATCAACTGTAAGGTAGGGTACCCAGTCACCTACGCCGAAGCCGAGATCGTTAGCAAGAGCTGCGATATCAGCCTCAAGGTGAAGATCAAAGTCCTCGATGCTCTCATTGCCATTCGACATGGGAACAGGCTGGAAATAAACTGCGGATACGTTGAGAAAACCTACTTCTTCATCTTCAAAGATCGGGATCTCTGTGAATCCTGCTGCTTCATCAACTGCGGGAGCTGCTGCATCGTCCTTTACTTCAGCAGTAACCGACTCGTTAGCGGAAGAGCTGCTGTCCTTGCTGTCGCCGCAACTTGCGAATGAAAGCGCCATTGCAGCGATAAGCGAAATACCAATTAACTTCTTTGACATTTTCAATAACCTCCTTAAAAACTTATCAAAGAGAATAAATCTGATGAACATACTTAGCTGTCCATTCTTTTATATTGCACCGCATTACTGCGGAAATAAAAGACTGAATTACTTTGAAGCCTCTGCCTTAACCTTTTTGGCAGGCTTCTTTTCATTTTTCTTCTTGGGAATCTTTGTCTTGGACTTGAGCTCCTCCTCGAACTGTTCGTCGGTCTCAGTGAGATAATGTACACCCTGTGCGATGCCTATCACAGCGGGGATAAATGTCCAGCAGAACGCCGCGCAAATAAGACCCTGACCATATTTTCCGAGATAGAACTTGTGAACGCCGATGCCGCCCAAGATTATAGCGAGAACACCAGCCTCTCTGCGGTTCTTTGTTTTCCAACCCTGCATTACGAATATCATTATTGTAATCAGCACAAGTATAAGCTGCGGAATAAGGGTCTGCACCAACGGGTAGATGCCGAGGACGTCCATTACGTTGTTTGACGGTATGATCCCCGAAAGCAGAGGCGTCATTGTCAGCACATCGCCCTCAATGAGTTCCTTGATACCCGAGCCGAGGAACGATATAGACATTACAAACATGAGTATACTCGTGCCGAGGAAGAACGGTCTTATAGGAAGTCTCACGCTGAAGAAGCGTATCAGTATGAATACAACTGCGAGAACTACGCAGCCTACTCCGAAGCCTCCCCACACCATTTTCTTATCGCCTGAAAGAAGCGGCTGGAAGAAGAGAATGACCTCAGCACCCTCTCTGAATACTGCAAGGAATGCTGTGAAACCAAGCGTAAACACACTGCCTGTCTCCGCAGATACCTTTACCTGATCGTCGATGTACTTCGTCCAAGCCTCCGACTCAGCCTTGGATACCATCCAGTTGCTGACATAGAACAGAACGAGCACCGCGATCAGAGCCGTAATACCCTCGATGACCTCCTGATTCGCACTGTTGGCAAGCTTGAGCTGATCGAGCAGCCAAGCACAGAAGAAGCTTGCTCCGATAGCGAGCACACAACCTATGTATACGACCTTTAGTTTGTCCTTGTTTCCTGATTTTACAAGGTAAGCGATGATAGCTCCGACTACGAGAATAGCCTCAAGTCCCTCACGGAGAATAATGCCAAAGCACGCCATGAAAGTTACCCAGCCTCCGCCGCCTCCGTCAACGCTTACGCCATTTCCCGAACCGCCTGACGACGAAGAACTTCCCTCATCTTCCACTCCGTCGAGCTTATTCGCGTCTTCATGCAGCATACTGCTCAGAGTATCGAGTTCTGCGCGGAAATCATCGGTAGAACCGCCTTTTTTTGCTACTGCTTTGCAGGCGCTGAACTGGAGCTCCACCTCAGTCTTTCTGCTTCCCGCAATGTAGCCCATTGCATTGCGCTCGAAGCCTGTGGTCTCATAGTAGCCATAGTATGCAGCATTTACCGCCTTGTAAGCTCCGTCGGCGTCACCGCCCTGATAAAGCTCATCAGCTGCGTCGAGAACTGCGTCCATAGCGGCAGCAACGTCGTTCCAAGTAGCCGCAGCTCCGCCAGTTTCCTTGTAATCAGCCCATGTAGCAATGTAATCCGTCGCCGCATGACCGTTTACGCAGATGAGCGAAGAAAAAGCTATCAAAAGCGCCGCGATCAATACCCCGATACGGGACAGCAGACGATCTCTGCTTATAGCGCTCATTATATCATGTCCTTTCCATATATATTGTTAGTTTTAAATAACATAAAGTAATTAAAAAAGCTTTTTAAGCTCAGATTGTATTATAGCACTAACAAGGTTAGCTGTCAATAACATTTTTTTCACACGCCTAAATTTAGTCATATCAGATATTTTTTACTAACGTTTTCGAGGTAATACAGACATTTAGACAGATTTGATATGTAGCTCAGACCGAACTACGTTAGCTTTGGTTAACACACAAGAATAAAAAAGAATAGCGCAATACACGCTATTCTTCATTCAGTTAAAATGCAATAACGATTTAGCCCGAAAAATCAAGGTCACTTCACATATTCTATCAGCTTTCCGAGACAAAGTTCAAAGCAGCTGCCATACCATATCTCGTCAAGGTGAGGTATCGTTGCCTCGATACAGTCGAGAGTGAAATTCACCGAAATTTCAAGCGCCTGTCCGAGTTCCTTTCCAAGCGCGACCGCGCCTGTGAACACGCTCGCGAAAATGTCACCCGTACCGTGAAAGCGGTGGTCGACGTTCCTGCCAAATGCCTCGCAGAAGGTGTCATTTATCGAATCATAGGCAACTGCTCCCTGTCTGCCATCATTGAAGTTTACGCCTGTCAACACAGGGGTCTTGCAGCCAAGCTGAGCGAGCCGCCTAAGAATATCATGCACATAAACCTCGTTATAGTCCTCGACGTATGGTACTCCGAGCATGAACGAAGCCTCGGTCATGTTCGGCAGAATGAAGTCTGCTTTTGCACACAAGCGGGTCATCTTCTGCACAAAATCTGTATTGAAGCCTGCATAAAGCCTGCCTGCGTCGCCGAGTACAGGGTCAACTACAATGAAGTTGTCACGAGTGCCGAAGTCGTCGAAGAACTGCGAGACGATATCCGCCTGCTGCGGCGACCCGAGATAGCCCGTGTACAGCGCATCGAAGCGCAGCTCCATTTTCTTCCAGTGCTCGGCTATCGCGGGGATATCGCTCGTTAGGTCGCGGAATGTGTACCCCGAAAAGCCTTCTCCCGTGTGAGTAGACAGCACAGCCGTGGGTATCACGGCTGTCTCTATCCCCATTGCTGATATCACCGGCAGCGCGACTGTCAGCGAGCACTTCCCAAAGCACGATATATCTTGTATTGAAACCACTTTTTTCATTCCATCACTCTTCTGCTGCGAATTTACACTCAATATTATATACTACTTTCGCTGTGTTGTCAATCCTCGCGGAAATTGACAACACACCCCTGACCGTGATAAAATAACCTTGAGAGGAGGTGCGGAATGGCACAAAGTCCGTTTGAATTTTCTTTCGACAATAAGCGCTACCATACGCTCAATTATTATAACCGCACACGCTTCGGCTGCAAGGTGCATAAAGCCGCGCTGGACTGCGGCTTCACCTGCCCGAATATCGACGGTACAAAGGGAGTCGGCGGATGTATTTTCTGCGACGGCGGCAGCGGATATTTTACCGCGCCGCAGCTTTCTGTCAAGGAGCAGCTCTCGGCGGAGCTTGAGCGTCTGAGGACAAAGCACGGTGATAATGTCCGCGTTATCGCCTATTTTCAAGCAAACACCAACACCTATGCTCCCATTTCAAGATTGAGGGAGTTGTATCTATCCGTACTTGACTTTCCCGAGGTGTGCGGTATCTCTATCGGTACACGTGCAGACTGCCTCCCAGATGATGTCCTCGCACTGCTATCAGAACTAAATGAAAGGACTGCACTAACGGTCGAGCTTGGAATGCAGACCATGCATGAGCCTACTATCCGCCTCATTAATCGCTGCTGCACACACGAGGAATTTGTGAACGGCTATTTCAAGCTTAAAAGCCTCGGCATACGCACCTGTCTGCACCTCATAAACGGACTCCCCTGCGAGACTCCCGAGATGATGATAGAGACAGCGCGGGAGGTCGCACGTCTGCGCCCCGATGCGGTGAAGCTGCAAATGCTGCACGTCATAAGAGGCACGGGGCTCGAAAGGCTCTCGGCTTCGGGGAAAATGAAGCTCCTCTCGCGTGAGGAATACATCGACGCGATAGTCCGCCAACTGGAGCTGCTCCCGCCGCAGACAGTCATCGAGCGCATAACGGGAGACGGCGACAAGAAAAAGCTTATTGCTCCGCTGTGGAGTGCGGACAAAATAGCCACCCTCGGCGGTATCGACAAGCGCCTCGCGCAGCTTGATACATGGCAGGGAAAATTCTATCATGAATAAAACGTCCGAAGTCATGCGCTTCGGACGTTGTTTTTACATATTTTTGAGCAGCTCCTTGCGCTTCTCCTCGAACTCCTCCTGCGAGATGAGTCCGCTGTCGAGGAGTTCCTTGAGCTCCTTTATCTTTGCCGCGTTGCTGCCGCCCGAGCTGCTTACCGTCTGCGCGACTGCGGCGGCGATATTCTTACTCTCGGACTTGACAGTCTGCTTAAATTCCTCTATCTTCGCGAGGGTCTTGCTGACAAATTCATCGGCGTTCTGCACCCACGGGAACTTCACAAGTCCCGAAGCGGAGCGGACTGCAACAGTCTTTCCGCCGCGGAGCTTGTCGAGGACGCTCTCCTTTATCATAACATTGTCGACCTTGTCCATAGGGAGATTTAGCTGTTTGTTGGAGAAAATCGTCTTGCGGTTGCCGTAAATTCCCTTTTCGGTAAGCTCAAGGGAACAACGCTCAGCTTCTTTAGTATTGAATAAAACCAAGTATAAAAAGAGTGGAACAAAGTATATTGCACACACGCACAACAACCCCCAAAAGAACTCATCGCCATACCATTCTGTTTGAGTGCTGCCTGCGTAATGTTCTATATAGTCAGTATGGTAATCCCAATTATATGCGATAGAATCAGTCACATATTCATATCTACTTTTAAACTCGAATCCAAATAGGTGATAATGTGTTACATTGATTTCACCATACGGGTTTCCTTCATTCAGTATATATTTACTTGGCAAAGAGAGGAATATCACAAGAGCCGTTGCAATAACAAGCCAAATAATAAGAAAAATCTTAATACTTTTCGCCCTTATGTCTGCTTTACATATCACATTTCCATTTTCCATAAATTTTCACCTCATAAATTTTATATAATGATGCAATACTAAAAAAAAAAACGCGTGATAATTTGGTGAAAATTAGGTGAAAATTTTGTCTCCGCAGGAAAAACTGCGGAGACGCTTATTTATGCCGCAAATTGACTGTTGTAGAGCTTCGCGTAGAAGCCGCCGCGCGCCATGAGATCGGCGTGCGTGCCCTGCTCGATGATGTGTCCGCTGTTCATCACGAGGATAACGTCGGAGCTCTTTATCGTCGAGAGGCGGTGCGCGATGATGAAGCTCGTTTTTCCCTGCATGAGCTTCGCGAAAGCCCGTTGTATACGGTGCTCGGTGCGCAGGTCGATGGAGCTCGTCGCCTCGTCAAGAATGAGCATTGGCGGATCCATTAGCATGACCCTCGCTATACAGATGAGCTGCTTCTGACCCTGTGAAAGTCCGCTGCTCTCGCTGATGACTGTGTCGTAGCCATTCGGCAGACGCTTGATGAATCCGTGGGCGTGTACAGCCTTTGCCGCCGTGATTATCTGCTCGCGGGTCGCATTGGGAAGTCCGAACGCTATATTCTCCGCGACCGTCCCGGTGAATACCCATGTTTCCTGCAAAACCATTCCGAAGCAGCTGCGCAAACTGTCGCGCGTGATGTCCGAAATATCGCTTCCCGAGACGGTTATCCGTCCGCTGTCTATATCGTAGAAGCGCAGCAGGAGGTTGATTATTGTGGACTTTCCGCAGCCCGTGGGACCCACGATCGCTACGCGCTCGCCGCACTTTACGTCAAGGCTGAAATTCTCTATGAGGCTCTTTCCCGAGACATATGAGAAGCACACGTTCTCGAACGTAAGCTCGCCTGTACAGTCGCTGAGGGTTTCCTTTGCCGAGTCGTCTGAGACCTCTTCCTCGTCGAGCACGTCGAACACTCTCTGCGCGGAGGCAACAGCGTTTTGCAGCTCCGCAAAAACACCTGATATCTCGTTGAACGGCTTGGTATACTGATTTGAGTACGCAAGGAAACTCGAAAGGCTGCCGACTGTCATTTTTCCCACAAAAGCTATTTTGCCTATGACTCCCATTGCTCCGAGGAAACCCACTGCCGCATAGATGAGTCCGTTGACGAATCGTGTTACCGGATTTGTCATTGAACTGAAAAATGTAGCCTTCGTGCCTATTTTTCCGTAAGCCGTATTGATCTCGGCAAAGCGCTCCTGCGCGTGCCCTCCATAGACAAAAGCCTTGACAAGCTTCTGATTTCCCGCCATTTCCTCCGCAATGCCGACCATTTCTCCGCGCAGCTTGGACTGTTTTATATACGAATCATGAGACGCTTTTGTTATCCTCGAAGCTGCAATGAACGAAAGCGGAGTCATAAGGACAACTACTATCGCTATCCGAACATTGATAGTAAGCATGAATATCAACGTGCCGATTATGGTTATGACTCCGCTGAAAAACTGTGTAAAGCCCTGCAATAAGCCGTCGGAGATAACCTCAATATCGTTTATGACGCGGCTCGTGAGCTCGCCCTTTGTGTGCAAGTCGATATACCTCAGCGGCACTCTCTCAAGCTTGTTGAAAATATCTGTGCGCAGGTCTCTGACAGTCAGGAACGCCAACTTGTTGGTGCAAAGGCTCATCAGCCACTGGAAAAGCGCACTCGCCGAGACCATTACAGCAAGCTCAATAACGATAGTTTTTAGTCCTTCAAAATCAACATCACCCTTGCCGACACACAGGTCCACTGCCTTTCCTATAAAAACCGGAACGGCAAGCGAGAGCGACACGCCCAGCAGCGCAAAGAGAATAGTCAGCACGAAATACCTAATATACGGGCGCGCATAAGAGAATACCCTTTTAAGCGTTTTAAGCATTGCCTGTCCCCTCCCTCTCGTTCATCTGTGAGCGGTAGATCTCGCGATAGACCTCGCAGTCTGCGATCAGCTCCTCGTGAGTTCCTATTCCGACCGCGCGTCCGTCCTCCATTACAATTATTTTATCTGCACACGAAATGGACGTGGTGCGCTGTGATATCATAACAATGGTAGTCCCCGACATATCCGCCGCAAGAGCCTTGCGAAGCGCGTGGTCAGTGGCGTAGTCGAGCGCGCTCGAAGAGTCGTCGAGAATCAGTATATCGGGTTCTCCCACAAGCGCGCATGCTATCGCGATACGCTGCTTCTGTCCGCCCGAGAGATTGCGCCCGCCCTGAGAAATGAACGTATCGAGTCCCTTAGGGAGCTTAGAGACGAACTCCCACGCCTGCGCAGTTTTAAGAGCGCGCATTATCTCTTCGTCCGAGGCGTGTTCACACCTCAGCTTCATATTATCACGGACGGTTCCCGAAAAAAGCACAGCCTTCTGCGGAACATATCCTATAGTCCGTCTGAGTGCCGCCGTATCATAGGAACGGACGTCCCTGCCATTTACAAGCACCTCGCCCGAGTCCGCCCTGTAAAAGCACGGTATAAGCTGTGCAAGTGTGGACTTTCCGCTGCCCGTTCCGCCGATAATTCCCAGCATTTCGCCTTTTCTAAGAGTAAACGTGATGTCCTCGACAGACGAATCCCCCGCACCCTCGTATGCGAACGAAACTCCGTGAAACTCTATCACCGGTTCTCCGTTCTGAACTGCGGGAACCGCCTCATTCCCGCTTTCCTCGGGATTTATCGCAAATACCTCGCTGACGCGGTTCGCCGATGCAAACGCCTTTGTGAACGTTACTATAAGATTCGCCAGAACTACTAATGCAAGAAGTATCTGTGTCATATAATTTACAAACGCTGTAAGCTCGCCCTGCGTGAGCGAGCCCGAATCTATGCGGACTCCGCCGAACCAGATTATCGCCGCGATACCGAGATCCATCACCACGAACGCAAAGGGATTGAGTATGGCAGATATCTTTCCGACAGCGACGGAGCTCGCTGTCATATCATCAACTGCCTCTCCGAACCGCTCTATTTGCTCGTTTTGACGCGAGAACGCGCGTATCACTCTTGTTCCATCAAGACTTTCACTCGTGAGAAGCGCCGCGCGGTCAAGCCTGCGCTGGGTAGTCCTGTACATGGGAACTGTCTTTCGCATTATCACGAATATCACAGCCGATATGAGCGGAGCTGCAATAAAGAATATCAACGATAGCTTAACATCTATTAGCACAGCCATTACTGCTGCACCTATAACAAGAAACGGAGCTCTCACTGCAAGCCGGATAAACATATTAACGCCATTTTGTACAGTATTTGTGTCATTTGTAAGCCGGTTGACCAAAGACGAGGTACCTATTCTGTCGATACCGCTGTACGAGAGCGAGTCTATGTGCTTATACAGTGCAGCCCTCAGCTCCGTGCCGAAGCCGTAGGCACATTTTGCCGCAAGATACTGACAGGTAAGCGCGAAGCATAGTCCGCACACGCCGAGCAGCACGATGACTCCGCACATTTTTATGACGTAGACACTGTCGTGATTTGCAATGCCATTGTCGATTATCTTAGCCATGACATACGGAACTATGAGCTCGAATATCGCTTCGAGCAGCTTGAAAAAGGGACCAAATATAAGCTCCCTTTTGTAATTTTTCAGATATTTCAGCAGATCTTTCATTATGTCCTCTTTAAAGTAATATCTCCCCGAAATACGGGGAGATAAATTTCATATCAAAGCTCGACTCCGTTTTCTTTTAGGAGCTCTCTTGCGGACTCGACCGAATCAACTCCCGTCGGGTTCTTCACAGGAGCAAACTCTTTGTTTCTTACCACCTCGTATGCCAGACAGCTGTCCTGCATATGAACCATGTCGAGCACAAGCGTCTCAAATTTGTGTCCGTTAGGCCTTTCGGGCTTCACAAGCTCTCCGCTCTTGTCCATATAAGGTATCTTCTTGTCAACGATGTGTACGGGCATTTTATTATCGCTTATAGCAACGAGCTTTTCAACGCTGAAAAGGTAATTGAGGATAACTCCGTATCTGTAGGCAAGCTCACCGTTCTCATCAAGTCGCGTGCGCATTTCATCAGTCATTTCGTAATACTCGACTATCGAGGGCATTCCGTCCTCAAGACAGAGAACTCCTACGCGCTCGTCAGGGTCAGCCTTGCTGACTACCTTTCCGCCCGACTGCAAGCCCGAGTCTATGACAGCTCCGATGAACAGAGGGTCGGCTATGCGCTGGAGAACATTGTCCACCGCGAATACATTCAGCCACTCAACGCCGCGTGACCTAATATCGTCCATAAGTCCCGCTCTGACGAGTGACGAGAACCAACCGCCGTTTCCGTTTGGCGACATGGATATCCTTCCCTTGCCCTCCATATATATCTTTCCGTCGAAGTCCACCGACGGAGCCATGTCCTGAATGAAAAAACGGACATAGTCACTGTTATAGCCGAAGTAATCTTTCTCCTTAAAAAAGGCAACAGTATCGGCATTGTTCTTCTCGCTCGTCATGATATAAAGCGGTACCCACGTGCCCGACTGCTTAACAACGTCCATAAGATTATTGACAAGGCACTCGAAAATATAAAGCTCACGTTTAACACCGATGTTGAACATTCCCTTTGGCTTATCGAAGCCGAGACGTGTACCCTGTCCGCCCGCAAGAAGAACTGCCGCCGCCTTGCCTGCCTTGATAGCTTCAATGCCCGTTTGGAGATACTGCTCGCTGTTTGCGGCGATATCACCTATAGTGACAGCTCCGAGCGGCTCGAAGCTCCCGCGCTTTGTATTGCTGTTTTTCTCGGCATCAAGGTTATCGAGGACCGAAAGGTCAATGAGCTCTATCTGTGCCAACAGCGAGGACTGATCCTGCGGTGAAAGCTCATCATAATATGCAAGCAGATGCTCCTGACCGTATTTTTCAAGATAATTTTTAGCTTCTTCATATGTCAGCATAGCTGTACCTCCACGGAATTACAATAAAGTATTATTTATTAGTATATCACAAAAATAAATAAAAAGCAAGGTGCGCAGCAAAAAAATCGGATAAAACAAAGATCCCGGCACTTTACAGCACCGGGATCTAAGGGGGTTGCCGATCACATATTGGTCTGAGTGACGGGACTTGAACCCACGGCCTCTACCACCCCAAGGTAGCGCGCTACCAACTGCGCCACACCCAGACAATGTTTTTTGTAATCAACGTTATATATTATATCACCTGTTTTTTCTTTTGTCAAGCCTTTTTCAAAAAAAATTTCCGATTTTTGAATCAAGACACAAAAAATCAGCTCTATCCACTTGCTTTTTAGAAAATTATATGTTATAAGCACGAGGCTCGCGCTGCCGTCTTCGCGCCGAAGATGAAAAAACCGGAAATATCACTCCGCGCAGGTTGATTTTTTTGTGATTATATGTTATAATATTACAGAAAGGAGTAGGTCATATGCAGTTGGCTTTCTATGAAATTATTTCAGGGATATTCGTTCCTTCATCCGCTACGTCTATTTTGGCTGCCTCTGCCGGTTCAAAGCCCTCAAACGGCATTATTGCTATTATTATGATCTCGGTATTTATCGCCTCCGCTGCTATCTCAGCGCTTATCACGCATAAGCTGAAAAAAAACAAAACCGGCTCTGCAAAAGGAACCGCTTCCTGCACACCGCCCTCCAAAGCCGATACAGATCAACACTCTGTATGAAAAAAGGAGCTTTTATATGGATATTGAGCTTTACATAGATTCTGTTTATTGTGGCTTTTACCCTATTGAGGTCATAAAAGACTATACTATTGAATATTATCTCAAGGCACGCAGCCTCTGCGCCGACGCAAACACTGACGATATAGTTATATATGCTATATTTTCATATGAGCCCAAAACACAGAGATTCTTTTCAGCAAATTTTATGACCCTCACTGTACCATATGACAGATATGTTCAGCTTTGTTCAAAAATATCCAAAAACAACAGAATTTTCTTTGCAAGAAAGAATTAAGGAGATAGTTCATGAATATTAAAAAAATTATTGCTGCGACCCTTTCCGCTGCACTTATCATGTGCCCGGGCACAACAGCTCCCATTTCGTCAACAAACGCCGAAACTACATATACCGTCACGTTCCTTGATTTCGACGGAAAAGTGTTCTTTACCCAGAGTGTCGGTGCAGGCGGTAATATCGACTATTCCTTCATAGATACAAGCAGTCTTCACAGGCACGTTGACGCTTATACAGAACAGGAATTCTGCGGCTGGAGCTCTACTCCCTCCACGGTAAACAGTAACATCACTATACAGGCTCTCGCAAGGACCGCTGTCATATCCGTAGATGGTCTGCCCACTAAAACAAGATATTATACTAAAAGCGGAAATGTTGCAACAGGCGGACTCAACATATCTATAACTATATCAACACAGCTCCCTGAATTCACGGTCGAGGGCGAATTCAAGACCACTGTTACAAAAGTAAATATCACTAATACCTGTACTATCAAGCCTTCTACACTCGCGGAAGCTTTTAAAAGCAGCGATACTGCCGAGATAAAGGTATATCCTATCAACACCTCTCAGCCAATTTGCTCCTATACAATTACAAATTATCAGTATCTCGGAGATGTTGACCAGAACGGAAAGACCGATTCGGTCGATGCTTCTGCCGTCCTTACTAAATATGCACAGATGGCTGCAAATCAGGACTATACTCTTGATGCAGAATTTGTAAGGAGAGCTGATGTAAACTTCGACGGCATCGTTGATGCGCGTGACGCCTCAACTATCCTCAAATATTATGCTGTCGTTTCTACTAACAGCGCTGCAACGTGGGACAATATTATAGATTTTAATTGAATATGAAAGGCGGTTTTTTAATGAAAAGGAATTACAGATCTCTGATCGCGACTGCGCTTGCGATGTGTATCGTGGGCGGAGCTGCACCGACATTCGGCTGTTTTGCGCCCGATACGGCGATAACGGCAAGCGCCGAGGAAAACTCGGGAACGTGCGGAGATAACCTTACATGGACTCTCGACGATGGGACTCTCACCATTAGCGGCACGGGAGATATGTATGATTATAATGAAATGTCTGCTCCGTCACCATTTTATACACTCAGTTACAGTAATGGCTACGATATAAAATATGTACTCATTGATGATGGTGTCACAAGCATAGGTGAGGAAGCTTTTGAGTATTGCTCTTCTCTTCAATCTATAACGATCGCGAGTTCGGTCACAAGTATAGGCTATTGCGCATTTGAACAATGCACAAGTCTTACTTCAATTACCATACCTAACTCTGTTGAAAGCATAGGCAGATATGCATTTTCATATTGTCCAAGCCTTGAAAGCATAACGGTATCACCTACAAACAGCAATTATTCAAGCAAAAGCGGTGTGCTTTTTGACAAACAGGGTACAACACTTCTTTTCTATCCTGAAGGAAAAAAAGACAGTTATTATTTTGTTCCGGAGGGAACTGTCAAAATTGCGAATTATGCAGTGAAGGATCAGCCGTATCTGGAATTTGTATACATCGCCGATTCGGTAGAGGAGATAGGAGAGGGCAATTTCTCTTTCTTTAGTGCTACAATGAATAACGATACAGGTATATATGAAAGCGGAAGTAACCTCAAATATATTTATCTTGGAAAAAATTTAAAGACTATCGGTGATATTTTCCTGAATAATACCATGAAGCTCGAAGAAATAAGTGTATCGCCCGATAATGAATATTTTACATCTGCTGATGGGGTCTTATTTACAAAAGATATGCAAACTCTCATGAAGTATCCTCCAAATAGCGAAAGAACGATCTATGCTGTTCCTGATGGAGTGGAGATTATAGGACGTGACTCATTTGATTACAACATGAATCTGAAAAGTATAACTATTCCTGACAGTGTTACTTACATAAACATAGCCTTTATGCGTAGCGCAAACCTCCAAAGCGTGGATATCGGTTCGGGCATTAACACGCTGTATGACTCATTCCGTTACTGTAGCAAGCTCAGATCTCTCACAATACGCAGTAACGGATATTACAGCATTTCCGATCATGCTATAAATAATGACGAACACTTTAATGGCGAAACTTGGAAAACGGAATATCCGTACAGCGGAGTTCTTCGCGGATACAGCGGAACTGCTCTCGAAGAATATGCAAAGAAATATGACTATACGTTTATACCTCTCGACGATGAGTCAAACATCATCTATGGTGACGCAAACGACAACGACACGGTCGAACTCGCGGACGCAGTACTCATTCTGCAATCTATCGCAAATCCTGATAAATACGGCATTTACGGCACTGAAGATAATCATATCAACGCATTCGGCGAAATAAAAGCCGACTGTTCCGGAGACGGCGACGGCTTGACTGCAATGGACGCTCTTGCAATACAAAAATATGTTTTAAAGCTCGTGGATTCGCTCCCTATGGAGTAACAGAGCGAAAATTTCATTTTCCTATTGAAATTTCCAGACAATTGGTGTATAATTAATAAGTAATATTTTACGTAAACTTTTTAAGGAGTGCTTTTCAGATGTATAATGATCTTATGGATTCAATCGGCTTTGTTACAGGCTACGACAAAGAGGTCGGTGAGGCTATGGCTCAGGAGCTCGCGCGTCAGCAGAGAAACCTCGAGCTCATCGCAAGCGAGAATATCGTTTCGCCCGCAGTTATGGCTGCCATGGGCAGCGTCCTCACAAACAAGTACGCCGAGGGCTACCCGGGCAAGCGCTACTACGGCGGCTGCCAGTGCGTTGATATCGTTGAGCAGATAGCTATCGAGCGCGCAAAAGAGCTCTTCGGCGCTAAGTTCGCTAATGTTCAACCCCATTCGGGCGCACAAGCTAACACAGCCGCTTACTTTGCAGTCCTCCAGCCCGGCGACACAGTTCTCGGAATGAGCCTTGCCGACGGCGGACACCTCACTCACGGCTCTCCCGTAAATCTCTCGGGAAAATACTTCAACTTCGTTTCATATGGTCTTGACGATACCACCGAGACTATCAATTATGATACTGTTCAGGCTCTTGCAAATGAGCATAAGCCGAAGCTCATTGTTGCCGGCGCAAGCGCTTATCCCCGCGCTATCGACTTCAAGAAACTGCGCGAGATCGCTGATTCTGTGGGCGCAATGCTCATGGTCGATATGGCGCATATTGCAGGTCTTGTAGCAGCGGGCTGCCATGAGTCCCCCGTTCCCTACGCGGATATTACCACTACAACAACTCACAAGACCCTCCGCGGTCCGAGAGGCGGTCTTATCCTCACAAACGACGAGGCGCTTGCAAAGAAGATAAATTCCGCTATATTCCCCGGCACTCAGGGAGGACCGCTCATGCACACCATCGCCGCAAAGGCAGTATGCTTCGGCGAGGCACTCAAGCCTGAATTCAAGGAATATCAAAGGCGTATCGTTGCGAACGCAAAGGCTCTCGCTGACGGCCTCGTAAAGAGAGGCTTCAACCTCGTTTCCGGCGGTACTGACAACCACCTCATGCTCGTTGATCTGCGTCCGTTCAGCATCACCGGCAAGGAGCTTGAGCACAGACTTGACGAGGTCTACATCACAGTCAACAAGAACGCTATCCACAACGACCCCGAGAAGCCCTTTGTAACAAGCGGTATCCGTATCGGTACACCTGCTGTTACGACCCGCGGTCTCGGTGTAGAGGAAATGGACAAGATCGCTGAGTACATCTACCTCTGCGCTACGGACTTCGAGGCTAAGGCTGACGAGATACGTGCAGGCGTTAACGCTATCTGCGAGAAGTTCCCGCTTTACAAGTAAGATGATTTGGGACGGACTGCTGTCCGTCCCGATTTTATTTAAGGGTCACAAACCAAATAGAAATTTACGGGGAAGAAACTATGAGCGATAGAACGGAATACCTGATTGGAAGCTACAAATTAATTTGGGACGGCTCTGATAGCAATCCCAATAATTTTATATTGACGGCATCTGGAATATGAAAGATACAGTAGGAAATGATGAATGGTGTGTAGCTGTTTCACATTTAGCCTATGATTTATTTACCTTCAATACTTTTAATGGTATCAGATACACAATGAAAATGAGCAGTGGAATGGTGACACTTATAAATAAAGAAATAACAAAATGAAAATCTAATCAACATTAATAAAAGGAGAGTCATTATGTCCGCACCGTTAGCAGATAAAATACGTCCTAAATCTCTCGCCGACGTGGTCGGTCAGGAGCATATACTTGCCGATGGCAAGCCTCTGCGCCGAATAATAGAGAGCGGGACAGTACCAAACATGATATTCTACGGACCGTCCGGCGTGGGCAAGACTACCGTTGCCCGTATAATCGCGGAAAACTGCGGAATGTCGCTCTACAAGCTCAACGGCACGAACGCCTCAATATCCGACATAAAAGATGTGGTATCTCAGATAGGCACGTTCGGCAGCGAAAACGGCATTCTGCTCTACCTCGACGAGATACAGTACCTGAACAAAAAACAGCAGCAAAGTCTGCTCGAATACATTGAAAACGGCGATATCACGCTCATTGCCTCTACCACTGAGAACCCCTATTTCGCGGTCTACAACGCCGTGATCAGCCGCAGCACCGTTTTTGAGTTCAAGCCGGTCATGGCGGAACAGCTTGCCCCCGCAATACGTCGGGCGTTCGCTATAATGTCCGAAGAAAGCGGCAAGGAGGTAGTCTGCTCCGACGAGCTCGTCATGACCATTGCCTACACCTGCGGCGGAGACGTACGCAAGGCGATCAACACCGCCGAGCTTGCCGTAATGTGCGCAGATACCTCCGGCGAAAGGCTCACCATAACTGAGGATTCGCTTAAAATTCTCGCCCAGCGCAGCAATATGCGCTACGACCGCGACGGCGATCAGCACTACGACATTCTATCAGCATTCCATAAATCCGTGCGCGGCTCGGACGAAAATGCGGCCCTGCACTATGCCGCACGGCTTATTGAAGCGGGAGACATCATTTCCCTCTGTCGCCGAATGCTCTGCATTGCCTGCGAGGACGTGGGACTTGCATACCCTCAGGCAATAGTCGTGACAAAGGCTTGCGTAGACTCTGCATTGCAGCTCGGTCTGCCGGAGGCTAAGCTCCCCATTGCGGAGGCTACTATCCTCCTTGCGACTGCTCCTAAATCCAATAGCGCGTGCATGGCAATAGATGCAGCTCTCGCCGATGTTCAAAGCTCCGATGCGCTTGATTTTCCCCGTCATTTACAGAACAAGCACTTCGACGGGCAAGGAGCAAAGGTCGTCGGACAGCACTACCTTTATCCGCATGATTTCCCGAATCACTATGTAAGACAGCAGTACCTTCCCGATGCACTTGTAGGTCATGTCTACTATGAATTCGGCGACAACAAACAGGAGCAATCAGCGCTGCAATACAGAAAAAAGCTCCTCTCGGAAACCGAATAGCAAATAAATAAAAAGCCTCATATCACTCGAATATGAGGCTTTTACTATTTCTTCAAAGGATCGTTGTCAGATCTACCGGTTCATCAAAGAAATCAGTTCCCTGAGCAGTAAATCGATCTACCGTGTACCATTGGCAGGTAGACGTATGGTCGTCAACAATATCGTAAAGATGAATGGCTATAAGACCGCTCTCGGTAATGTATGCATTCGTGTACTGCGGCTCGGAACCATTTTCTGACCTAAGGTAATCCCTCGCCATGAGACAGAGCTCATCACTGCTATAAAAAGTGAAATCTTCAAATGTAAGCTCTCCGAGATATGTCCATTCCTCTCTGTCGCCGTTGGAATAGTCTATTATTAAATAGTCGGAATTGATAAATTCTATTTGTGCAGGAGTCGTATTTATACTGTCATCAATGCGGAATAATATCTCATCACCGTCAAGCTCATATTCAAAATTGCTCTCCGTACCGCTGCTCTGTGATATAACAATGCCGCTGCCGTCGGAATCGAGCAGATAATAGCTGTCGTCGGAATCACCTACTCCCCACCATATTCCTGATGAAAGCTCCAGATCATCATTTTCAGTATCGCTCGTTTCAGGATCGTCAAGTACCGTCTGGTATATTACCGTTGCGCTTTCAGAAGTCTCTGCATCACTTTCCGGAACAGTTATCTGCGCGATCCCACAGGAAACAAAAAGCAGTGTGCAGATCATCAGCGCAAGAATATTTATTACACTTCTTTTAATCATTATGACCACTCCTTTCATTCACTGTGGATATTATAAATCACGATTCTTAATTTCATCTTAAAACAACCTTAAAAAAGTATGTAGTAAGTATGCGGTGCTACAAATAAATTATGCTGATATTAACATTAATTTCTTGACATTATCGTTAAAAGAGTGTAAAATATTAATGTATTGACATTTTATGCAAAAATAGGGTGTATGGCTTTAAGCCGGAATGTTAAAAATATTTTACGGAGGTTATCATGGATCAGAATAACAGACCAAGAGCAAGAGAAAAAAATGTCACTTCCGGAGGAAACGGCGTAAATAAGCGCGGCGACGGACTGGGTACAGGAAGAGTAGGCTCCGGCAGCAATCAGTCTCAGGGTTCGTCCGGCGGAGGAGCAGGAAAGCGTGCAGCCATCGGCGGAGGCGGCGGTGTCGCTGTCATCGCTATTATAGTAATGCTACTTATGAATAAATTAGGCGGAGGAGGCGGCGGAGACCTTCTCGGTTCACTTACAGGCAGCAGCGGTTCCGCTCCCGCAGGCTTTGGTTTCAGTACCTCCGATACGGCTTCGGGATCTGCTACCAGCGACACGAGCGTGGATACGTCCGTAGCCAGCGGCTCTCGCAGCAAGCGTACTGTCATAAAAGGCAGCGGACAGGATACTGTTACTATAATGGTATATATGTGCGGTACTGACCTTGAGTCGAAGTACGGCATGGCTTCCTCTGATATGGAGGAAATGCGCACCGCTTCCTTCGGCAGCAATATCAACCTCATCGTTTACACAGGAGGCTGCTCCAAGTGGAAAACGAGCGGTATCAGCAATTCTGTCAACCAGATATATCAGATAAAGGACGGCAGCATCATAAGACTTGAGGATGATATGGGCAGCAAGGCAATGACCGACCCTGCAAACCTCTCCTCGTTCATACAGTATTGTGATCGGAATTTTCCGGCAAACCGCAACGAGCTCATTCTCTGGGATCACGGCGGCGGATCGGTCAGCGGATACGGCTACGATGAGAAAAATGCCAAGAGTGGATCAATGAGTCTTGCAGGAATAAACACAGCTCTCAAAAATGGTGGAGTCACCTTTGATTTCATCGGCTTCGACGCCTGCCTTATGGCGACGGCTGAGACCGCTCTCATGCTCGACAATTACGCAGATTACATGATAGCCTCCGAGGAGACAGAGCCCGGCATAGGCTGGTACTACACCGATTGGCTGACAAAGCTCGGCAGCAATACCTCAATGTCTACGCTCGATATCGGTAAGAATATTGTTGACGACTTCGTTTCACAGTGTGCAAAGAAGTGCAAAGGGCAGCAGACTACACTTTCCGTCATTGATCTTGCAGAATTCTCTAACACAATTCCCGAAAAGCTTTCTTCATTCTCAAAGTCCGTCAGCACCAAAATATCTAACAATGAATATAAGGATATATCCGACGCAAGGTATGCTACCAGAGAGTTCGCACAGAGCTCTAAGATAGATCAGGTAGACCTCGTGAATCTGGCTGAGAACGTCGGTACTTCCGAGGGTAAGGCGCTTGCCGACGCGCTCAAAAATGCGGTAAAATACAACAAGACCTCAACAAATATGACAAATGCTTACGGCGTTTCTATCTACTTCCCCTATCAGCGCACCTCTTACGTCGATACCGCCTGCAATACCTATACTCAGATAGGCATGGACTCGGATTATGCTAAGTGTATCAGACAGTTCGCAAGCCTCGAAACAAGCGGTCAGATAGCGGCAGGAGGCTCTTCATCAGCAATGGGCTCGCTGTTCGGACTCGGCGGTTCATCAGGTTCATCCGGCAGCTCAGACGTTATAGGCTCGCTCCTTAGCAGCTTCCTCGGCGGAAGCTCTGGAAGAAGCATTGAGGGGCTTGACAGCTCAAATACAAACTTCATGAACGAGCAGAATATTGATAACTCCTCCGAGTACCTCGCATCATATTACTTTGATGTAAGTAATCTTGTATGGGAGGAAAATAACGGCACATATACCATGTCTCTCCCTGAATCGCAGTGGGAACTCGTTCATAAGCTCGATCTGAACATGTTCTATGACGACGGCTCGGGCTATGTAGACCTCGGTCTCGACAATATATACAGCTTCGACGACGACGGAAATCTCGTTGCTGATACCGACAGAAACTGGCTCTCTATCAATGGTCAGCCTGTAGCCTATTACCATACCGACACTATCGAAAACGGCGATGAATACACGATAAGAGGCTATGTTCCTGCAATGCTCAACGGTGACAGAGTTAATCTCATTATTGTATTCGACAGCGAGAATCCTAACGGATATATTGCAGGTGCCTCTACCGATTACGTCGGCGGTGAGACAGATACAGTTGCAAAGAGCATGACTGAGCTCAATGTCGGAGACAAGCTCGACTTCCTTTGTGACTTCTACTCCTACGATATGGAGTATCAGGATAGCTATTACCTCGGAGATACAATCACCGTGACCTCAGATATGAATATCAGTAACACCGACGTCGGCAGTGGAGATGTTCACCTTATGTATCGCTTCACAGATATCTATAATCAGGAGTACTGGACTGAGGCAATAATAAAGTAAACTTGGAGCGAGGATATTTCCGCATACTATAGCTGCTTTCATGTAATGTATCATATTGAATGAACTGCAATTGATGAAAATGTAATATGATAGTTTTTACCGACCTCGGAACAGTCTCCGGGGTCGGTATTCTTGTTAAATAATAATTTTTTTAAGAATGCTTGACTTTTTAGCAGTTATAGTGTATAATTATTTAGTAATTGTTCGAGGTGTGGCTCAGTTTGGTAGAGTACTACGTTCGGGACGTAGGGGCCGCAGGTTCAAATCCTGTCACCTCGACCAGATTTCAAGTCTTGTGATTGCCCAATTATAGGCAAAAACAAGACTTTTTCTTTTAATTTGAATCGGTGCGTTTTCACCTTAAAAAACCTTAAAAAATTATATATTAGGGTGTCAAAAGGGTGTCAAAAAAAAACCGCCAGCCCCTTCAAGGAAAACGGAAAAAGAAGAGCCCGGCGGTTGTTCGGATTTATCCGACGAATACATTATACAGCATCGTTTTGAAAATGTCAATAGTTATTTGTCGAATTTTAAGAACAATTACAACGTGAGATGTACAAATTTCACAAAAGAAAGTCAAAAAATTGTGCAAGTATACAAAAAGTACTCAATGAGTATAATTTTCTCAAAAAAGCTTTGACAAATGCACTCGTTGGGTGTATAATATAATCAAGGAAAGGGCAAGAGCCCGAAACAAGACAGCCGAAAGGCAGAAAGATTACGAGGTAAAAATTATGAACAATAAGTTTGAAGTTGAGTACAACCCTACAAATGAATACGGCAGCGAATGGTTCACAGTTGAAGAAACTGTTGAAGCTGAGACAGAAGAAGAAGCTATTGACTACGCAAAAGAAGCTATGATTGAATCTGCGAGAGCATTTGGCTATGAGTACGATGAAGCAGTTGAAATACACAACAACTACTCTTGGAGAGCAACAGTAATTGATTAATAATTAATCTGCTGACCTACCGGCAATACGGGGAATAAACCAAAACCAAACCAAAACCGAGAATTTAAAGGAGAAAAACATGACATACGACTACTACAAGGCACTGATCGAAGAGTACATTGACCTCGGTCGCTCTTCCGAGCGACTGCTGGGCGAGATAGGATTCCCACCTGAAATCAAGTGGGACGGTGACGGACTAATAAAGGCTATCGGCATCATCGGAGCGGCTGCTGACGGCAGCACTAAGCGTCTTGTTAGCTTGTCGGGGCTGAGCATGACGAGCTTCGCACGAAAATTCGGACTGCCGTATAGATCAGTGCAGAACTGGTGCAGCGGAGGCGATAACCAGCGCAAGCCGCCGGACTACCTGCCTATCCTCGTCGGCTATGTGCTCATCGGCGAAATACCGGAGGCTGAAAATGGCAATATATGATAGGATATGCCGCACCTGCGGCGTGAGCTTCCCGGGCGGTCCGCGAGCATGGTACTGCCCGGATTGTCGGTTAGAAAGACGACGTATATCCGATCGCAAAAGGAAGAAAGAAGGAACAATAAGACCGCTCGGCAGTAAAGATATCTGCCAGAACTGTGGTGCTGAATATACTGTAGAAAGCGGACTACAAAAATACTGCCCAACTTGCCAGCCAATCATGCATAGAAAAATAGATAACGAACAGGGGCTAAATTACTACTACACAAAAGTAGACAAAACGGAACGTTCCACGAAGCGTCGAAAGCACTACGCTGAAAACAAAGACGAAATCAACAGAAAGCGGCGCGAAAAATATGCAGAAAAGAAAATCATCCCCTCCGAGGACTGAACCTCAGAGGGGATTTTTTTACATCAGCAGCACGTTCCAGTCAGAGCCGCCGAGGTAGCCCTGACCGAGATTATGGTCGGACTGCCACTTGTGGATTGCATTCATGGTCTTGTCTCCGGCGATACCGTCAGCCGTGCCGCAGTTGAAACCGAGAGCGTTCAAGCGATTCTGCACCCAACGAACGACCTCGTTTCTTGTACCTTTGTCAATGATACATTTCCGCGCCGCTGTGAGCGTTTTATCGCCGAGTATGCCGTCCACGGCTAATTTATAGCCGAGCGTGTTCAAAGCCGTCTGGAGGGCTTTTATGTCGCTGTCAGAGCGTGATATACCGTAGTACT